>DASWSH010000207.1:0-13553 GCA_036402735.1 Solirubrobacteraceae bacterium | reverse complement strand
GTCGATCGTCTTCTTGGCGCCGCTGTCATGCGCGACGTCTTCGAAGTAGCGGTTCAGGCCCGTCTGGTAGCCGCCCGGGAATTCCGGTCCGCCGGCCGGGTCCCAATAGAAGGCGTAGTTGGTGTTCGACGTCATCACGCGGCCGCCGTGGTAGAGGAGCGGCTGACCGGATTTCGCCTGCGGGTTCGCCTGGCTGGCACCACCGGGGTGGATCGGTTGGAAGGAGAGCGTCCGTCCTGCGACCTGCACGATCACTGCCGGCGCGGCGGCCGGCAGCGCGCCGAGCGTCAACAGCGCCGACAGCGTCACGACGAGGGCGAGCGCTCCGAGCGCTCGAGGCCCTTTCATCCTCTCCACCGTTCCTCCTTGCGGCCTTGCCGGAGCATCTTAGCCACGACCCTTCAAAGGTACTTACCCACATTTGCCGCCGGGCCGCTCAAGCCCACGATTGTCAGAACTCGGGCACTGCCTGCGGCCGCCGGTTTGTGGCCGGCCGGCGCCGGGCAGATCACTCCCCAGAAGGGAGGTTCAACCATGATTCTCGCTTTGGTAATAGTCCTGTTGGCTCTTGCGATCGTGGGCGGCATCGCCGTTCACCCGCTGTTGTTCCTGCTCGCGCTTCTCGCGCTCGTCGTCTTCTTCGGCGGCCGGCGCGGCGCGGTCTACTAGAAGCCAACCGGCATCAAGCATGACGTAGCACGAGCGCCGCGTGCAGCCCGTTTGCGCGGGCGGCCGCGGCGTTTTCGTGCGCTCGCCCACCGGTCCGCGCTGCGCTTCGGGGTGCGCCGGCGCGGGTAGCTGTTGGCGACCATGAGCACTCCGGAGCAGCCAGGCCGGCGCAGCGACCCGACGCAGCCGACCGAGGCGCTGCGCGGACCGGCGCCGCCTCCACCCGCCGCGCGCGTACCTCGCGAGCCCGTCTATGCACCGGTCGTGGAGGAACGAGCTCCACCGCCGTATCCGCCCGAGGACCCGTGGTGGAGCAATCCCTGGGCGACGCTCGGCACGGCCGTGATCGCGCTGCTGCTGGGCGCGGTGCTGGGCTACGCGATCGGCAACAGCGGCGAATCCTCGCGCAGCGCCGGCGCGACAAGCACGGTGACGAGCACGCACACCGTCGTGCAGCCGCGGGTCGTGGTGCGCACCAACACCGTCACCGCCAGCACGGTCACGCAGGCGCCGCCGAACGCGGCGAACGAACAGCGCCGCGTGGAAGCCGAAGCGAATCAGCACAAGCTCGAAAAAGAAAACGAAGAACTGCGCCGACAGACGGCTGAAGGCGGGTGAGCGCGCCACAGGCACAGGGCGAGGGGGGCGCCGGCCAGGTCGAGGAGCAGATCTCGGCGGAGCTGGCCGACGAGGAGCCCACGCAGGAGGTGCTCGACGACATTCGCGCGCGCGCGGAGGCGCAGGCGGGCATCACCGAGCAGACGGCGTTCGGAGAGGTGGGTGCACCGTTCGACCGCAAGGCGCCGTTCGTCGTCGGCTTCACTGCAGCGCTCGGCGTTGCCTGCGCGGTGGCGCTCGCGTGGGCAGTGGTGTCGGCGGGACAGGTGCTGGTGCTGCTCGGCCTGGCGTTCTTCATCGCGGTCGGCCTCGACCCGCTGGTGCTGTGGCTGTACCGGCACGGCCTGCCGCGCTGGGCAGCCGTGTCGCTCGTCGTGCTGCTGTTGCTGGGCACGGTCGCCGGCTTCCTCGCGCTGGCCGTGCCGGTCGTGACCGAACAGGCGACGACGCTGTCGAAGGACCTGCCCGGCTACCTGCGCAGCCTCGACCGCAGGAGCAAGACCTTTGGCGAACTCGACGCGAAATTCCACATCGTCAAGGGCCTGCAGAAGCTGCTCAAAGGCGGCTCGTCGTTCCAGAGCGTGGTCGGCATCGGCAAGGCGATCCTCGGCTTCATCTCCTCGTTCGTGCTGGTCACGGTCGTCTCGATCTACCTGCTGGTCGACATGCCGCGCGTGCGGCGCGCGCTGTATCTGCTCGCGCCGCGCACTCGCCGCCCGCGGATGGTGCTGCTGAGCGACGAGATACTGGACCGCGTCGGCGGCTACGTGCTCGGCAACCTGCTGCTCTCGTTGATCGCCGCAGTGCTGACTGCCGCCTGGGCGCTGGCCTTCGGCATCCCGTACGCGCTGCTGCAGGGGCTGCTGGTCGGGCTGCTCGACCTGATCCCGATCATCGGCTCGACGATCGGCGGCCTGATCGTCTCGCTGGTCGCATTGACGGTGTCGTTCCCGGTCGCGCTCGCGACGGGCGGCTTCTATGCCTTCTACCGCTTCCTCGAGGACTACCTGCTGACGCCGCGCATCATGCGCAGCACAGTGGCGGTGCCCGGCATCGTGACCGTGATCGCCACCCTGCTCGGCGGCGCGCTGCTCGGCATCGTCGGCGCGCTGGTCGCGATCCCGGTCGCCGCGGCGGTGAAGCTGCTGCACGACGAGATCATGCAGCCGCGGCTCGAGGAGAGCTGAGCGCCGCCGCGCCGCGTCGCGCAGTCGCCGCGCGCGTCACGCCCGCGAACGGGTAGAGATCAAGGACATGTCCGCGCCCGAAGAGAACGGCTTCGAGAACCTGCCCGAGTTGCCGGGCGTGACGCACCGCCGCGTGCAGCTGCGCGAGCTGCGCATGCACGTGGCCGAAGCCGGCGAGGGACCGCCGCTCGTGCTGCTGCATGGCTGGCCGCAGCACTGGTGGAGTCACCGGCATCTGATCCCCCAGCTCGCAACGCGCTATCGCGTGCTCGCTCCCGACCTGCGCGGTCTCGGCTGGTCGGATGCGCCGCCGGGCGACTACGCGAAGAGCACGTTCGCCGACGACGTGCTCGAGCTGCTGGATCACGAGGGCATCGAGCAGGCCTTCGTGATCGGCCACGACTGGGGCGGGTACGCCGCGTTTCTGCTGGCGCTGGAGCATCCGCAGCGCGTGCGGCGCATGATCGCGCTCGACATCCCGCCGCCGTGGCCGGGACGCCCGCGGCCGCGCCAGGTTGCGCTGCCGCTGCTCGTCTCCTACCAGGTGCTGCTCGCGACTCCGCTGGGCCGGCGCATGTTGATGAGCGGGCCGGGGCTGGTCCGCGCGATCATCCGGCTCGCCACCGGGCCCCTGTATCAGTGGAACGAGCAGGATCTCGAACTCTACGCGCAGCGCCTGCGCGAGCCGGCGCGTGCGCAGGCGAGCTCGGCGATCTACCGCACGTTCCTCACCCGCGAGCTGCCTGCGTCGCTGCGCCGTGGCGACCGCTCCGCCGAGCTGTCGGTGCCGACGCTGCTGCTGATGGGTCAGAACAGCGGGATCGACCGCATCCTCACGCCCCAATCGAGCGGGATGCTGGAGGTGCGACGGGTCGCGGGCGCCGGCCATTTCCTTGCCGAGGAGGCGCCCGCCGAGGTGCTGGCCGCCGCCGCGGAGTGGTTCGGGGACGCCGCCGGCGGCTGAGCTGCGCGCGGTCCGCCCGCGGGGGTCACGACGACGATTAATCGGAGGTGGCGGGAGCGCGTGCGTCAGACGACGGGCTGCAGGCGCGGGTTCGGCCGGTACGGGCGGCCGCGCTTGCCACCCGGTCGGCCCTCCACGAGCACGACGTCGGCCGTGAAGTCGTTCTCGCCACGTACCAGCGAAGAGCCCACGCCATAGGCGTCGACCGGCGCGCCGGCCTGCTCGAAGGAGCGGATCTTGGCCGCGTCGAAGCCGCCCGAAACGACGATCTTCACGCGCTCGTGGCCCGCCTCGTCGAGCGCGCGCCGCACCGTCTGCACCAGCCGCATGTTGACCCCGCGGGGGTCGAAGTTGGCCTCGCGCTCCATCTCCTCGAACAGGCTGCGGTCGACGAGCGTGCCGGAGCTGTCCAGGCGCACGCCCCACAGACGCTCGCCCAAGGCGTCGGCGACGGCCAGCGCGGTCGTCACCGAGTCGTTGTCGAAGTCGACGAGCACGGTCACGTTCATCTCCGCGGCGTAGCGGTCGGCGAACGCGCGCGCGGCCGCGATCGTGTCGCCGCCGAAGGCGGCGATCAGACCGTGCGGCACGGTGCCGACGCCGCGCCCGCCCCACCACGACGCCTGCGCATCCGTCGAGACGCCGATCGCGCCGGCGACCTGCGCCGCCCAGCCGTCGCCCGTCTGCACCAGCCAGTGGTCGTGCCGCGCGGGGAAGAACAGGATCGCCTTGCCGCGTGCCGCCTCCACGACCTCGCGCACGTTGCGCATGATCAGCGTGCGGCGCGCCAGGCAGCCGAGGTACACCGTCTCGAGGTGTACGAACAGCGCGTAGTCGCCCTCGATCCTCAGCACCGTCTCATACGGCGAGATCTCATCGCCCTCGTACAGCGCACTGACCTGCAGCTGCGGCCAGCCATCCTCCCAGCTGCCGTCTGCGTGGCGCCTGCCCGAGCAGCGTCTGAGCACCGCGATCGCCTCGTCGACGCCGCCCAGCGGCGCGCTGTGGCGCTGGAACACCTGCATCACCACGCGCACGTGCCGGTCTTCCGCTTCGAGCAGCTGCTTGGCCAGGTTGAAGTACGCGTCGGTGTACCAGCCCTCGCGGATTTTGCCCACCGGCAGGCGGAACACCTCCGGGTCCAGTCGCCGCCCGGCCTGCGCTCGCTCGGCCATCCCCGTTCCTTACCCTCCCTGCGGTCGGCCGGTCATGCGGGTTCGGGCCCGGACTGTTCCGGCGCCACGATCTCCAGCTCGGTGAGCAGCGCGAAGAACGCGCGCGCGTAGGGCGAGCTGCCGCTGCGCTCGCGCACTTCGGGCCAGTTGACGCGCTCTCTCAGCGCCCGCGCGATTTCGAGCGGCGGGCCGTAGTCGAGCCGCTGCTCGTTGATCGCCAGCAGCTTCGCGACGATGATGTCCTCGAGCGACATCACCGGCATGTCGATCGCGACCACCGACAGGCGCTCCGCCGAGTCGATCATCTCGCGCGTGACGCTTCCGATCCCGAGCGGTTCGTGGATCAGGTCGACCATCACCTCGCCGTCGAAGACCTTCGCGAGCCAGTCCTCGGGAGGGTGCTCTGCCCGCATCCCGGCCGCGACGAGTACCTCGAGCGCCCGCTCGACGTCCTCGTGCGCCAGCATCAGGTCGAGGTCGTTCTGCGAGCGCGGTCCGCCGCGCGCCCAGCAGCCGATGCTGCCGCCGAGCATGAACGGCACGTCCGCGTCCCGCAGCGCGCCGGCGGCGGTGCGCAGTGTGGCGATGATCTCGTCGTGCGCGCAGGCCATCTCGTCCAGGTACCCGCGTCGCGCGCGACTACCGCGGGTAGTGCAGCGGGACGGCGCACGCACACCAACAGCCCTCCGCAGAGCCGGCGGCCCAGGCTCCGGCGGCCGCTGAGGACGGCCGCCCGCTGCGGGTGGCCGCGAGCGGCGACCTGCACTGCTCACCGCAGCGCGAGCGGCAGGTGCGCGAGGCGCTGGAGGGCGTCGCGCAGGAGGCGGACCTGCTGCTGCTCGCCGGCGATCTGACGAGCCTCGGCGAGCCCGAGGAAGGCGCTGCGCTGGCGCGCATCTGCGCCGAGATCGCACTGCCGACGTTCGCCGTGCTGGGCAACCACGACTGGCACGCGAACCGCCGGGACGAGCTCGTCGCGGAGCTGCAGGGAGGCGGAGTGCAGGTGCTCGAAGGCGGCGCGGCGCAGCTCGAGGCCGGCGGGCACGAGGTCGGCATCGTCGGCACGAAGGGCTTCGTCGGCGGCTTCTCCGGGCACTCGCACCTCGACGACTTCGGCGAGCCGATGCTGCGCGCGCTGTACCGCGAGGCGGGCCGCGACGTCGAGGCGCTGCAGCGAGGCCTGCAGCAGGTCGCGCTGTGTCCGCTGCGAATCGTGCTGCTGCACTACTCGCCGACGCGCGAGACACTCGTGGGCGAGCCCGACGGCATCTGGGTGTTCCTGGGCAACGACCGCCTCGCCGCGCCGATCCTGCAGCACGAGCCCGATCTGGTGCTGCACGGACACGCCCACGCCGGCACCTTCGCCGGGGCGATCGGCGAGGTCGCAGTGCGCAACGTCTCGATGCCGGTGCTGCGCGCGGGTTACGAGCTGTTCGAGCTGCAGCCGCGCGGACACGCCTCGGCAGCGCTTCACTGAGCGCCGCTCTCGTGCGCCGCGCGCGCAACCGCGGGCGCGTGGCGGCGTTTCGCGAGGGGTAGCATCCGGGCGATGGCCGACGGCGCCGTTGCAGTCACCGCTGCGGAGCAGACTCCGCCGCTCACGAGTCTCGCCGCGGGCGCGGGGTGCGGGTGCAAGCTGCCCCCGGGCGAGCTGCTCGGCCTGCTGGATGGACTCGGCGGCGGCGCGCCGGACGAGCGCCTGCTCGTGGGGTCGGCGACGAGCGACGACGCCGCGGTGTATCGCCTCAGCGAGGAGCTGGCGCTCGTGCAGACAGTGGACTTCTTCACGCCGCCGGTCGACGACCCCTACGACTTCGGCCGGATCGCTGCGGCCAACGCGCTGTCGGACGTCTACGCGATGGGCGGCCGGCCGCTGACCGCGCTGAACATCGTCGCCTTCCCGCTCGAACGTCTCGGCGCAGGCGTGCTGGCACGCGTGATGGAAGGCGGCGCGACGGTCGTGCGCGAGGCGGGCGCCTCGATCGTGGGTGGCCATTCGATCGAGGACTCCGAGCCGAAGTACGGGCTGGCGGTGACAGGCGTGGTCGACCCTGCGCGGCTGCTCACGAACGCCGGTGGAGTGGCCGGCGACGCGCTCGTGCTGACGAAGCCGCTCGGCGTGGGCGCCGTGATGGCGGCGCGCAACCATGGCAACCGCGACGAGCCCATGCTGGCGGCGGCCGTCGAGACGATGGTCCAGCTCAACGAGCGGGAGTCCGCCGCGGCGGTGGCGGCCGGTGCGCACGCGATGACCGACGTCACGGGGTTCGGCATGCTGGGGCACCTGCATCACCTGTGCCGCGAGAGCGGCATTGCCGCGCGCGTCGACGCGGCCGCCGTGCCGTATCTCGACGGTGTCGACCTTCTGTTGGGCGCCGACGGCGTGGTATCCGGGGAGGGCGAGGCATCCGGCGAGGGTGCGGCCTCCGGCGACGGCGCCGCATCCGGCGACGGTGCGCCCTCCGGCGAGCGCGCGGCATCCGGCGAGGCGGGCGAGCAGGCGCATTGCCCGGGCCTGTCGGGCGGCGGCCGGCGCAACGCCGCATGGGCCGAGGCCTTCGCGCGCTTCGATCCGGCCGTGCCGATCTGGATGCGGCGCCTGCTCGCCGACCCGACCACCTCCGGCGGCCTGCTCGTCGCGCTGCCCCCGGACCGCGCGCACGAGCTGCACGGCCCCGTGGTCGGCCGGCTCGTGCAGGGCGAGCCGGGAATGATCGACGTGGTGTAGCGCCTTGCGCTGCCGGCGATACCGCTTGTGGAGCGGCCCGGGGCCGGTGCCCCGAACGGCCTTCAAAGCCGTTGGCGGCGCGCCGCGCGCGCCGGGAAGGTTCGACTCCTTCGCCGCTCCGTATCCGACACGGCTCGGGCGATGAGCGGCGAGCCGCTCACGCTGGGCACGGCGGGGCATGTCGATCACGGCAAGACGACGCTCGTGGCCGCGCTCACCGGCGTCGACACGGACCGCCTGCCCGAGGAGAAGGCGCGGGGCCTCACGATCGCGCTCGGCTACGCGCCGTTGACGCTGCCGTCGGGAACGCGCATCTCGCTCGTCGACGTGCCCGGCCACGAGCGCTTCGTGCGCACGATGGTCGCCGGCGCGACCGGCATCGACTTGTACCTGATGGTCATCGCCGCCGACGATGGCGTGATGCCGCAGACCGTCGAGCACGCCGCGGTGCTGCGTGCGCTCGGCGTGCGCGCCGGTGTCGTGGCCGTGACGAAGGCCGACCTCGCCGATCCCGCCCGCGCCTCGGGCGAAGCGGCGGAGCTGCTGCCGGGCGCACCCGTCGTCGCCTGCTCGGCGCGCACAGGGAGCGGGCTCGAGCAGCTGCTGAAAGCGCTCGGCGAGGCGGCGTCGTCCGTGACCGGCCGCGGGGCCGCACCCGGCGCGGCGCTGCTGCACATCGATCGCGTTTTCACGGTTCGCGGGCGCGGCACGGTCGTGACCGGCACGCTCTGGTCGGGGTCCGTCGCCGCGGGTGACACGCTCGCGTCGCTGCCGAGCGACCTGCGCGTGCGCGTACGCGGCGTCGAGGTGCACGGCGAGCCCACCGAACGTGCGCTGTCGGGCCAGCGCGTGGCGGTGAACCTCGCCGGCGTGCGCCCGGAGCTTCTCGCGCCGGGCGACGTGCTCGCCGAGCCCGGAGCTGTTGCGGAGTCGCGCGTGCTCGACTGCGCGCTGGAGCTGCGCGACGCCGAGCACGGCATGCGCGTGCAGGTGCACCACGGCACCCGCTCGGTCGCGGGGCGTCTTGCGGAGCTCGGCGGCGCGCTGTGGCAGCTGCGCCTCGAGCGCCCCGTGCTCGCGCGGCGCGGCGACCGGCTGGTCGTGCGGCGGCTCGCGCCACCGGACACGCTCGGCGGCGGCGAGGTGCTCGATCCGAGCGCCGCGCGCCACGGCCGCCGCGAGGACGTGCTGGCGCGACTGCGCGCGATCCGCGCCGGCGCCGATTTGCCGCCTGCGGCCGGCGAGAGGTCTGCAACACGAGCGCACGGCGCGAAGGGGCAGCAGGCGGGCACGGTCCGGCCGAGCGCAGCCGCGCCACAGGAGATCGGCGAGCAGGGCGAGCGCGATCTGGCGGAGCTCGAGCAGCGGCTGATCGAGGCGGACACCTCGCTGCTCTCCGAGGCGCAGATCGGCGAGCAGGCGCGGCTGCTGGGGGAGCTGCGCGAGCGTGGGCGGGCCGTCAGGGTGAGCGGCCGGCTCTATGCGCACGCAGCGGTACTCGCTCGCGTGCACGCGGACGTGCTCGCGCTGCTCGCGGCCGAGGGGTCGGTCACCCTCGCCGGCGTGCGCGACGCTTTGGGCCTGTCGCGCAAGGCTGCGCAGGCGTTCCTCGAGCACCTCGACGCGCTACGGGTGACACGGCGGCTGCCCGACGACAGCCGCGTGCTCTCGCGGGCGCCCGGCGCGCAGCGATCGGAGCGGGACGCGCAGCGGGAACGGGTGACGTGAGCACGGCCGATGCACAGCCGCGCCTGCGCGGACTGCCGTCGGTCGAGCGCCTCGCCCAGCAGCTGCGCGAGAGCGAAGCGGGCGCGGTCGGGCCGCCGACCGCGGCGGAGGCGGTGGCGGTGGCGCGCGAGGTGCTCGCACAGCGGCGCCTGGAGCTTCTGGCCGGAGCGCAGGACGACGCGGATCTGATCGCGCTCGCGCGCCGGCGCCTGCGCCTCTCGCTGCGGCGGGTGCTGAACGCGACGGGCGTTGTGATCCACACCAACCTCGGCCGTGCGCCGCTCGCGCAGACGGCACTCGAGGCGGTGCGCGACGCTGCGGCGGGCTATTCGAACCTGGAGATGGACCTCGAGAGCGGCCGCAGGGGCAGCCGCGACGAGCACGTGCGCGCGCTGCTGCGCGAGCTGACGGGGGCGGAGGACGCGATCGTCGTCAACAACGGAGCGGGCGCTGTGCTGCTCGCGGTCGCGGCGCTCGGCGAGGGCCGCTCGGTGATCGTCTCGCGCGGCCAGCTGGTCGAGATCGGCGGCGGCTTTCGCATCCCTGAGGTGGTCGCGCAGGCGGGGCTCGAGATGGTCGAGGTCGGCACCACCAACCGGACGCGCCCGGCGGACTACGAGCACGCGCTCCGGGAGCACCCGGAGGCGATCGTGCTGCGCGTGCATCAGTCGAACTTCCGCACCAGCGGCTTCGTCGAGGACGTGCCGATCGAGCAGCTCTGCGGGCTTGGCGCGCCGGTCGTCGACGACCTCGGCTCGGGAGCGCTCGACGAACAGCTCGAGGTGCTGGCCGGCGAGCCGGGCGTGCGGCGTTCCGTAGCCGCCGGCGCCGAACTCGTCTGCTTCAGCGCCGACAAGCTGCTCGGCGGCCCGCAGGGCGGGATCCTCGTCGGAGCCGGCGCAGCTGTCGCACGCGCGCGGCGTCACCCGCTCGCGCGGGCGCTGCGCATCGGCCGGCTGCCGCTGGCGGCGCTCGCGGCGACGCTGGCGCTGTACCGCGACCCGGCGCGCGCGTCGCGCGAGATCCCGGTGCTGGCGATGCTCACGCTCGACCCCGCCGAGCAGGCACGGCGCGCGCGCACGCTCGCGGCTGCCTGCGGCGGCGCGGTGATCGAGGCGGTCGCGCGCGTCGGCGGCGGCGCGCTGCCGCTGCTGGAGCTGCCCGGGGCGGCCGTCGCGCTGCTCCCGCCGCATGGCGACGTGGAAGCGCTCGCGCGAGCGTTGCGCGAGGGCGAGCCGCCGCTCGTCGCGCGCATCGCCGATGGACGTCTGATCGTCGACCCGCGCACGCTGGCCGCGGAGGAGCTCGAGCCGGCCGCACGCGCGCTGCGCGCCGCGCTGCACCGGCTCGGCGGCTAGTGCCGGCGGTGGTTCTGCAGCGTCAGCACCATCGCCAGCTCGTCGGCGCGGTTGGCCTCGCACAAGCCCGCGGTGGGCAGGTCGCCGCTGCGCTGCGCGAGATCTCCGAGGCCGGCATAGGCGTCGGCCTCGGACTGCTCGAAGCGGCACGCCGTCTGCAGGTCGACCGCCTCTGAGCCCTTGTTGAGCCGTCCGAGCTGGGCGAACATGCGGGCGCCGATCCTGGCGATCAACTCGAGCGCCCGCACGCGCTTGCCGCCGAGTTCCTCTAGCCGCAAGCGGACGCGCTCGGCGTGCTGATCGGTCGCCTTGCCGTGCAGCAGCAGGTCATGAGCCAGCTCGGCGTCGCTCGCTCGCCGGCGCATCGCGCCCAGCAGCGCCAGCGACGCCTGCTCCATCGCGTGAGCGGCACGCAGGCCCTGCACCAGCTCTCGGCGCTGCGCGCCGGACGGCCCGGCACGTTCCCCGCCCGCGCCCGCGCCGGTGCCGGCGCCGCCTGGCACGGCGCCGCCTGCCTCGCCTCGCGCCGGCCCATCCCGGTCCGCCCCGCCCGCTCGCAGCCCGTAGTGCGCGGCTGCGCGTGCGAGCGTCTGCTCGTCGACCTCCTCGCCGACGCGCGCGGCGGGCGCGCCCCGCACCTGCTCCGCCGTGGGCACGACACGGATGTGGCGGCCGCTGCGCAACGCGCCTCTGAGCGGTGCGAGCCGGCCCTCGCGGGCGGAGGGGTCGGCGAGCAGCAGCCAATGCGGGATCCCGGAACGGCCGTCGACGAAGATCGCGGCGACCTCGCCGAGCGGCTCGCCGTAGGGGTCCATCGCGGGACGGCCGATCCAGTCGCGAACGTCCGCGGCGGTGAGCAGCATCAGCTCTCTCCGGCCTGCGCGCTCGCGCGCTGTTCGTCGTAGGCGGGCTGTGGCAGCGCCCACGACGATTCGCCTGCGTGCAGCTTGCGTTCGACCGTCCACTGGCCGTCGGCGAGCCGGATCGCCGCAACGAGCCGGCCGTCCTCACGGATGTGCAGCTCGCCCGTCGCCGGGCCCGTCGCCTCGGCGACCATGGCTTCCTCTCCACCCAGCGCGCCGGTGACGATCTGCTCGACGCGCGCCGCATCGAACCCCGCCGGCCGCTGGTCGCGCAGCGTGGTCGACAGCGCGTTGAGCGCACGGCTGATCTCCACGTCGGTCGGCATCGTCAGGCGTGTGCCTCGCCGACACGTCCGTTCGCACCGTGGCCACGCTCGCCGGAAGGCGCGCGCCGGCTCGCATCGTGCCCGCGCCCGCCGCGGATCCGGCGCCGTTGCGAGGACACCGTGTACTTGGGGTCGCGCGCCGATTGGAGGCCCGCCTTGAACACGCTCCAGCGCTCACACAACGCGCCGGTGAGCAGCATCGCGCCGCCCGCCACCGCGGCGCTGCGGCGCCGGCGCGCCGGCCCGGCGAGCATCATCGCGCCGGCGACGGTCAGGGCGCGAGCGCTCTGACCGTACGCCGCGGCGGCGCCTTCGTGGTAGGGCTCGCCGAGATCCTCGAGGCGGTGCTCCATCAGTGCGACCAGCGCGAGCTCGGCGGTGGCGCCGATCAGGGCGAGGCGCCGGGCCGGCTCGGCCTGATCGACCGGCGCGAGCGCAACCGCCGCCGCGCCGGCGCTGACCGCGGCGCCCGCACCGAACAGCGCGGGCAGCTCGCGGCGCGCCTCGTGCCACGCGGGCACGGCAGTCTGTGCGATCAGCGCGCCGGTGTAGGTCGCAAGCGGCAGCCCGAGCAGGCCTGCGAGCGGACGGCACACGCGCGCCAGAAGCGGCAGGCGGCCGGTCACCGTGTGCGCCGCGGCGACCGCCGTGGTCGCGCCGCTGCCGGCGAGCACCCACGAGCCGACGCTCATCGGCGAGGTGACCTTGAACATGCGCAGCATGTGCAGGAAGCGCTCCGGGCGGCCGAGGTCGGAGATCAGCAGCGCCGGGCTGATCGTCAGCCCCGCCATCGAGGTGAGCCATGCTCGGCGCGCCAGCGCCGGGTGGCGCGAGCCGCACAGCAGCGCGAGCGTGCCGGAGGCGCCGGCGAGCCCGCCGAAGAAGAAGTACCAGGGGATCTCCGGCGTCCATACCGGCTCCTTGATGATCGGCTGCCCGTAGTAGGAATCGCGTGGCGGCGCCGGCTGGGCGCGGGTGTCGGCGGTGCCGCCCGCAGCCGCGCTCACCTGCGGCCCCCGAACACGGCTGCGGCGACCGCGGCGCCGAGGCCGAGCGCGGCGATGCCGGTCGCCGCCCAGGTCGATCCGAGCTCGCGCGTCGTGTCGACGGGGTCGGGCGGCAGGCCGTACACCTCGGGCTCGTCGAGCAGCAGGAAGAACGCGCCGGCGCCGCCGACGCCGTCCTCGCCGTGCAGGTACAGCTGCGCGCTGCTCGCGCCCGCCTCGCTCAGCGCCGCCAGGCGCTTCTCGGCCACCTCGCGCAGGTCCTCCAGCTCGCCGAACTTGATCGACTGCGTCGGGCAGGCCTGCGCGCAGGCGGGCTCCTTGTCGTCCTTGAGGCGGTCGTAGCAGAGCGTGCACTTCCACACACGGCCGTCGCCCTCGCGCTTGTCGAGCACCCCGAACGGGCAGGCGGGCACGCAGTAGCCGCAGCCGTTGCACACGTCCTCCTGCACGACGACGGTGCCGAACTCGGTACGGAACAGCGCGCCTGTTGGGCACACCTCCAGGCAGGCCGCGTCGGTGCAGTGCTTGCACACGTCGGAGGCCATCAGCCAGCGCATGCCCTCGCCGTCCTGGTAGGTGCCGAGCCCGGCCTGCCCGACCAGATCGTCCAGCGAGGCGCTCTGCGCGAGCGATCCGCCTCCGTCGACGCCGAGCTCCTTGCGCTGCTCGATGAAGGCGACATGGCGCCAGCGGTCGGCGCCGAGATCGACGCTGTTGTCGTAGGAGTGGCCGGTGAAGCCTTCGACGGACTCCGGCACGTGGTTCCACTCCTTGCACGCGACCTCACACGCCTTGCAGCCGATGCACACGCTCGTGTCGGTGAAGAAGCCGACGCGCGGCTTCGCCTCGTCCTCGTAGCTGCTGGGCCAGGAGTGCGTCTGCAGCTTCACGCCTTGACCCCCGCTCTGCGCCGGTACTCCTCGATCAGCT
>DASWSH010000206.1:0-16579 GCA_036402735.1 Solirubrobacteraceae bacterium | reverse complement strand
CAACTCGCACGGCAAAGCGTCCGCTACCTCGCCGGAAACAGGCATCACCGGCGGCGGCGAAACCGCGCCGGAAAACATCGTGACGCCGCAGATCCTCGGGCTGGCGGTAGCCGGCCAGGAACTGACGGCGACCGAAGGCACGTGGAAAGGCACCTCGCCCACGTACGCGTTCCAGTGGCAGCTGTGCAACGCCTCGGGTGGCGAATGCGAAGAAATCGGCGGCGCCACCAGCAGCAAATTCACGATCCCCGATAGCGACGCGGGCCACGCGCTGCGCGTGACCGTCACAGCCTCCAACGGCGCAGGCGAAGCCTCCGCGACCTCCTCGCCCAGCAGCGAAATCGTGGGCGTCGCGCCGACCAACACCGAACTTCCGGTCGTCTCCGGCGAAGCGAAGGAAGGGCAGATCCTGACCGCGACGTCCGGCAAATGGAGCGGCACCGAACCGATCACGTTCGAATACGAATGGCTGCGCTGCAACACCACGGGCGGCGCGTGCACGACCGCACAGGCGCCGTCGGTTCTCTCCGCCTACACCGCACAGGCCGCTGACGTGGGGCACACGCTGCGCGTCAACGTGCTCGCGAAAGACATCGCCGGCAGCGGCGAAGCCGAATCCGAACCGACCGCGACCGTCACCGGCAAAGCACCGGCGAACACGCTCGCACCGAGCGTGCTCGGCCTGGCCGTCACGGGTCAGACGCTGACCGCCAGCGAAGGCGTCTGGACCGGCACGGCGCCGATCAGCTACACGTTCCAGTGGCAGCAGTGCAGCAAAGCCGGCACGGGCTGCGAAGACATCACAGGCGCGGCGAGCTCGACCTACAAAGTCGCCGACGGCGACGCCGGCCACACGCTGCGCGTGGTCGTGAGCGCCAAAAACGTCTCCGGCACGACCGAAAAGGAATCGTCGACGACGAGCGAAGTCCTCGGCGTCGGCCCGAAAAACACCGAAGCGCCCTCGATCTCCGGCGAAGCGAAAGAAGGCCAGGTCCTGACGGCGTCCGGCGGGAAATGGTCGGGTACCGAACCGGTCACGCTCGAATACGAATGGCTGCGCTGCAACACGTCCGGCGCAGCATGCACGCAGGCCGCAGCACCCTCGGCGCTTCCCACCTACTCCGTCGTCGCCGCCGATGTGGGCCACAGGCTGCGCGTGAACGTGCTCGCCAAAAACGTCGCCGGAAGCAGTGAACAAGAATCGGCGCCGACGGCGAGCGTCGCGGGAATCGCCCCGTTCGACACGGTGGCGCCGAGCGTGCTCGGCCTGGCCGTCACGGGTCAGACGCTGACCGCCAACGAAGGCCTCTGGACCGGCACCGCGCCGATCACCTACGCGTTCCAGTGGCAGCAGTGCAGCAAAGCAGGCACGGGATGCACGAACGTCACCGGCGAGAACAAATCGACGTACGTGATCAGGGATGCCGATGCCGCCCACAAGCTGCGCGTCGTCGTGACCGCCAAAAACGTCGCCGGCACGACCGAAAAGGAATCGGCGACCACGGCAGAAGTCGCGGGCGTCGCACCGAACAACACCGAAGTGCCCAGCGTCTCCGGCACACCCACCGCCGGCCAGTCGCTGACCGCCGCGAGCGGCAAATGGAGCGGCACGGAACCGATCACGTTCGAATACGAATGGCTGCGCTGCAACACGGAAGGGAAAGCGTGTGCCCAGGCCGCGACACCGTCGGTGCTCACGAACTACACGATCCAGCCCGCGGACGTGGGCCACACCCTCCGCGTGAAGGTGATCGCGACCAACGTCGCGGGCAAAGGCGAAAAGGAATCGAATGCGACCGCGACGGTCGGCGGGGTCAAACCGTCCAACTCGGTGGCACCAACCGTTGTCGGCGTGGCCGTGACGGGGCAAGAACTGACCGCGACGGAAGGCACGTGGACCGGGACCGAACCGATCGCCTACGCGTTCCGCTGGCAGCAGTGCACCAGTTCCGGCACGGAATGCGCCGATGTCTCCGGCGCCAGCACATCGAAATACGTGGTCAAAGACGCCGACGCAGGGCACAGGCTGCGCGTCGTCGTCACAGCCAAAAACGTCGCCGGCTCGACCGAAAAGGAATCGGCCACCACGGCAGAAGTTCAGGGCGTGAAACCGACCAACACCGAAGCGCCGAAAGTCTCGGGCACCACGACCGAAAGCCAGAGCCTCACCGCCTCCTCCGGCAAATGGAGCGGCACCGAACCGATCACGTTCGAATACGAATGGCTGCGCTGCAACGTCGCCGGCGCCGAATGCTCGACCGCACAGGCCCCGTCTGTGCTCGCGACCTACACGCTCGTGGTGGGCGACATCGGCCACAAGATGCGCGCCAAGGTGATCGCCAAAAACATCGCCGGCACGGCGAGCATGCAATCGGAACCGACGGCCGAAGTCGCCGGTATCAAACCGACGAACACCGTCCTTCCGCTGATCGTGGGCGTGGCCGGCAGCGGCCTCACCGTCGAAGCCAAAGAAGGCACCTGGACGGGCAGCCAGCCGATCACCTACGAATACGAATGGAAGATCTGCACGACGGCGACAAGCTGCAAAGTCGAACAGAAGAGCACGAATACGAAATTCACGATCCCGGCGCTGTCAGCCACCAAGAAACTACGCCTGAACGTGATCGCGAAAAACGTCGCCGGGATCGAAAGCAAGGAAGCTCTCGAACAGACGATCCTGACTTAGTTGCTGCAACACGCAAGCGGCCCGCGCAGTTGGCACTGCTGCACGGGGACCGGGCCGTCGAGAGGGTCGGTCGTGTTGAGCAAGAAGGCGTGGGCGGCGCGGAGTGGGGGCATCCCGCGCCGCCCCACGCCAGCTAGTCGAGCAGCGCCGCGGCCACCCGAGCGGGCGCTTCAAGCGGGGGCCAGTGCGCGACGTCCTCGAGCGCGGCGAAGCGCGCGCCGGGGACCCGCTCGCGGATCCGCTCGGCCATGTGCGCGCCTGAGACCGGATCGAGCATCCCCCAGACGAAGCTGAGCGGCACGTCCGTCGTCTCGAGCGCACGCGTCCACCGCGCGCCGTGCTGTTCGCGGTCGCGGATGTAGTGGATCAGCAGGTGCATGATCCGCTCGCCGCCGCCGCGCGCGGTCGACTCCCAGATGTCCGCGCTGTCGCCCGCCGCGTCGTAGCCGGGCGCGAACGTCGGCGCGAGCCCTGCGATGAACAGCTCCGGCGTCAGATGCGCGCTGATCTGCGGCCCCTGCTGCGGGTCCAGCAGCGCCGTCTGCACCGGCTGGCGGCGGTGCAGCTCCGGGTAGAGGCCGCCGTTGAGCAGCAGCAGCGACTCGAGCTCGGCGGCCGGCGCCCCCTCCTGCCGGCGCGCGAGCAGCTCCTGCGCGACCGACACGCCGTAGTCGTGCGCCACGAGCGCGGTGCGCTGGATGTCCTCGCGCGCCCACACCGCCTCGACGAGGTCGGCCTGCTCGTGCAGCGAGTAGACGTGGTCGGCCGGCTTCTCAGAGGCGCCGAAGCCGAGGAAGTCGATCAGCAGCAGCGAGCGCTCGCCGGAGATCAGCGCCTCGGTCCTGGCCCAATCGTGGGAGCAGCTCGGGAAGCCGTGCAGGAACGTCACCGGCGGCCCCTGTCCCGCGCGGCGCACGAACATGCGCCTGTCGGCGCCGCCCAAGCGCAGCTGCACCAGCTCGCCCTCGTTCCACCAACGCGCGAGATCCCCCACGCGGGCATTATCCCCATCCTCCGGGGCGCCTATCGTGCATCGTTCATGTCCGCGCACGGCTTCACCGCGACGCTCGCCCGGGACGAGGCGGCGCTGCGGTTCCCCTACGACGAGCGCCTGCGGCTGTTGCTGCGGGCGATTCCGGGCCGTCGCTGGGACCCGCTCGAACGCGTCTGGAGGATCCCGCTGGGACCTGAGCAGGCGGAGGCGCTGACGCGCCTCCTCGACGGGCTGCCCGCAGAGCCCGACGTCGAGCCTGCGCTGGCGAGCAAGCTCGCGCGCCGGCGCGCGCGGCGGGAACGCGCTCGCTGCACGCTCGAGCTGGTGCGCTACGACGCCGACTGGTGGCTGAGCTTCGCCGAGGACGGTCCGGTCGAGCCGGTGGAGCGGCTGCTCGAGCACCCGGGTGCGCGCACGATCGAGGAGCTTGGCCGCGCGCTCGTGCCATTCGACGAGCAGGCGCAGGCGCTGCTCGCCATGCTCGCGCAGGATCCGCGCGTGGAGTTGAGCGAGGCGCTGCACGCCCGTCTGGGCGAACGCCGCGCGCAATCGGCCCCCGGCGAGGACGCGGCGCCCGCGCCGGAGGCGGACGCCGACGTGCAGTTCCGCCGCGACCGCCGAGGCGAGCACTGGATCCTGATCGGCGCGCGCGGCGCCGCGCCGGCGCGCGTGCTCGCTGCGCGCGCCGGGCTCCGGCCGGTCGAGGGGCCGCAGCAGAGCGTCGGCCTGGCCGCGCGAGAGCAGGACGCGGAGCTGATCGAGGAGCTGCTCGCGGCGCTCGAGAACGTGTCGGTGGATCCCCGCGTTAGCGCCTGGCTGCGGCGAGCCACGAGCTGGCGCGGCAACGTCGACGTCGGCGGCGGCGAGCCCGACAGCGTCGACGGCCCGCTGTTCCTGCTGCTCGGCGACACGCGCAGGCTGCCCCGCGCGCTGCGCGAGCGCGCCAGCGACGTGCCGGGCGGCGCCGGCGTGCCGCTGACGGCAGAGTCGCTGCAGCTGATCGAGCAGCAGCTCGACGGCTGGCTCAGCCCCGCGGCGCGGCGCTGTGCGAGTGCGCTGAAGCAAGGCCTGCCTGCGCCCGCGGCTGTGCTCGAGCTGAGCGGCAGGGGGGAGGAGCAGATGTTCGTGCTCGCGCCCGGCCATGACGCGAGCTTGCAGCCGCGCTTCGCGGCGATCGCGGGCGCGATCGTGCCGCGCCTCAGCGGGCCGCCCGTCAACGAGCGCGCCGCCCTGCCGGCGCTGCGCGTCGACCCGTTCTGCGTCCCCGCGCTCGACGCGCTGCTCGCGGACGGACGCGTGTGGGTGCAGGAGCAGGCGCTCGCCGCGCTGCAGGAGGTGCGCGAGCAGCATGCCCGCTCGGCGGGGCTGGTGGCGCTGTCGAGCGCGCACGACGCCGAGCTCGAGGTTCCCGGCCTGGCGGGCGAGCTGAAGCCGTTCCAGCGCGCGGGCGTGCGCTACCTGCTCGACCGCCGCCGCGCGTTCCTCGCCGACGAGCAGGGCCTCGGCAAGACGATCGAGGCGCTCGCCACGATCGAGGCCGACGGCGCGTACCCCGCCGTCGTCGTGTGCCCCGCGAACCTGAAGCTGAACTGGCTGCGCGAGATCGCCGCATGGCTGCCCGCACGCACGGCGCGCGCGCTCAGCGGCACCGGCGGCGCGCGGACGGGCGCGGGCCGCGACACGCCCCCGCCGGACATCACGGTCGTCAACTACGACATCCTCGGCGCGCGTCTGGAGGAGCTGATCGCGCAGCGCCCGCGCGCGCTCGTGATCGATGAGGCGCACTACTGCAAGAACGCCTCGGCGCGGCGCACGCAGGCCGCGCAGCGTCTGGCCGCAGCGTTGCCGCGCGAGGACATCGTGCTGGCGCTGTCGGGCACGCCGATCGTGAACAGGCCGGAGGAGCTGATCTCGCAGCTGCGCATCCTCGGACGACTCGACGAGTTCGGCTCGGGCGTGAAGTTCGGCGCGCGCTTCCGCGGTGCGGACGCGCACCAGCGGCTGCACTGGCATCTGCGCGCGCGCTGCTTCGTGCGGCGCCTGAAGCGCGACGTGCTGCCGCAGCTGCCGGCGAAGACGCGCTCGGTGGTGCCGGTCGAGCTGGACAACGAGGCGGAGTACCGGCTGGCTGAGAGCGACCTGCTCGCGTGGCTGCGCAGCCAGCCGCTCGACCTGCGCGAGCTGGATGCGAAGGTCGCCGCGGCGCTGCGTGCAGAACGGCTGGTGCGGCTCAACGCGCTCAAGCTGCTGGCGGCGCGCGGGAAGCTGAACGCTGCACTCGCGTGGATGCACGACTTCTGCTCCTCGGGCGAGCGGGTGGTCGTGTTCGCGCGCCACCGCGAGGTCCAGGCGGCGGTGCTCGAGCGCTTCCCGCAAGCGCTGCACATCCTCGGCGAGGACTCGCCGGCGGCACGGGACGAGGCGCTGCGCGCGTTCCAGTCGCCGGACCGCGAGGGCAACCAGATGATCATCTGCTCACTGGAGGTCGCGGGCCAGGGGCTGACGCTGACGCGCTCCTCCAACGTCGCGTTCCTCGAGCTGGACTGGACGCCGGCGAAGCACGACCAGGCCGAGGACCGCTGCCACCGCATCGGCCAGCAGGACGCGGTCAACGCCTACTACCTGCTCGCTGCCGACACCGTCGACGAGACGATCGCCACGCTGCTCGAGCGCAAGCGTGCGGTGATCGGCGCCGTCACCGACGGTCGGGAGCAGCAGGAGGAGAGCGTGCTAGACGCGCTCGTGCGAGAGCTGCGCGGAGCGCCCTACCGGCGGCTGCGCGCGGTCGCCTGAGCGCTGCGCGTGGCGGGCGCGGCGCGCGGCCGCCCCCAGCTCACGGGTTCAGTTCGAGCGTGTCCATGATCGCGCCGTACGTCTCGACGGCCGTCGCTTCGGTGTCCGTCAGCTGCCGTTCGTAGCCTTCCGCGCGCCGCGCGATGCCGCGGGCGGAGCCGCTCTCGAAGCGGCCGATGCCCGGCGGCAGTAGGCCGAGCGCGACCCAGTTCGGGTAGAAGACCTTGACGAAGCTGAGCGTGCTGGCGGGCAGCGCCGTGTAGCCGCTCGCCGCCCACTTGCCGACGTCGCCGCACAGGTCGGGCACGGAGAGCTTGTAGAGCGCGGCGAGCATCGAGGCGTAGGAGGAGACCGCGTGCGTCACCGAGGCGCTGCTCCAGTGCATTCCGCGCACCGCGCGCAGGAACGTCGCGATCGCAGGCCTGTCCGGGTTGCCGGCGGACAGCACCATCGCGCCGATCACCTCGTTGCTGAGCTGCGTCGATTCGGGGTTCTGCGGCGATCTGATGGCGGCATGCGGGCAGCTGCTGCGCACATGCGTGAGCACGCCGCGGTAGCCGGCGATCGAGCTCGAGAGGTGGTTGTGCCCGGCTGTGACGAGCGCCAGGTTGGCGCGCAGATAGCTTTCCGTGACCGACGCGTCAGACGCGTGCGCGGCCGCGGCCGGGACGCAGGCGATCGCGGCCGCGGCGCCCAGAACCGCTGTCAGGCGGGCAAGCATGCGCAGAGCCTACGGCATCGTGTCCGCGTCAACGCCGGGTTCGGAAACGGGGTCCTCCGGGTGCTCTGCCCGGTAGGGTGGCGCGCTGATGAGCAGGCTCCGCCCCGCCGCCGCCCCGCTGACCGCGCTCGCTGCTGCGGTCGCGCTGCTGGCGTGCGGAAGCAACTCCTCGGCCAACGGACCCAGCGTCGAAACCGTGGCTGCGCGCAGCAACCCCGTCGCGGTCTCGCCGCTGCCGGGCACGCCCGACGCACCGCCGGGCACGCAGATCAGCTTCCTCGGCGCCAGCGGCACGACGGTCACGGCTGTGAGCGTGCACGGCTCCAGGAGCGGCACGCACAGCGGCACGCTGCGCGCCTACTCGACCGGCACCGGCGAGAGCTTCGTGCCGAGCAAGCCGTTCGCCAGTGGCGAGACGGTGACGGTGCACGCACAGGTCAACGGGCCGGCCAGCGGCGCGGTCGCCACCAGCTTCACGATCGCCTCGCCGTATAC
Source organism: Solirubrobacteraceae bacterium (assembly GCA_036402735.1). Lineage (GTDB taxonomy): Bacteria > Actinomycetota > Thermoleophilia > Solirubrobacterales > Solirubrobacteraceae > Palsa-744. The sequence goes on along the minus strand of DASWSH010000206.1, from coordinate 8,890 downwards.
GCCCAGCCAGAAAATGTTCCCGAACAACCCGGGCAACGCCTCCGAAGTCCAGCACTACGCCTCCGCGCCGACGCTCACCCCGTCGAGCGTGCGGATCCTGACGGCCGCCAAGCCGGGCGCGGCCCCCGGCTACCTGTTCCTCGCGCCCTACCAGGGCAAGGGCACGCCCGGCCCGATGATCGTCGACCAGAGCGGCAACCTCGTGTGGTTCCACCCGCTGGCGCACGACTGGGACGCGACCAACCTGCAGGTGGTGCGCTATGAAGGCAAGCCGACACTCGCGTGGTGGCAGGGACGGATCCTCGAAGTCGGCTTCGGCCAGGGCGAATACGTGCTCGCCGACAGCTCCTACCGGCAGATCGCGCGGATCCGCGCGGGCAACGGCCTGAGGGCGGACCTGCACGAGATCCGCGTCATGCCCGACGGCACCGCCTGGATCGACGCGTTCTACCCCGTCTACAAGAACCTCACGAGCGTGCACGGCGTCGCCAACGGCGTGCTCAACGACTCGGTCGTCCAGCAGGTCGACATCAAGACGGGCCTGGTGATGTGGGAGTGGCACTCCTACGGGCACATCCCGTTCAGCGAGTCGAACAACCAGGTGCCGGCGCGCGTGTACCCGTGGGACTTCGTGCACATGAACTCCGTCGATCCCGGCAGCTCCGGCGACGTGCTGGTGTCCTCACGCAACACGTGGGCGCTGTACGACCTCGACGTGCGCAGCGGCGCGATCCGCTGGCGCCTCGGCGGCAAGCGCAGCAACTTCAAGCAGGGTCCGGGCGCGCAGTTCTACTGGCAGCACGACGCGGAGTGGCAGCCGGGAGGGTTGATCTCGCTGTTCGACAACGGCTCTGATCCGCCGAAGGAGAAGCAGTCGCGGGGGCTGCTGCTGGCGCCCGATCAGGCCTCGCACACGGTCACGCTGAAGCAGGCCTTCACGAACCCTTCGCGCACGCTGCTGGCGGAAAGCCAGGGCAACACGCTCGCGCTGCCGGGCGGCGCCTGGCTGATGGGTTACGGTCGCCTGCCCGACTTCACCGAGTACGACTCGGCCGGCCACGCGCTGCTCGACGGCAGGCTCGGCCACAACGTGCAGGACTTCCGCACCTATCTTTCGCCCTGGACGGGCCGTCCGAGCAGCCCGCCGTCGCTCGCCGTCAAGCGGGGCGCGGCGGGCACACTGTCGCTGGCCGCGAGCTGGAACGGCGCGACGGAGGTCGCGAGCTGGCGCGTGCTGGCCGGTGCGAGCGCGGGCTCGCTCGCGCCCGTGGCGAGCGCGCCCAAGAAGGGCTTCGAGACGACGATCTCCGCGCCGAGCGCGGGGCCGTACGCGCAGGTGCAGGCGCTCGACGCCGCCGGCAACGCGATCGGCTCCTCCGCGGTGGTGAAAGCCTGATCCGGCCGCGCGCGGCGCTTGCGCGCATCGCTGCGCCCGGCACGGCGCTGGCGGTCATCGCCGCGATCGCAACACCCGCCGGAGCGCTGAGGGCCGCCGCCGCAGGTGAGGGCTCACGTGCTCACGCCGCCGCTGCGAGCGCCTCCTGCGTACCGGCCGCGATCAACTCATCCGCATTGCTCGCCGGACAGGTGACGGTGACGCCGCTGCCGGGAAGCCGCGACGCGTCGGCCGCCACGCAGATCAGCTTCCTCGGCGTGCCGGCGGCACGGCTCTCGAGCGTGCTCGTGCGCGGCTCGCGCACGGGCCTCCACAGCGGACGCCTGGCCGCCTACTCGCAGGGCGACGGCGCGAGCTTCATCCCCGCCAAGCCGTTCCGCGCGGGCGAGACCGTCGCGGTCAGCGCGACGCTGAGCGGCGGCGCCGCTCCGGCGCCGCTCGCCTTCGCCTTCACCGTCGCCACAGCGGACACGGCGGGCGAAGCCGGCGGCAGCTCGACGCCGTCCTCGAACCCGCGTGACTACCAGTCGTTCCGTTCACGCCCCGACCTCAAGCCGCCGCTCGTGACCGTGACCGCGCACGCGGCGGGCGCGAGTCCGGGCGAGCTGCTGCTCGCGCCGTACTCGGGGCCGGGCCAGTACGGCCCGATGATCCTCGGCGAAGACGGCAGCGTCGTGTGGTTCAAGCCGCTGTCGCCCGCGGGCACGCGCGCCGCCGACCTGCGCGTGCAGAGCTACGAAGGCCGGCAGGTGCTGACGTGGTGGCAGGACCCGCTGATCACGGCCGCCAGCCGCAAGGCGGGAATCGTGATCGCCGACAGCGCCTATCGCACGCTCGCGGTGCTGCGCGCGGGCAACGGCTACCAGCCCGACCTGCACGAGTTCGAGATCACGCCACAGGGCACCGCGCTGATCACCGTCTACGACGGCATCCGCTGCAACCTCTCCTCGCTCGGCGGGCCGCGCGAAGGCGCGGTCGCTGACACGCTGGTGCAGGTGCTCGACATCCGCACCGGCCTCGTCAAGTACGAGTGGCACAGCCTCGACCACGTGCCGCTGAGCGACGCCTACGTCTCGCCGCGCCCCGGCAGCGCGAAGGAACCGTTCGACTTCTTCCACGTCAACTCGATCGACGTGCAGCACGACGGCAGCCTGCTGATCGACGCGCGCAACACATGGGCGGCCTACGACGTCGACGCGCGCAGCGGCCAGGTGCTGTGGCAGCTCGGCGGCCGGCACTCGAGCTTCGCGATGAGCCGCGGCGCGGCGGTCGCCTTCCAGCACGACGCTCGCAGCAGTCCGGCGGGCGGCATCACGTTCTTCGACAACGGCGCGACCCCGCGCGTGCACGCGCAGTCGCGCGCGATCGAACTGACGCTCGACGGGAGCCGCAGGACAGCGACGCTGACACGCAACGTCGAACACTCGCCGGCGCTGGTGGCGGGCAGCCAGGGCAACCTGCAGGCGCTCGCCAACGGCAACTGGCTGATCGGCTGGGGGCAGGCGCCCTGGTTCTCGGAATACGGGCCGGGGGGGCAGCTGCTGTTCGATGCGCATCTGCCCTCCTCGTACGAGTCCTACCGCGCCTATCGCCAGGCCTGGAGCGCCCGCCCGGCGACGCCTCCGGCCTTCGCATATCTCGCAGCCGCGGGCGCCGCGAGCGTCTATGCGAGCTGGAACGGGGCGACCGACGTGGCGTCCTGGCGCGTGCTCGCGGGGCGCTCGGCGAGCACGATGGTCGCCGTCGCGACGGTGCCCCGCCAGGGCTTCGAGACGCGCATCCGGCTGGCCGTGGCGCCGAAGCGCGGCAGCTACGTGACGGTGCAGGCACTCGACGGCGCCGGCGCCGTCATGGCTTCGGGGGCGGCGAAGAGAACCTGAACGGGCGGCGCTCGCGCGGCGGCGGCGGGCCCTGGTGGTGGCGCAGGTCGCCGACGACCCGTTCCGATCGCAGCTTGCGGCGCACCGTGGCCTTCGCGGTCACGCGACGCGCGGTCGCGAAGTAGTTGGCGAAGCCGCGGCCGTGCGCCGCCTGCAGGTGTTGCGGCAGGGGCCTGCGCAGCTCTTCGCTGAACGCCCGCTCGAGTTGCCGCCGCATCGCGGACTCGAGCCCGCTGTGGCCGGCGACGTTGTCCAGCTCGAGCCGGCCACGCGGCGTGCGGTAGTCGTAGAGCTCGACTTCCTCGCCCGCCGACAGCGGCGCGATGCCCGTGTCGGGCCAATGGTTGTATTTCGCGTACTTGGCGCGCTGCGTGCGCAGCGACACCACGTGCAGTGGCGCGCTGGCGGCGAACTCTTCGACCGCGAACTCCGTCACGGTCTCGTCGGTGGCGTGCAGCACGAAGTCGCGTCCGGGCGCATTCGGGTCGGCGAGTATCGATGCGAGGTCGGCGCGGCCGGCGAGGTGGGAGTAGTGCGACTCCGAGCGCCACGCGTCGGAGCCGGTCGCGATCGTCAAGAGCAGCGGCGTCACATCGACGCTGGAGGTCAGCTGCGTGCGCTGCTGTTCGGGTGAGGCGGTGAGCTTGCCGCGGCGGTCCTTGACGAGCAGCGGCACGCGCGTGGCCTCCTCATAGGCCGCGGCGCCCTTGCCGCGCAGCCCGTGCGATGCGCCGTACTCGCCGTGGTCGGAGGTGAACAGGATCACGGTGTTCTCGGCCACGCCCGGCCTGCTCTCGAGCGTCTGCAGGACCTGGCCGATGTGACGGTCGACCTCGCGCTGCAGCTTCGCGTAGAGGTCGAGGAAGGAGAGCCAGATCGGCAGCACTTCCGGGCCCGTGAACGGCACGGGGCCGAACGACGCCGCGGCTGTGGCCTGCAGCGAGCGCTGCAGCCGCGGCTTGCCCTGTTCGACCATGTGCTCCGGCGTCTCCCAGTTCGGAGGCAGCCGCGCGATCGTGCGGGCGGCGGCGGCCTCGGTGGGCGTGCGGTCGCTCCACACGTACCACCAGGCGATGTCGTGCGGGTTCACGAAGGACACGGTGGTGCACCAGGGTTCGGAGCCGCCCTCGTGGTGGAACCAGGAGGCGAAGCTGCGCGCGATCTGCGGGTCCACGCGCCAGCCCTGGCCGGGGCCGCCGTCGGGCGAGGGGTACACGCCGCCGGAGAAGCCGTAGCGCTCGAGCCCAGCCGCGCCGAGCGCCGGCGTCCACTTGTTGTCGTGGTGGGTGAGGTGCCACTTGCCGAGCCAGCTGGTGCTGTAGCCGTGCTCGCGCAGGATCCTGCCCCAGGTGGGGAAGCCCGGGTCGAGCGTGCTGCCGCCGGTGATCATGCAGCCGGTCTGGTGGGTGTAGAGGCCCGTGAGCAGCGCGGCGCGCGCGGGTGTGCAGTCGTTGGAGGCCGTGTAATGGCGTGCGAAGGAGACCGCGCCTTCGCGCAGCTGCCGCAGGTTCGGCGGCAGCGAGACGCGGAACGGGTCGGTGCCGTACCACTGCGGGAAGCGCAGCTGGTCGACCATGATCACGAGGATGTTCGGCTGGGCGCTGCGCCCGCGGCGGCGATGGCGCACCGGCCCGCCGGGCGATTCCTGCTTCGGCGGCGCCTGCCCGCTGGCGTCGCCGAGCGCCTTGATGCCGACGCCGGCGCCCGCGATCGCGCTGCCCGCGACGAGGCTGCCCTTCAGGAAGGTACGACGGTCCACTCTCTTATGCTGCTCGGAATCCATGCGCGTTATGCGGGCTCTGATCGCAGGGTCGTTCCTGGCCCTCGGTTGGGGGTTTGCCGGCCTGACCGCCATCGCAGTGGCGCAATCAGCGCCAACGTGCGTCCCCACGAGCCTCAACAATTCCGCTCTGCAGGCCGGTGCCGTAACACTATCGCCCCTGCCGGGCAGTCGCGATGCGACGCCGTGGACGCAGATCAGCTTCCTCGGGGTCTCGGCCGCACGGCTGCGCGTTCAAGGCGTGAGCGGCACGCGCTCGGGCGCCCACTCCGGCAGGCTGCTGGCGTACTCGCAGGGCAACGGCGCGAGCTTCATCCCGACCCGCCCGTTCGCAGCGGGGGAGCGCGTCACCGTGCGCGCCCGCGTGCGCACGGGCGCCTCGTGGCGGACGATCGCCGACCGCTTCGCGGTCGCGCAGCCGGACGCGATCAGCTCGACGCCGGAGCCGATCCACCCCGGCACGAGCAGCCAGGAACAGAGCTACCGCTCGCGCCCGGACATCCGTCCACCCGTAGTAGACGTGCTCGCCGCCTCGCCCGCGGCGGCGCCGGGCGACATCTTCGTGACGCCCTACGGCGGCCCGGGCAACGCCGGACCGATGATCCTCGACCCCGCCGGCCGCCTGCTGTGGTTCAAGGCGCTGCCGCGCCACACCGAGGCGACCGACCTGCGCGTCCAGGAATACCTGGGCAAACAGGTGCTCACGTGGTGGCAGGGCAACATCTCCGTGCACGGCTTCGGCAGCGGTGAAGGCGTGATCGCGGACGACACCTACACCGACATCGCCCACGTGCGCGCGGGCAACGGCCTGCGTGTCGACCTGCACGAGCTGCAGCTGACGCCGTCGGGAACCGCGCTGGTGACGGCCTACTTCCCGATCCTCTGCAACCTGGCGGGTATCGGCGGGAACTCCTACGCGGGGCTGACCGTCGGCGTGCTGCAGGAGATCGATGTTCGCACGGGGCTCGTGATGTACGAATGGAGCAGCCTCGATCATGTCGCGCTGAGCGAGTCCTACTCGCGCCTGCACCATCTCGAAGCGACCGCGAATCCGTACGACTTCTTCCACATCAACTCGATCAATCTCGACCGCGACGGCTCGCTGCTCGTGTCGGGGCGCAACACGTGGACGGTGTATGACATCGATCAGGCGAGCGGCCAGATCCGCTGGCGCCTGGGCGGCAAGCACAGCAGCTTCAAGAGCGGGCGCGGCACGGCGACGGCATGGCAGCACGACCCGCGCGAGCTGCCGGACGGCTCGATCAGCATCTTCGACAACGGCTCCGCACCGAGGATCCATCCGCAGTCGCGCGGGATCGTGCTGGCGCTCGATCCGCAGACGCGCGCGGTCACGCTGCGTACGCAGCTCGTGCACCTGCCGCGCGGGCTGACCGCGGAAAGCCAGGGCAACATGCAGGCGCTGCCGGGAGGCGACTGGTTCGTGGGCTGGGGCCAGGAACCGTCCTTCAGCGAGCTCGGTCCGGAAGGGCAACTGCTGTTCGACGCGCGCCTGCAGGGACGCACGCAGTCCTACCGCAGCCTGCGCTTCCCGTGGGTCGGGCGGCCCGCGCACCGGCCGCAGGCGGCGTTCCTCGCGGCCGGCGCTCGCGCGGGAACGCTCTACGCGAGTTGGAACGGGGCGACCGATGTGGCGTCCTGGCGCGTGCTCGCCGGCCCCTCTCCGTCGTCGCTGCAGCCGCTGAGCAGCGTGCCCCGCGGCGGCTTCGAGACGGCGATCGCGATACCGCCGGGGACGGTTGGGCCTTACCTGGCGGTGCAGGCGCTGGACGCGGCCGGCGCGGTGCTCGGCAGCTCGGCGCCGGCCGCGCAGTCGACGCTGCGCTGAGTGCGCGCGGCGACTAGCGGACCGGGTATGGCGGCAGGCCGTTTTCGATGATGCCGCTCTGCACGCCCGAGTGGTCCATGTAGATCGCGTAGCCCACCGCGAGCGCGAGCATCGCCGCGTACACCGGCGCACGCCAGCGCGGGTGGCGGGTCAGCACGAACGCGGCGGCCGGATAGAAGACGGGTGCGGCGAGCAGGATCATGCGCCCCCAGTCGAGCGCGAACGTCATCGCGACCACGCACAGCGCGACGAGCACGAGGCCGCGCCGCGCAAAGCGCATGCCGCGCAACGCCGGCGGAGCCACCAGCCACAGCGGCCCGTAGACGGTGAACATCCGCCTCGCCTCGCGGAAGGGCGTGCGCAGCCCCTCCTTGATGACTGTGAAGCGCTCGCCAAGCAGCGAGCCGCCGTAGCCCGGAACGCTGCCTTCGCCGACGGTCTGCAGGCCCAGGCGCAGAGCGATGTAGGCGGCTGCTGCGGGCGCGCCGACGGCGAGCGTCCATGCCGCGGCGCGCCGGTCCAGCGGGCGCTCCGCCCACACCGCATAGGCGAGCGGCAGCACGAACAGCAGGGCTTCCCTGACGACCACGCCCAGCAGCAGGACGGCGGCGAGCTTCCAGTAGGCGCGGCAGACGAGGAAGTAGGTGGCGGCCATCATCAACATGACGGTGGCGATGTCGGTGTTGCGCCCCTCGCGTATCAGCACGATCAGGAACGGCGGCGAGACGCACATCAGCAGCGCGAGCACCGCCGCGACACGCGCGTCGCTTCCGAGCCTGCGCATCAGCAGGTAGGCGAACGCGCCCGCGCCCGCGGCCGCGGCGAGTGCCAGCAGGTAGAACGCGGGGCCGGTGCCCAGCGGCAGCAGGTGCACGAGCAGCGGCAGCCCGATGCGGTAGCCGAACGGGAAGGTGTGCGTCGCGAACGGGTGCAGGGCGATCCGCTCGTAGATGAGATCGTCGCCGCGCGGCGTCGGCTCGTGACGGACCAGCGCGGCGAGCAGCGCCAGCGCCAGCGCGCCGCCCAGGCCGACGGCGGCGGCGGTCAGAGCGGAGGAGGACGTGCGGCTGCGCGTACTTGGCGCCTGCTCTGATGTGTGCACGCGCGGACTCTATTTGCGCGGCCAGCCGGCCCGTCCGCCGGCGGGCGCGATGCGTCCCTCGGTGTCCTCTCAGCGCCGCGAAGCGCGGCGGGAGGCCCGCCGTTGCGCACGCAGGTGGTGGCGCAGCGCGCTGCCGGGGGTGGGGGCGAAGAACACGTTGGCGGCGAGCCGCTTGGCGGGCACGCCGCTGTCGAGCCTGATCAGCTCGGAGAGCGAGTGCTTGTAGGTGATGCCGTAGGCGGCTTCGATCTCTGCGAGCACCGGGTCGTTCAGGTAGAAGAAGCGGTCGCCGTCGCGGAGCGCCTGGAACTGCTTCTTCCACATCGCGAGCTGCAGCTCGCCGAACTCGGTGCCGGCGACGTGCTTCTCCGCCGCCATGCCGACGAACGAGTCCATCGCGTTCGGGTTGCCGTAGATCGCCTTCAGGCGCGCGGCGAGCGTCGACCGCCGCGTGACGGTCATCACGTCGTTCAGCGCCGCCGACGTCCCGGGCGGGACGAGCGTCCCGAGCCGGTCGCGAAGCGACGTGAAGTCCATGATGTTCGCGTCGTTGATCGGGTCGGCGGGGTTGATCAGCGGGTCGGACGGGAAGCTCGACGTCGTCTCGCCGGTGACCTGCGTGAACGAGGTCAGCGCCGGCAGCCCGTACGCCGCGCGGAGCGTGTTGTAGAGCGCCATCCCGTGGTCGCGTCCGCGCTCGACGTCGATCGCGCCGAGGTCGGAGACGACGCTGAAGCAGTCGGGATTCTCCGACGGCTCGTTGCAGGCGGCCGGGTCGAGCGCGCCCGGCTTCGGGATCTGGAAGAGGACGCTGCGGAGCGAGTCGTCGATCATCTCGTCGTTCTTGTACTCGCGCTCGGCGGCGACCCCCTGCAGCCACGGGCCG
>DASWSH010000205.1:0-29683 GCA_036402735.1 Solirubrobacteraceae bacterium | reverse complement strand
CACCTCGCAGCTGAAGGAGCACCGCCACGCCGAGCGCGTCAGCGAGGACGTCGCCTCCGCCGACGAAAGCGGCGTGTCGGGCACGCCGAGCTTCTTCATCAACGGCCGCCGCCACCAGGGGGCCTACGACCTCGAGTCGCTGTCGGCCGCGGTCAGGGCCGCACGAACCCGCGCCGGGCTGCTCGCGAGCGTCGGCGGCTGACCGTCGCGCTGCGAGCAGCGGTTGCTCGGGCGCGCCGCCGACGCCTACGCCCGCTTCACCCGCATGCATCCGCGCGACGCGCCGGCCACGGCCTAGACTGGCGCCCAGCGTTTTGTCCCACCGCGCGAGACCACGCACACGCTCCGCGCCGTTCGCAGCGCTCGCCCTGGCGGCGCTCTCGCTCGCGCCGGCCGGCTGCGGCGGCGTGCAACCCGGCCACCCGCACGCTGTGAGCCGCCCGAGCCGCACCTCGCCGGCGCCCGGCGCGGTCACGTATCCGAGTGGAGCCGGCAAGACCGCGACGGGGGCGAGCACGCCCGCGACCCGATCTGCGCCCGCCACATCAAAATCGCCTGGCGCCGCGGACTCGCACGGCGTCGTGGCGAAGATCGACGTCTCCTCCGACAGGATCGTGCGCGAAGGGAAGATCCACATCGCGGCCGGGGCGCCCACCGACGCTGAGGTCAAACGCGAGATCGAAGCGGCCCGCAAGGCCGGGATCGTGCTCCCGAAGGGCGAATCGGCGCAGGCCTTCGAAGCGGCCGGACAGCAATCTGCCGGCCTCGGCGCGGGCGCCTCAACGCCCGTCGCGCCATGGAACCCCCGCAACAAGCCGATCGCCGGGTGGATCATCCCGATCCTGCAATGGGCTTCCGAACACGGCTGGCAGGGCACCGTGACGAGCGGCTTCAGGACCTTCTACGAACAGGCTCAGCTCAACGCCGCCGGCGCCTTCAGCGCGCGCGCCGGCCTCAGCAACCACGAGACGACCGCCTATCCCGGCGGCGCCGTAGACGTAACGGCTCCCGGCCGGCTCCTGGCGGTGCTGCGCGGCTATCCGGGCCAGCCGAAGCTGATCGGAGGCGTGCTCGGCCCGGCCGATCCGGAGCACTTCTCCGCCACCGGCGCGTGAGCCGCGCGGCGGCGCTTTTCCGCCGCGGCGCGCCCTACCGTGCGTCATGCGCCTCGTGAACAACCGTTCGAGCATCCGTCCGTCCCACTCGTTTCGCCGACCAGGCCGAGGGGAAGATTGCGGGCGATGAAGCACCCCGAGAGTCCGCCGCCCGAGGGGCGTCCGCTGCTGATCCCGCTCGACGACCAGGAGGCGCTGCTCGCCCTGCGCGACTTCGAGCGCCGGGACGAGCCACACGACGCCCTCGCAGCCGAACAGCCGGCGGCGCCGGGGCGCGGGACCCCCAGGGCGGCGTAGCTCGAGCGGTCCGGCGCAACGGTCAGGCGGCTGACCCCGGCGAGCCCCCGCCGTGTGGGCGCATTTGTCCTCGGGTAGCTCCGGGCAATGGCGCACACCGAGCTGAGCTGCCCGCACTGCGGGCTGGTCCGAGCGGCCGCGCCGGGCGAGAACGAGGTGCAGCTCTGCCCGCGATGCCTGGCCCGCAGCGGCGGTGCTCTGTCCGTGTTCCTTGCGGCGCCGACGCCCCAGCGCGGGCGCTCTGCGCGCCTGGTCGCCGGGCGGTTGCTGCGGCTCGGGCGCGGCGTCGGGCAATGGGCTCGCACCTGAGGGTGCACCGAGTCCACGTCGGCTGCTCCGGATGGAACTACGCCTCGTGGCGAGGCGTTCTGTACCCGCCTGGACTGCCCGCACGCAGTTGGCTGTCGACGTACGCGCAGCAGTTCGACACGGTCGAGGTGAACACAACCTTCTACCGCCTGATCGCACGCGACGCCGTCGCCCGCTGGGTCGAGCAGACACCCACCGGCTTCACGTTCGCGGTCAAGGCCAGCCGCTACCTCACGCACGTGCGCCGGCTGCGCGAGATCGGCGACGGCGTCGAGCGCTTCTACGAGCGCATCCAGCCGCTGATCGACGCCGGCCGCCTCGGCCCCGTGCTGTGGCAGCTGCCCGAGAGCTTCCGCCGCGACGACGAGCGCCTGGCCTCCGCGCTGCGGCAACTGCCGCCGGGCAGGCACGCCTTCGAGTTCCGCCACCCCAGCTGGTTCAACCGCGACGTGTATTCGCTGCTGGCCGAGCACCGCGTGGCGCTGGTCGTCGGCGACCATCCCGAACGCCCCTTCCAGACCTTCAAGGACACCGCTGGCTGGCGCTATGTGCGGCTGCACTATGGAGCGCGCGGCCGGCGTGGCAACTACTCCCAGCGCGAGCTGCTCGTGTGGGCGCGCCGCCTGGCGCGATGGCGGCAGCGAGGTGAGGCGTTCGTCTATCTGAACAACGACTGGGAGGGCTTCGCCGTGCGCAACGCCGCCTTCCTGCGCGACCGCCTCAGCGCGGGGCCCCGGGCGCCCGCGCACGAAGGGTTGAGCGGCGGGCGGCCGGGTAGGTCTAGGGCGTCAGTAAGCAAACGTGAAAGGAGCGCTCACCGATGAGCAAGACAGCTCGTGAGGTCATGACCGGCAGCGCTGAGTGCATCGGCGAGAACGAGTCGCTCGTGACCGCTGCCGAGAAGATGAAGCGGCTCGACGTCGGCTCGCTTCCGATCTGCGGTGAGGACAACCGCTTGAAGGGCATGCTCACCGACCGCGACATCGTCGTGAAGGCGCTGGCCGAGCACAAAGACCCGAACCAGGTCACAGCCGGCGAGCTGGCCCAGGGCAAGCCGGTGACGATCGGCGCCGACGACTCGGTCGAGGAGGCACTCAGGACGATGGCCGACCACAAGGTCCGGCGCCTGCCCGTGATCGACGGCCACGACATGATCGGCGTCGTCAGCCAGGGCGATCTCGCGACCGAGATCGACAACGAGAAAGTCGGCGAGCTCGTCGGCACGATCTCCGAATAGAGCTGCGAGCCGCCGCGTCCGGCGACGCCGGCGGCAGCCAAAGGCTCCCGGGCCGGTGCAGCAGAGCGCGCCGGCCCGGGCATGCTGAGCGGCCCGGGCAGCGGGGCGGCCGCGCAGCGGCACGGCCGGGGGCCGCACCTCCTGCGGCCCCGGCATGCTGAACGGCCTGGCATGCTGAGCGGCCCGGGCAGCGGGGGCGGCCCCGGCCGGCTAGGCCCGGGACTCGACCGCTCGGTAGGCGGCCTGCATGAAGTCCGAGATCGTGTGTGCGACGAACACCGTGCTCGTCAGCCGGGTCACGCGTGGCGAGGCAACCAGCCCCAGCGTCAGGCCCGTGGCCACCCACTGCGCTACGCAATAGGGACAGACGAGCAGCTCGCCGACGGCCCTGTGGACGCCGTGGCCCCGCGGTTCCTCCTCGACCTCGCCCTTGCCGCTGGGCTCCTGAAAGCGCGTGAACGGCGCGCGCAGGAACGAGGTGACCTTGTCCTTCGTGATCGTACGGCTGATCTTGTGCGAGGCGACCCCGATCAGCACGATGTCGCCGGCCGAGACCCGCTCCGGTAGCGGCCTGCCGGCGCGGCGCAGCGCGACCGCCGCGCCGCCGGTGGCGCCCGCGTAGACGCTCATCAGCACCAGGTATCCAGCAAGCGGCCGTTCTTCGCCGGGCGCGTAGTCGGCGAGCGCGCCGAACTCGCTCAGACGATCCGCCGTCGCCGTTCCGCCCTGATCATCGGCCATCCCAGCAGGCTCCTTCGATCGGTTTCGCTGCTCGCACTACCCGCCGTCCTCGCTCCTGAAAAGCTCGCCCGCACTGCACACGCGCGCGCGCATGTTCATCTCCATCATCCGCAGCGCCGCCTCGGCCAGGTGCGGATGGATGTGCGCGACGGCGTCGGCGGGCACCACGATCGAGTAGTGGCGAACGTAGCCGTCGAGCGCCGAGTACAGCACGCACTGCTCGGTCACCTGCCCGACCAGCACCACCCGCTCGGCACCTTCGCTGCGCAGCAGGTAGTCGAGCGGCGTTTCGTAGAAGATCGAGTGACGCGCCTTCATCACGAACGCAGCCTGCGGCGGCGGCAGCACCGGCTCGACCAGTGAGCGGTCGGCACCCGCCAGCGCTCGCTCCGCGAGCTCGTGGCGGCTGAGGCTCCAGTCGCCATAGTTGTCGTTCACGTAGACGATCAGCGCTTCCCGTTCCTGCGCTCGGCCGATCAAGTCGCTCATCGTCGGCACGACCTCGCGCACCGACTGCATCAGCTTCTCCGCGTCCTCGTGCTCGTAGGTGTTGAGCATGTCGATCACGACCAGCGCGACATCGCTCACGCCGCAACTCCCTCCCGGCGATCCTGCCTCGACGCGCCGGCACCCTTCGCCGCGAGCCGCGCCGCGAGCCGCGAGGAGAGCGCCATGATCGTCAGCGCCGGATTCGCCGATCCCTGCGTCGGCATCACGCTGCCGTCTGCGACGAACAGGTTCGGCACGCCCCACACGCGGTGGTCGCGGTCGACCACTCCCGTCTCGGGCGACGCCGACATCGCGCAGCCCCCCACGAGGTGCGCGTAGCGGTCGATCACCAGCACGTCCTGCGCGCGGGCGGCATCGAGGATCTCGTGCAGCTTGTTCTTCGCGTAGGAGATGTTCGCGCGGTCGTTCTCGCATTGCGTGTAGTCGAGCCGTGCCACGCGCAGGCCGTGGCCGTCGACCTCCTCCGCAAGCGTCACGCGGTTCTCGGCCCGCGGCAGCAGCTCGCAGAGCACGCCCAGCGTGTACCAGTGGTTGTAGTCGCGCATGTACTCGCGCAGCGCCTGTCCCCAGTGACCGTCCGCGAGCACGTGCTGAGCCCATTCGATCGGGAGCGGCCCGACGGTCTGAATCGAGAAGCCGCGTGCGAAGCCGCGCGAGCCGTCCGTCTCGTAGAACTGCTCGGAGCTGATCTCCGGCGGCGGCGCCTTGTACATCCGCATCTCCTGCTCGAAGCGGCCCGCAACCTGAGGCGCGCCCTGCACCATCACCCCGCGCCCCACCTGGTCGTGCTCGTTGCCGAGCCCGTCGGGAAACCGCGAGCTGCGCGAGTTCAGCAGCAGCCGCGGCGTCTCGATCGAGTACCCCGCGACCGTGACCGCGTCGGCATGCTGCAAGCGCTCCTTCCCTTCGTGGAAGTAGCGCACTCCGGTGCAGCGCCCCGCCTCGTCGGTCTCGATGCGGCTCGCCATGCATCCCTCGCGGAACTCGACGCCGTGCTCGATCGCGTCCGGGATGTGCGTCACCAGCGGCGAGGCCTTCGCGCCCACCTTGCACCCCTGCAGGCACAGCCCCCGGTAGATGCAGTGCGGCCGGTGCCCGAAGGAGCCGTTTGCGATCCCGACCGGACCGACTCGCATCTCGATCCCGCACCGCCTCGCGCCCTCCCAGGCGCGCAGCGCACCGCCCGCGACCGGGTGCGGCGCGTGGGGGTAGCCGTGCGGGTCCCCCCACGGCCAGCGATCGCCCGCCACGGGCAGCTCGCGCTCGAGCAGCTCGTAGTGCGGCTTGAGCTCCTCGTAGGAGATCGGCCAGTCGGCGGCTACGCCGTCACGCGAGAGGACCTCGAAGTCGGAGGGATGGAAGCGCGGCGTGTAGCCGGCGTAGTGGACCATCGAGCCGCCCACGCCTCGGCCGCAGTTGTTCTTGCCGAGCTCCACCGGGTCCTCGCCGCCGATCACTCGCGGCTCGGTCCAGTACAGATCATGCGAGCCGGCCTCGTCGGAGACCCAGTCCTCGTCGGGGTCCCAGAACGGCCCCGCCTCGAGCACCACCACGCGCCAGCCTCTGCGCGCGAGCCGCTGCGCGAGCGTCGAACCGCCGGCGCCGGCGCCCACGATCAGCATGTCCACTGGATCGGACTCGGCGTAGCGGCGCATGCGCGCGCGGCCGGGCACGTCGCGGCGGTGCGGGTCCAGCAGGAACGCCGAGTCGTTCTCCGGCGGGCGCAGCGAACCCCTCAGCGCGAGCCGCGCGCCGCTGCTCACTCGAGACCCCGGCGCTCGACGTCCGGGACGGGATCGACCGAGAACTCCGGTGGCGACTCCCAGTGCTCGCGCTGGCCGGCGCCGAGCCGCGCGTAGCCGCGCGGGTAGGCCGGGCCGCCGAAGCCGATCTCGTTCCACGCCCACGGGTGCGAGTAGAAGGCCGCCAGCGCGCCGCGCATCACGACCGACCACGCCTCTGACACCGGCAGATCCCACTCGAGCTCGCCCTTCGCGAAACGTCCCACCAGCTCGTGGCGAAGGTGCTCGGAAGCCGCAGCGAAGCCGCCGTCGCACCCCTGCTCGACGGCCGCCTCGTCGAGGCCCTCCGCCACGCGCCGCCACGTCTGCGGGTCGGGCGGCATGTCGACGTAGCGGTAGCCGTCCAGCTGGCCCGCGTGCATCTTTGCGTCGACCATCGCCAGCACGGGGATGCGCGGCTCGCGGTCCTGTGCGAGCACGACGTCGAGGAAAGCGCCGAGCGTGGCGGCCTCGCGCTCGTCGAAGAAGCGCAGCGGCGGCGGTTGCGCGACCCGCTCGAGCACGACCCGCCGTGTCACCGCGTCCCAATGGTCCGCGCTCGCCAGCACGTCGTAGTCCGGGTAGCGGCCGCGCATCTGCGGCGTCGTGCCGACGCGCTGCGTGGGCAGGTGCGGCGGCGGCCCCGGACCGGTGTGCCCGCCCTGCTTGGGAAGGTGCGACGCGCCGGAGCGCGCTGGCGTTCGGGAGGCCCCGCGCGCCATGTTCAGCGCTCCCGCCCGGCGAACGCCGCCGCCACTCCCAGCGCGCCCACCAGCGTGAGCGAGCCCGGCGCGAGCAGCGGCGGGCCCATCACGATGTTGTACAGCGGCTCGGAGAAGCCGCCGGGACGCTTGCGCACGCCCTGCACATGCGTGTAGACGCCGACGATGCCGTCCAGGCAGTAGAGCGCGGAGACCGCCGGCAGCACGGTGCGCGCGGCGCGCTGCGAGCGCACGCCGGCGAGCCCCGCAGCGGTCAGCAGCGGCGAGAGCACCACCGGAGTCCACATCCACTTGTCGCCGAAGGAGCCGCGGAAGTGCTCGAAGTAGATCTCCGCGCCCAGCGGCAGCGCGCTGAAGGCGGTCGTGGCGGCAAGCGTCCGCTGCGCGCGTCCGCTGCGCAGTTCGCCCAGCAGCGAGCGCTTCATCGACCGGGCAGGATCTCCGGCAGCTTCTGCCTGATCGACTGGGCGATGATGCGCCGCCGTGCCGGGTCGCCCTTCGCGATCGCCGACGCGAACGAGCGAGCCTGCTCGAGCGTGATGTGCGGCGGCAGCGGCGGAACCTCCGGGTCCGTGACGACGTCCAACACCGTCGGCCGGTCGGCGGCCAGCGCACGATCCCACGCTTCGCCCACCTGCTCGGGCCTCTCGACGCGGATCCCGTTCAGGCCGATCAGCTCCGCCCAGCGCGCGTAGTCGACGTCCGGCAGCGACTGCGACTCGACGAACTTCGGCTCGCCGGACATCGCACGCTGCTCCCAGGTCACCTGGTTGAGGTCGCGGTTGTTGAGCACCATCACGATCAGCCGCTGGTCGCCCCAGCGCTCACGGTACTTCGCGACCGTGATCAGCTCGGCCAGCCCGTTCATCTGCATCGCGCCGTCGCCGACCAGCGCGATCACCGGCCGGTCCGGATGCGCGAACTTGGCGCCGATCGCGTAGGGCACGCCGGCGCCCATCGTCGCGAGCGTGCCCGACAGCGAAGCGTGCATGCCCGCTCGCAGGCGCACGTCGCGCGCGTACCAGTTGGCTGCCGATCCGGAATCCGAGGTGATGATCGCGCGCTCGGGCAGGCGCTTGGAGAGCTCGTGGAAGACCAGCTGCGGGTTGATCGGCTCCGCCGGCTGATTCGCGCGGGCGTCGATCACCCGCCACCAGTCGGCCATCTGCGCTTCGAGCTTCTCGCGCCAGGAGCGGTCCTGCTTGTGCTCGAGCAGCCCGGCCAGCGCCTTCAGCGTGAGCGCGCTGTCGCCGACGAGGTTGACCTCCATCGGGTAGCGGATCCCGAGCATGCGGCCGTCGATGTCGACCTGCACGCCCCGCGCCTGACCCTCCTGCGGCAGGAACTCCGAATAGGGGAAGCTCGAGCCGACCATCAGCAGCGTGTCGCAGTCCTGCATCATGTCCCAGCTCGGACGGGTGCCCAGCAGCCCGATCGAGCCCGTCACGAATGGCAGCTCGTCCGGCACCGCCGCCTTGCCGAGCAGCGCCTTGGCGACGCCGGCGCCGAGCAGGTCGGCGACCTCGATCACCTCCTGTGTCGCGTGCAGGGCGCCCTGGCCCACCAGCATCGCAACGCGCTCGCCCGCGTTCAGCACGGCGGCGGCCGCCTCCAGCTGGTCTTCCTCCGGAACCACGCGCGGGCGCCGGTAGCCGGGGCCGGAATGCAGGGTGCCGTGCGCGTGCGGCGGCGTCTCGACGGCCGGTTCCATCTGCAGGTCGTTGGGCACGATCACGCACGTGACCGTGCGCTCGGCGAGCGCGATCCGCATCGCGCGGTCGACGAGGTGGCGGATCTGAGCCGGCTCCGTGGCCATCTGCACGTACTCGTGCGCGACGTCCTTGAACAGCGTCTGGAGATCGACCTCCTGCTGGTAGTTGCCGCCGAGCCCTGCGCGCGCCTGCTGGCCCACGATCGCCACCACCGGCTGATGATCGAGCTTCGCGTCGTAGAGCCCGTTCAGCAGGTGGATCGCGCCGGGCCCTGAGGTTGCGAGGCAGACACCCGCCTCGCCGGTGAACTTCGCATGCGCGCAGGCCATGAACGCCGCCATCTCCTCGTGGCGCACCTGCACGAACTCCGGCACGTCGCCGGCGCGCTCGAACGCGCCGATGATGCCGTTGATGCCGTCTCCGGGATAGCCGAAGATGCGCTTCACGCCCCACTCGTGCGCCAGGCGGCCGAGCAGATGGTCGGCAACTGTCTCGCTCATCGGCGCATGACCTCCCGATCCGTTGTTGCAGGCACCGCTGTCCTACCCGGGCGCGACGGGGGCAAACAGGGGTACGATCGGAGCATCAGCAGGTGCGGCAGGTCCGGTACACGAACACCGCCGATTGCAGCGCTTTCTCATCAAACGGTTAGGCCCTCCTTCTAAAGCTGGGGCCCGTCGCGGCACGCGCCGGCGCCGTCGGCCGCACGCGCTACACCCCCTGCGGCACCCCCACCAGCGATGAGCACGTTCGAACCCCCCGTCTCACGACGTCCCGCGCCGGCTCCCCGCCGGCGCCGCGGGCCGCAGCGCGGCCGCGTCAGCCCGCGCACCCGCCTGCGCCGCATCCTCACCGCCGCCGCACTCGTCGCGTTGCTGCCGGCGCTGATCTCGTACGTCTCGACGATCGCCGAACCCTCCAACTCGACCTGGGGCATCCGCTCGGTCGAGTGGCTGCGCGACCACGGCGCGGCCGGGATCGTCACGAAGATCGAGTCGATCTACTACTCGCTGAACGAACCCTCCAAGGGCGGCCCCGGACTGCGCGCGCTGCCGCGCACGGGCCTGAAGGGCGGCGCACGTGCCCCCGGCACGGCGACCGTCGTCGAACGCCCGGCGCGCATCGCGCCTCTGCTGAGCCCCTCGCTGCCCGGCGAGGGCGAATGGAACAGCATCCGCGGCAGTGAGAGCAGCTCGAACCCGCCGCTGCTCGTCACTACCTTCCGCACGGACCCCGAATACCCGCGGCTGGTCGCGGGCGTGGCGTGGATCAACCCCTCCCGCAGCGAAGTCTCGCTGGTGCCCGGCCGCCTGGAGCCGTCGGTCGAACTGCCCGCGCGGGGCCCGCTGGAGGTTCCTGCGAGCGCGCGCAGCCGCCTGCTCGCCACCTTCAACAGCGGCTTCAAGCTCGCGGATTCACATGGTGGCTGGGCGAAGAACGGCCATACATACGCGCCGATGCAGCAGGGGGAGGCGACGTTCGTGCGCTACGCCGACGGGCACTACGACGTGGCGGCCTGGCACGGCGGACCGCGCGTTCCCGCATCCGTCGTCTTCGCCCGGCAGAACCTGCCGCTGATCGTCGAGGAAGGCAAGCTCAACCCCAACCTCAGCGACGGCCCCGAATGGGGTGCCACGCTCGGCAACGCCGTCCGGGTCTGGCGCTCGGCGCTCGGCGTCGACAGGCACGGCAACTTGCTGTACGTCGCCGCCAACGAGCAGACCGTGTCGAGCCTCGCGAAGATCCTGCAGCATGCCGGCGCGGTACGCGCGATGGAGCTCGACATCAACTCCTACTGGATCAGCTTCAACACCTACGGCGCCCCCGGCGCTCTGCATCCGTCGAAGCTGCTCTCCGAAACCGAACGCTCTGCCAGCCGCTACCTCACGCCGGATGACCGTGATTTCTTCGCGGTCTACGAACGCTGAACACAGGTCTGCGACGATGCTCATCGAAATCACAGACGAACCCCGTTTACTGGCGATCTGATGGCTCCTCCTCTTCCCGCACCGCCCGCCGAGGGATCGAGCGCCGCCGCGGCGGCAACCGTCGCCGCACGCCGCTCCCGGCTGCCGCTGGCGGCGATGATCCAGGCCTGCAGGCCACGCCAGTGGACCAAGAACCTGCTCGTGCTCGCAGCGCCCGGCGCCGGCGGTGCGCTGTTGCACGCGGAGGTCCCCGGGCGCCTCGCGCTGACGTTCGCCTGCTTCTGCGCGCTGTCCAGCGCGACCTACCTGCTCAACGACATCCACGACCGCGCCGAGGACCGCGTACACCCGCGACGGCGGCTGCGGCCGATCGCCTCCGGGCGGCTGCCGATCCCGCTGGCCGTCGTGATGGCCGTCGGTCTGGCGCTCGCAGGGTTGGGCCTGGCCTTCGCCGTGCGTCCCTGGCTGGCCGCGGTCGGCGGCGGTTATCTGGCGCTCACGACCAGCTACACGCTGTGGTGGCGCAGCGTGGCAGTCGCGGACCTCGCCGCGATCTCCGGCGGCTTCGTGCTTCGCGCGCTGGCCGGCGGCGTCGCCACCGACGTCGCCCTGTCGCGCTGGTTCTTGCTCGTGACCTCCTTCGGCGCGCTGTTCGTGATCGCCGGCAAGCGCTATGCGGAGCTGCGCTCGACGAGCGAGCGCGGCAGCACGCGCGCGCTGCTCACGCAGTACTCCGAGAACTACCTGCGCTTCGTGATCGGCATCGCCGCCACCGTCACGACCGTCGCCTACTGCCTGTGGGCGTTCCAGCGCTCCCACCAGGCACGGCTGTCGTGGTACGAGCTCACCGTGGTACCGCTGGTGCTGTGGCTGCTGCGATACGGGCTGCTGCTCGAGCAGGGCGCCGGAGATGCGCCGGAGGAGCTGGTGCTGCGCGACCGCTTCCTGCTGACCGTCACCGCCGCCTGGCTCGCGCTGTTCGTCGCAGGGGTCTATGTCGTCTCTTGAGACCGCCACGCGGCCGCGGGCGGCACCGCCCGCGGCCAGGCGCGCGCAGCTCAGCGGCTGGGGACGCACGCGGCGCTCGAGCGCGCTGCTCTACGCGCCGCACAGCGAGGAGCAGGTCGCCGAGCTGCTCGCACAAGCGCCGGCTGCAGGCATGATCGCGCGCGGCGCGGGCCGCAGCTACGGCGACCCCGCGCAGAACGCCGATGGCGCCGTCGTCGAGATGACCGCGCTCGACCGGATCGACGCGCCCGACGCGAGCCGCGGCGAGGTACGCGTCCAGGCCGGCGCCACGCTGGGGCGCGTGCTCGAAGCGCTGGCGCGCGACAGCCTCACGCTGCCCGTCGTGCCTGGCACGAGTCATGTGACCGTTGGCGGCGCGATCGCTGCCGACGTACATGGCAAGAACCATCCGAGCGCCGGCAGCTTCGGCCGGCACGTCAGCGCGCTCGAGCTGCTCACACCCGCCGGCGAGCGCCTGCTGGTCTCGACCGACAGCGAGCCGGAGCTGTTCGCCGCGACGCTCGGCGGGATGGGGCTGACCGGCTTGATCTGCGCCGCGACGCTGCGCGCCGTCCCGCTGCGTGCCCCGTATGCGCTCGCCGACGTCGAGCGCGTGGCGACGCTGGAGGACGCGCTGGGGCTGATTGCCGAGGCTCCGCACAGCCATGCGATCGCGTGGCTCGACCTGCTCGCCGCCCGGCGGGGCTTCGCGCGCGCCGTCGTGACACGCTCGCGCGAGGGCGACGGCGTGCCGGAGCGAGCGCTGCGCGTCGGCGCCGGCCCCCACCCCGGGGTTCCCGAGCGCTTTCCGGGCGGCCTGCTGCGGCCGGCGCTGGTGCGCGCCTTCAACGAGGCGCAGTGGCAACGCGCGGCGCGGCCGCTGCGCGAGCGCCCGATCAGCGTCGACGCGCAGCTTTTCCCGCTGGACCGCATCGAGCGCTGGAACAACCTCTACGGCCCCGCCGGCCTCGTGCAGTACCAGTTCGCGGTGCCGGCCGGCCACGAGCGCACACTGCGCAGCGTGCTCGAGGCGCTGCGCGCGGAGCGGCTGCCGATGTACCTGGCGACCGTCAAGCGCCTCGGCGCGGCGAGCACCGGCCAGCTGTCGTTCCCGCTGCCGGGCTGGACGCTCGCGATCGATTTCCCAGCTGGCGCTGCGGGACTCGCGGCGGCGCTCGACCGTGCCGACGAGCTCGTCGTGTCGGTCGGCGGCCGCGTGTATCTCGCGAAGGACGCGCGCATGCGCTCGGAGATGCTGGCGGCGATGTACCCGCAGCTCGATCGGTTCGCCGCCGCGCGCTCGCGCGTGGACCCGCACGGATTGCTGCGCTCCGATCTGGCACGGCGGCTGGGGATGGTCGCTTGAGCGCGCTCGCCCCGCAGCGCCTGCTCGTGCTCGGCGGCAGCTCCGAGATCGCCGCCGCGATGCTCGCAAGCCTGCCGGCAGACACAACACGCGAGGTCGTGCTGGCCGGTCGCGACCCGGCGGCGCTCGAGCGGGCGGCTGCTCGCGTGCGCTCCGAAGGTCGCGGCGCCGCGCGCACGCTGGTGCTCGACGCGACCGACACCGCGGCCCACGGACCAGTGCTGAGCGAGGCGTTCGACGCGGCGGGCGGCTTCGACCTGGCGATCCTCGCGGTCGGGCAGCTTGGCGAGCGTGGCGGCCTGCCCGAGGACATCGAGGCCGCAGTCGAGCTGCTGCGCGTCAACACCGTCGGTGCCGGCTCGCTGCTGATGCACACGGCGGCGCTGATGCGCGAGCGGCGAGGCGGCACGATCGCCGTGCTGTCCTCGGTCGCGGCCGAGCGCGCCCGCGCGAGCAACGCCGTCTACTGCGCGTCGAAGGCCGGTCTCGACGCTCTCGCTCAGGGCCTGGGCGACGCGCTCGCCGGCGACGGCGTGCGCGTGCTGGTGATCCGTCCCGGCTTCGTGAAGACGCGCATGACCGCGGGTCTGCCGGCGCCGCCGCTGGCGACCACGCCGGATGTGGTCGCCGCGCAGGCGCTCGCCGGTCTGCGCCGCGGCTCGCACACAGTGTGGGCGCCGTCGCGGCTGCGCTGGGTGATGGCGGTGCTGCGGATGCTGCCGCGTCCGCTGTTCAGGAGGATCCCGGCATGAACCCACAGCACGGCATGACCGGCTGGGAGGCGCCCACCGAGGAACGAAGGGTCGGCCGCGTGCGCGACAATCACCTCATGGCCCGGCCCGCAGGCGCCCAGCGCGAGATCCCGAACGAGGCGCCGCCATGGGAGGTGCCGTCCTTCGAGGAGGTCCAGGCCAGGCCGTCGCCCGAGCGGATCCGCCGCCGCGAGGCGGCGGCTCGGGTGCGGGCGCGGCGCCTGCTGCTGCTCGACGCGGGCGTGGGCGCGCTGCTGGCGTTGATCGGCATCCTGATCGCACCGGGACTCGCGATCGTCGCGTTGTTCGCGATCCCGCTGCTGATCGGCTGCAGCTACTCGTTCGTCTCCGAGCGGACCGGCTGGAAGCTGCGAATGCCGCGCCGGCGCCGACGGCCTGCGCGCCGCAGGCCGAAGCCCACCCGCTGAGCGGGCGCCGAGCGCAAAACGCCGGCAGGTGTACGGGTCCGCCGTCGCCGGGTAGATCAAGCGCGCGATGACGATGCGGGCAGCGACGACGTGACGCCGGACGGCCGCAGAGTGGTCGCGATCACCGGCGCCTCCTCCGGCGTGGGACGCGCGGCGGCGCGCGAGTTCGCGCGCAAGGGCGACGCGATCGGGCTGATCGCGCGCGGCACGGACGGTCTGCAGGGAGCGGCGGAGGACGTGCAGGCGCTCGGCGGCCGGCCGCTGTCGCTGCCCGCGGACGTGGCGGACGCCGCGGCCGTCGACGCCGCCGCGCAGGAGCTGGAGGATCGGCTCGGCGAGATCGACGTCTGGGTCAACAACGCGATGGTCAGCGTGTTCGCGCCGGTTCGCCAGATCGCCGCGGAGGAGTTCCGGCGCGTCACGGAAGTGACGTACCTGGGCGTGGTGCACGGCACGCTGAGCGCGCTCGCGAGGATGCTGCCGCGCGACCGCGGCACGATCGTGCAGGTCGGCTCGGCACTCGCCTACCGCGGCATCCCGTTGCAGAGCGCCTACTGCGCCTCCAAGCACGCGATCCAGGGCTTCAACGAGTCGCTGCGCGCGGAGCTGATGCACGAAGGCAGCCGCGTGCGCGTGACGATGGTGCAGATGCCCGCGCTGAACACGCCGCAGTTCGACGTGGTGAGGACGCGCCTGCCTCGGCACCCGCAACCGGTGCCGCCGATCTACCAGCCCGAGGTCGCGGCGCGCGCGATCGCCGCCGCCGCGGCGCATCCGGCGCGGCGCGAGTGGTGGGTCGGGGCCACGACCGCGATCACGTTGCTCGGCAACGCCGTGCTGCCCGGGCTCGGCGACCGCTACCTGGCGAGGAACGCCTTCGACGCCCAGCAGACGGACGAGTTGGTGCAGCGTGACAGGCCCGACAACCTCGACCATCCGCTGCCGGGCGACCACGGTGCGCACGGCGACTTCGACGAGAGCGCGCATCCGCGCAGCGTCCAGTGGACGCTGACCAGGCACCGCAGACTGCTCGGCGGCCTGCTCGCCGGGGCGGTAGCGCTGGGCGCGGGCGCTGCCGTGCGCGGCGCCAGATGAGCCGTGGCGGCGGGCGAGCCGCAGGCGCCGACAGCGCTCGGTGGTGCCAGCCGGCGCTGCGCGAGTACAGCCTGATCGGCGATTGCCACAGCGCTGCGCTCGTCTCGAGCGCCGCCTCGATCGACTGGTGCTGCCTGCCCCGCTTCGACAGCGGCAGCTGCTTCGGCAGGCTGCTCGACGCGGAACGCGGCGGGCACTGCTCGATCAGCGTCGACGGCGCGTCCGACCTGCACGGCCTGGGCCGCTACGTGGAAGACACGATGGTGCTTGAGACCTTGTTCGAGAGCGACACCGCGACGCTGCGCGTGCTCGACTGCTTCGTGACAGGCGAGCACGCCGCCGATCGCGCCGAGGCGGTCAGCGGCGAGAACGCAAAGTCCGGCTCCGGGGGTGATCGACGCGAGATCGTGCGTGTGATCGAGTGCATGCGCGGCAGCGCCCAGGTGGACGTCGAGCTGGCGGCGCGCTTCGACTACGGCGCCGTCCGCCCGTGGCTGCGCCGCGCGTCCGGTGACTCGTTCGAGGCGATCGGCGGCGATGACGGCCTGGCGGTGTGGAGCGACGGTCAGATCGACAGGGACGGGGAGCTGCTGCGCTGCACGGCGCCGCTGCACGCGGGCGAACGGCTGCGCGTGCTGATCCGCTTCGTCAGGCCTCATCTGCTGCAGGCCGAGACGACCGCGGGCCTCGACGCCGAGTCCGTCGACGGGCGCCTCGAGCAGACGATCGCGTGGTGGCGGCACTGGCGCGAGCGGGTGCAGCGCGACGGCCTCGACCAACAGCCGGTCGTGCGCTCGGCGCTGACTCTGAAGGCGCTTACGTACTCGCCGACCGGCGCGATCGTCGCCGCGCCCACCGCCTCGCTGCCCGAGAAGCCGCGGGGCAAACGCAACTGGGACTATCGCTTCAGCTGGATACGCGACTCGACGCTGACCGCGAACACGCTCGCAGAGCTCGGCTGCGAGAAAGAGGCGGAACGCTTTCGCCATTTCATCGTGCGCAGCTCCGCGGGACACGCAGAGGACCTGCAGATCATGTTCGGCGTGGGCGGCGAGCGGCGCGTGTACGAGCATCAACTGGACCTGGGCGGCTACCGCGGTGCGCGGCCGGTGCGCATCGGCAACGAAGCCGTTCGGCAGCTTCAGCTCGATGCTCCGGGCGAGGTCGTGAGCCTCGCCTGGCGCTGGCAGCTGCGGGGCACCTCGCCCGACGACGACGAATGGCGCTTCCTCTCGGAGCTGATCGAGATGGTCGTCGAACGCTGGCAGGAGCCGGACCGGGGCATCTGGGAGTGGCGCAAGGAGCCCTTGCAGTTCGTGCACTCCAAGGCCAGCTGCTGGGCGGCGCTGGACCGGGGCCTGCGACTGGCGAAGGAATGCATGCGGCAAGCTCCGGTGCGGCGCTGGCAGCGCGCGCGCAACGCGATTCGCGAGGCGATCGAGGCACGCGGCTACGACGCCGATCGCGGCGTCTTCGTGCAGTGCTTCGACGAACCCGAGCTGGACGGCGCGCTGCTGCTGCTGCCGTTGACGGGCTTCGTCGAGTGGCAGGACGAGCGGATGGTCCGCACCGCGCAGGCGATCGAGCAGGAGCTCGGCGAAAACGGCTTCGTTCGCCGCTACCGCCGCAAGGACGGGCTGCCCGGCCGCGAGGGCGCGTTCTTGCCGTGCTCGTTCTGGCTAGCAGAGTGCTACGCCCATCAGGGGCTGCTCGAGCGCGCCCGCTCGGTGTTCGACCGCGCGCTCGGCGTCTGCAGCCCGCAGGGCCTGTTCTCCGAGCAGGTCGATCCAAGCAGCGGCGAGCTGCTCGGCAACTATCCGCAGACGCTGACGCATCTCGCACACATCGGAGCGGCGCTCGCGCTGGAGGAAGCCGCGCGTCACGGATCGGCGGGCGGGGCGGGCGAGGCCTCCCGTTTTGAGGGAATCGACGCGGGGTAACCGCAAGGGCATGGAATGGGGAGCGATCTTCATCTTGGTCCTCGTGGTGATCGTGTTTGCGGTGCTCGGCGGCGGCTTGTTCCTGCTGATCGCGCGCCTGCGCGGCAAGCAGCTGAACCCGCGCGAAAACGAGCTCGCGCCGGATGCACAGCGCGAGCGGGCGGAGCGCCCAGAGCACGTCAGAGTCGAGAACGACCAGCGCAGCCGTTTCGTCGGTAGCCGCTGACGGGAGCGCGGTGAGCGGCGGCCGGGGCGGGCCGGAGTTCCACATCGAGCGCCTCAGCGCGCGCGCCTACACGATCCCCACCGATCGTCCCGAGGCCGATGGCACGCTCTCTTGGCAGAAGACGACGATCGTGGTGGTCCACGCGCACGAGGCGAGTGGACGCACCGGGCTGGGCTACAGCTACGCCGCCGGTGCCGCCGCTGACGTCGTCGCGGAGATACTCGCGCCGAGCGTCTGCGGCGGCGACGCGCTGTCGCCGCCCGCGGCATGGGAGCGCATGCGCCGCGCGGTGCGCAACATCGGGTATCCCGGCGTGGCCGCCGGGGCGATCTCCGCTGTCGACGTGGCGTTGTGGGACCTGAAGGCGCGACTGCTCGAGCTGCCCTTGAGCTCGCTGCTCGGCAGCGTCCGCGAGGCGGTGCCGGCGTACGGCAGCGGCGGCTTCACCTCCTATCCGGACGAGGTGCTCGAGCAACAGCTCGGCGAGTGGGCCGCACAGGGCCTGAGCGCGGTCAAGATGAAGGTGGGGAGCGAACCCGAGCGCGATGCGCAACGCGTGCGACGGGCACGCGAGGCGATCGGCCCGGACACGCGCCTGTTCGTCGACGCCAACGGCGCCTACGAGCGCAAGCAGGCGCTGCGCATGGCTGAGCTGTTCCTCTCCGACACCGGCGCCGACTGGTTCGAGGAGCCGGTCTCATCGGATGACCTCGAGGGCCTGCGGCTGCTGCGCGACCGCGTGCCCGCGCCGATGCAGATCGCGGCCGGCGAGTACGGCTACGACGTCTTCTACTTCCGCCGCATGCTCGAGGCGGGCGCGGTCGACGTGCTGCAGGCCGATGTGACGCGCTGCGGCGGTGTCACCGCGATGCTGCAGGTGGGCGCGCTGTGTGCAGCCGCGGGCGTGCCGCTGTCGGCACACACGAGCCCGACGCTGCACGCCCACGTCGGAGCGGCCATCCAGCCGCTCGTGCACGTCGAGTACTTCCACGACCACGCGCGCATCGAGCAGATGCTGTTCGATGGCGTGCCGGCGCTGCGTGCGGGCTGCCTGCATCCCGACCGCGGCGCCCCGGGTCTGGCGCTGGAGCTGCGCGAGCAGGACGCCGAGCGCTGGCTGAGCGGCGGCGGGGGCTGACGGCATGCGCAACTCGCTGCACGCCTACGAACACGTGCGCAGCATCTACTTCCCGATCGGGATCGGGGTGTTCGCGTTGATCACGCTGGCGCTGCTCGGGCTGCTGATCGCGGGCGCTCGCCGCCGCCGTGCCGGCGGCAGGACGGAGGCGACGCGCTTCGAGGCGGTGTACGCGCTGGCGCTGGCATGCGTCGTCGCGTTCCTGCTGGCCGTCACATACAAAGCCGAGACGCCGCTGGACACCGTCGCCGCGCACCCGCTGCTGCGCATCCACGTCACCGCCGCGCAATGGAGCTGGCGTCTGGAATACCCGAACGGGCGCAACGTCGCGTCGGTGTCGAGCTGGCGCCCGCCGGTCGCCGAGGTGCCGGTTGGTGAGGAAGTGGAGTTCTGGGGCAGCTCCCGGGATGTGATCCACGGCTTCTACATCCCCCGCCTGCGCTTCCAGCGGCAGTTCTTGCCCGGGTACGTGACGCGCTTCGACATGACCTTCGGGCAGCCCGGCTTCTACGGCGGCGCCTGCTCGGTCTACTGCGGCGAACAGCACGCGTTCATGCACTTCGAGTTGCGAGCGGTGCCGCGCGCGCAGTTCGAAAGCTGGCTGCGCTCCGGCGCGCCTGCCGAATCCAGCGCCGCAGGGAGCAGGGCGTGAGCAGCGAAGGAGTCCGCACAGCGAGCTTGCCGTTGCGCTGGGCGCCGCTGCGCGCGCTCGCCTCGACCGACCACAAGCGCGTGGCCGCCCACGCCGTCGCCGTCAGCTTCGCGTTCTTCCTGGCCGGCGGCGTGCTGGCGCTGATCATGCGCAGCCAGCTGGCCGCCGACGGCGGCGTGGTGTCGCAGAACGTCTACGACGAGCTGTTCACGATGCACGGCTCGACGATGGTGTACCTGTTCGTTGTCCCGATCGGGCTGGCGGCCGGCATCTATTTCGTGCCGCTGCAGGTCGGCGCCGCCGAGGTCGCCGCTCCGCGCGCGGCACTGGCGGGGCTGTGGCTGCTGATCGCGGGCGGCGTGGCGATGTGGTCGGGGTTCCTCACCAGCAGCGGCGCCGCGACCGCGTCGTGGTGGGGCTTCGACCCGCTGTCGGACTCGATCCATTCGCCCGGCAGCGGCATGGAACTGTGGATCTTCGGCGTTGCGCTCGTCACGATCGGCCAGCTGCTGTGGGCGGGATGCGTGCTGATGACGGCGCTGCGGCGCCGCGCGCCCGGCATGACGCTGCTGCGCATGCCCGTGTTCACGTGGACGATGGTCGTCACCTGCCTGATGACGCTGTTCGCGTTCCCCGCGTTGATCCTCGCGCTGGCGCTGCTGTGGGCGCAGCGCCACTTCGGCGGCGTCCTCCCCGGCGGGATCGGCGCGGTCGACTACCAGCAGCTGTTCTGGTTCTACGGCCATCCGGTCGTCTACGTGATGTTCTTCCCCTTCGTCGGCATGGTCGCTGAGACGATCTCGACGTTCTCCGGCAGGCGCTTCTTCGGCTACCGCGCGTTCGTGGTCGCGCTGCTCGCGTTCGCGGGACTGTCGATGAGCGTGTGGGGCCACCACATGTTCACGATGGGCCAGGTCACCAACAAGTACTTCGCGCTCACCTCGACGGCCCTGGTCGTTCCCGCGGGCATCGAGTACCTCGACTTCCTCGGCACCCTGTGGCGCGGCGCGCTGCGCTTCACGACGGCGTTCCTGTTCGCGATCGGCTTCATCGTGCAGTTCCTGATCGGCGGGCTGACCGGGATCGTCGTCGCCTCGCCGCCGCTGGACTACCACCTGAACATGACCTACTTCGTGATCGCGCACTTCCACTACACGATCTTCGCGGGCAGCGCCTTCGGCCTGTTCGCCGGCATCTACTACTGGTTTCCGAAGGTGACGGGCGCGATGCTGCGCGAGGGGCTTGGGCGTGTGCACTTCGTGCTGCTGGTGATCGGTACGAACCTGACCTTCTTCCCGATGTTCCTGCTCGGCGCGGAGGGGATGCTGCGACGCATCTCCGCCTACCCCCTCTCGACGCACTGGCACGGCCTGAACGTGCTGTCCACGATCGGCTCGGGCGTGATCGCGCTGGCCACGATCGTGTTCATCGTCAACGTCGCGGTGTCCCTGCGCGTGCGCCGGCCGGCGGGGAACGACCCCTGGCTTGCGCACACGCTCGAGTGGGCCACCAGCTCACCGCCGCCGCGCTACAACTTCCGCGAGCTGCCGCCGATCCTCTCCTACGCGCCGCTGCTCGACCTGCGCGAGCAGGCGGAGCGTGCTAAGGCGCCGGCGTGATGAGACGCGCGGCCGTCGTGCTGCTCGCCTGGGGCGCGTGGCTCGGCGTGCTGACCGCGGCGCTGCTCCCCTTCACCCGCGAGCGGCCGCGCCCCTACGCGCCGCACGCGATCGAGTACTGGATGCTCGGCGGCGCAGCGGGCTCGTGCCTGGCGGCCGGGCTCGTGTTGTGGCGGCTCGACGCGCGCCGCCGAACCGCCGCCGCCGCGGCGGCCGGCGAGCCGCCGCGACTGATCCCCGATGACTCGATCGCCGCCACGACGCTCGCCGGCGGCCTCTCGCTGGCGCTGCTCGGCGCGGGCTTCGGCCTGTGGCTCGTGCTGATGGGCGCGGGCGTCACAGCCCTCGGCGCGGGTGGCCTGATCCGGGAGACGCGGGCACGAAGGCGCGACCTGGCGGCGGCCGGGGCGATCGGCGGGGTCGCGCCGAGGACCAGCGCCGGCACCGCGCGGATCACGCCGGCGGCGGGCGCGCCCGGCACGATCCGGCCGGGGCCGGGGCCGGGGGAGTCGCGGTGAGCGGCGAGCCCACGCCCGCGCACCTGCTCGGGTCCTGGAGCGCGGATCCCGTGCTGATCGCCCTGCTGCTGAGCGCCGCGGCGCTGTACCTGCACGCCGCCCGCCGCCGTGCGCGCGCATGGCCGGTGCGTCGCAGCGCCGCGTTCCTCGCCGGCCTCCTCGCGCTGGCGGTGGCGCTGATGTCGGGGATCGACTCCTACGCGGAGCGGCTGCTGTCGGTGCACATGGTGCAGCACCTGCTGCTGATGCTCGCTGCGCCCGTGCTGCTGCTGGCGGGCGCGCCCGTGCGACTCGCGCTGGCATCGGCGCCTGCGCGCCCGCGGCGCGCGCTCGTCGCGCTGCTGCGGGGCCGGCCGGGGCAAACGCTCGCGCGACCCGCCGTCACGTTCGTGCCGTTCGCTGCGGTCGTGTGCCTGACGCATCTGACGGGATCCTTCGAGCTGACGCTCGAACAGCCCGTGCTGCACCAGCTCGAGCACGCGGCCTACTTCTGGACCGCGCTCGCATTCCTCGCGCCGCTGATGGCCGTCGACCCCCTCCCCCACCCGCCCGGCGCGGTCGCGCGGTTCAGCTGGGCATTGGCGGCGATGACCGCGATGGCGCTGCCCGGCGCGCTGCTCGCCTTCTCGCGGTCGGTCCGCTACCCGCACTACATCGCCACAGCCCGCGCGCTCGGACGCTCCGCACTCGAAGACCAGCAGCTCGCGGGCGCGATCATGTGGGTCGGCGGCGGGCTGGCGCTGTTCGCGCTCGCGGTTTGGATGACGCTGTCGGCGATGGCGCGCGAAGAGCGGCGCCAGCAACGGCGCGAGCTGCACGCAGGCGACGCGCAGGCGGCAGGAAGATGACCAGGCGGCTGCTGATCTGCGCGGCGGCGCTGTGCGCGGGGCTCGCGCTGGTGTCGCTGGCGCTCGCGGACGAACGCGGCGGCGGGACGCGCACGACGGCGGCCGCCGGCTCGCCGCCCGGCGCCGCCGCGAGCACGGGTGGGACGGCCGCCACCTCATCCTCGGGTGCCGGCGCGGTGAGCGGCGAAGGCGCGGCGCTGCTCGCAAAAGGACGCGTGCTGTTCGGCGCGTCCTGCGCCGCCTGCCACGGCCTCGATGCACGGGGCGTCCCGGGGCGCGGCCCGAACCTGCGCGGCGTCGGCGCGCTGGCAGCCGACTTCTACCTGCAGACGGGGAGAATGCCGCTGCCGGTCAGCAAGCAGCAGCCACTGCGCACGCGTCCGGCGTTCCCGCCTCGGCAGATCCGCGCGCTCGTGGCCTACGTGGCGTCGTTCGGCGGCCCGCCGATCCCGAGCGTCCACCCCGGCCGTGGCTCGCTGCCGTACGGCGAGCACCTGTTCGCACTTGACTGCGCGGGCTGCCACACCGTGCAGGGGCAGGGCGGGATCGTGACCGGTGCGATCGCGCCGTCTTTGAACGTGGTGACACAGGCGCAGGTCGCCGAGGCGATCCGCGTCGGCCCGTACGTGATGCCGCGTTTCAGCGCCGCCGAGCTGTCCGACGGGCAGATCGACTCGATCGCGCGCTACATACGCTCGATCCAGCATCCCGAAAACCGCGGCGGCTGGGGCATCGGCAGGATCGGGCCGATCCCCGAGGGCATGGTCGCGTGGCTGCTCGGCATGGTCGCGTTGCTGATCGTCGCCCGCCTGATCGGCGAGCGGCGCGAGAGCGACCCCGGCTCCGGCGCGGGCCCGGGCCCGAGCCCCGGCCCCGAGCCCGGCTCCGGCCCGGGGCTCGGCTCCGGTTCCGGTTCCGGCTCCGGCCCGGGGCTCGGCTCCCCCTCCGGCGGGGGCGGGCATGGCTAGGCCCGGCGGCGGATCGCCGGCGCAGGGCGGGGGCCCGCCGCGGCGCGCGTTCCGGCTGCTCGTGGTCGTCGCGCTGTGGCTGTCGGGTGCGCTGCGGCGGCGGCGCGAGCGTCGGGTTGCGGGCCCGCCGGTGAGCGATCCCAGCGCACGGCACACCGGTGCGCCGCGTTCGGTCGAGCGAACCCTGCTCGCCGTGCTGGCCGCGGTGCCGCTGGCCTGCTTCGCGTTCGCGGCGCTGTTCGTGCTCCATCCGGACACGCAGCTGCTGGGCGCGACGCTCGGCGTTGCGCTGGCGCTGACTGCGGCGGCGCTGATCCTGGCGGGCAAGCGTCTCGTGCCGCAGGAGACGAAGGTCGAGGAGCGCCCGCGCCACGGCGATGCGCGGGCGGTGCAGGACGTGCTCGGCCGCGCGCGCGCCGGGGCGGAGGGCATCACGAGGCGACGGCTGCTGGCGGGAGCCGCGGGCGCGGCGGGAGCCGGCCTCACCGCGGCGGTGGCGGTTCCGGTGGTCGCACTGGGCCCCGGCATCGACGACCAGCTCGCACAGACGCCGTGGCGCAGCGGCCGCGCGCTGGTCGACGAGAGCGGCGCGGCGATCCTCGCGTCGGCGGTGCTGGAGGGCAGCTTCCTGACCGCGTTCCCGGCAGGCGCGGACAAGGAGGCGCTGGGCTCGCCGGTCGTGGTGGTGCGCGTCGAACCCGCCGCGCTGCGCCTGCCACCGGGGCGAGAGACCTGGGCGCCGGAAGGGCTGATCGCGTATTCGAAGATCTGCACGCACGCGGCATGCGCGATCTCGCTGTACCGCTCGCCGCTCAGCCCGACGACGCAGGCGCGGGGGCCGGCGCTGGTCTGCCCCTGCCACTACTCGACGTTCAACGTGCTCGACGGCGCGAGCGTCGAGTTCGGCCCTGCGGGCAGGCCGCTGCCGCAGCTGCCGCTGGCAATCGACGCGGGCGGCGCGCTGCGCGCGGCGGGGCCGCTGTCGGGGCCGGTCGCCGCCAGCTGGTGGGGCGACGCGAAGTGATGCGCCGGCGCCGCGACAGCTTCTACGAGCCGCTCGAGTTCCTCGACGAGCGCCTCGGCGCGGGACGCGGCGTGCGCTTCCTGATGGACTACGTGTTCCCCGACCACTGGTCGTTCCTACTCGGCGAGATCGCACTGTACGCGTTCGTCGTGCTGATCGCGACCGGCACGTTCCTCGCGCTGTTCTTCAAACCCGACCTCGGCCAGGTCGTCTATCACGGCTCCGATCCGGTGCTCCGCGGCCAGCTGATGTCGACGGCGTACGCCTCGACGGTCAAACTCTCCTACAACGTCTCCGGCGGCCTGCTGATGCGCCAGACACATCACTGGGCGGCGCTCGTGTTCCTCGCGGCGATCACCACGCACCTGCTGCGGATCGTGTTCACCGGGGCGTTCCGCAAGCCGCGCGACGTCAACTACTTCGTGGGCGTGACGCTGCTGATGCTGGCGATCCTCGAGGGCTTCGCCGGCTACTCGCTGCCCGACGACCTGCTGTCCGGAATGGGGCTGGCGATCGCGTGGGCCGTCGCGATGTCTTTGCCACTGATCGGCGGGCCGTTCGCGACGGCTCTGTGGGGCGGCCGGTTCCCGGGCTCCGGCGTGTTCGAGTCGCGCCTCTACATCGCGCACGTGTTCGTGCTCCCGGCTGTCCTGGCTGGGCTGATCGCGGTGCACCTGGCGATCATCATGGTGCAGCGCCACTCGCAGTTCCCCGGCCCGGGGCGCAAAGAGGACAACGTCGTGGGCACCCCGCTGTGGCCCGCCTACGCGCTGCGCTCGCTGGGACTGTTCGCGGCAGTGGCGGCGGTGCTGGTGCTGATGGGCGGGCTGATCCAGATCAACCCGGTGTGGCTGTGGGGCCCGTACCACACCTACCTCGGCACCAACGGCGCGCAGCCCGACTGGTATCTCGGCTGGCTGATCGGCGCGCTGCGGCTGATGCCGAATCTCGAGATCAGCGTGTTCGGTCACACGCTCGTGCCGAACCCGTTCTTCGGCGGCGCGCTGTTCCCGACGGTCGTGTTCGCGGTGCTCTACGCGCTGCCCTGGCTGGACCGGCGCTTCATCTCACGCGACCACGCACGCCACGACCTGCTGCAGAGCCCGCGCGAGAACCCGCGGCGCTCGGCGCTCGCCGCAGCCGGCTTCACGGCCGTCGCAATCGTGTTCGCAGCAGGCTCCGCGGACCGCCTGTTCTTCCAGTTCGGCTTCGGCTACGAAGGCGCGATCTGGTTCTTCCGCGGCGCCTTCCTCGTGCTGCCGGTGATCGTCTACGTCTTCACCCACCGTCTGTGTGTCGAGCTCGCGCTGGAGAGGGCGCACCCGCTGCGGGGCTGGGAGGGGGCCGTGGTCGCACGAGACCCCGACGGGGGCTTCACTGTGCTGGAGGGCCGCGCGGACGACGTCTACGCCAGCGGCGTCTCGTCGAGTGCGCCGCGCAGCTCGGCGACCGATTCGTAGACCGCGATCGCGCCGGCCTGAGCGAGCTCTTCACGCGCGAACCCGCCGGTCAGCACGGTGATCGTCCCGACGCCGGCGCCGTGCGCGGACTTCACGTCCCACGGCGTGTCGCCGATCATCGTCGCGCCAGACGGGTCGCCGCCCACGCGCTGCAGCGCAGCATGCACGAGGTCGGGCGCGGGCTTGGTCGACTTGACATCCGCCGAGCTGGTCCAGCCGTGCGCGAGCTCGCGCGCGTCGAGCAGGTCGAGGTAGTGGTCGATCTCGTCCTGCTTGGCGGAGCTGGCCAGCACAACCGTGTGCCCCCGCTCGCGCAGCTCCTCGATCAGCTCGCGCGCCTGCTCCATCGGGCGGACTTCGCCGATCATCTGCCGGTACAGGCGCGCCTCGGCGTCGCGGATCGAGTCACCGCGGTCGCGCTCGGTCTGCTCGTCGGTGAGCGCCCCGACGAGCTGGTCGCCGCCCATGCCGACGTGCCGGTGTATGCGCCACACCGGCAGCGTGACGTCGTGCTCGCGGAAGGCGCGGAACCAGGCGAGCGCGTGCTGGTAGTTGGTGTCGACGAGCGTGCCGTCGACGTCGAGGATCGCCGTCGTCAACGAGCCCGCCGTCTCAGGAGGGCGCGCCGGCCGGATGACGCTCGCGCAGGCGCGGCAGCACCTCGTTGGCGTACGCCTCGAAGAAGCGCTCCTGGTCGGTGCCGATCTGCTGGATGTAGAGCTCGTCGAACCCGGCGTCTTCGTATTCGCCGATCTTCTCGAGGTGCGCGCCGACGTCCGGGCCGCATGGCACCTCTTCGGCGACCTTCTCCTCGGTGACGAGCTCGACGGCCTGTTCGAAGTGCGACGGGGTGGGCAGCACCTGCGACAGTTCGCCGCCGAGCGCCTCGTTCGGCCACAACCGGTGCACCGTCGCGCGCGCCGTCGCCTCGTCTTCGGCGAGGCAGACCTTCATACCGCCCGCGACGCGCTTGCCCCGTACGGCGTTCTCGCGGAAGCTCTCGACGGCTTCCTTGACCGGCGCGACGGTGCAGAAGCCGTCGCCGATCTTCGCCGCGAGCTGCGTCGCCTTCGGACCGAAGCCCGAGATCAGGATCTCGGGCAGCTCGTCCGGGAGGTCGTAGATGCGCGCGTTCTCGACCTTGTAGTGCCGGCCGCGGTGGCTCTGCTGGCCGCCCTGCCACAACAGCCGGATCACCTCGACGGCCTCCTCGAGCATCTCCAGCCGCACGTCGGCTTCCGGCCAGTGCTCGCCGAGGATGTGCTCGTTGAGCGCCTCGCCGCTGCCGAGTCCGAGCGTGAAGCGTCCCCCCAGCATCACCGCCGAGGTGGCCGCGGCGTGCGCGATCACGGCGGGATGGATACGCATGGTCGGACAGGTCACCGCCGTCGTCACCTCCAGCCGGGTCGCCTGCGAGAGCGCGCCGATCGTCGACCACACGAACGGGCTGTGGCCCTGCTCGTCGTTCCACGGGTGGTAGTGGTCGGAGATCCACAGGCCCTCGAAGCCCGCCTGCTCGGCGAGCTTCGCCTGCCTGATCAACTCGTGCGGGCCGAACTCCTCGCTGGACAGGAAGTACCCGATTCTCATCTCGGACTCCTCGCGCTCGGGGACATCTGCGTGAGTCCTACCCGGCGTGCCCGCGCTCAACCCGTCGCCCGGCTCGCCGCCGCCCGGGCTCGCGCGCCGTGTCGGCGCGAGTGCGGGCGGGTAGGGAATCCGGCGTGGATCGCGAGCAGCAACGGCGGAGCTCGCCGCGGCATCTGAGACGGAGCGAGAGGCTGCTCGTGCTCGGCGCGGGCTTCCTGCTGGCGGGTGCTCTCTACCTGCTTCTGATCGACACGAGCTCGCTGCCGGAGCTCTACGCCGGCGCGGTCGTGACCGCGCTCGCCGCGATCGCGTTCGCCGCCGCTGTCGAGCAGGGCGGCATCGAGCTCGCTGCCCCTCGCCGTCTGGGCCGCGCGGTGTGGGGCGCGCTCGCGCGGATACCGCCCGACATAGCGCGCGTGTCCGTGGCGGCGCTCGCGCAGCTCGCTGCGCCGGCGCAGCAGCGCGGCGCGCTGCGGGCGGTGCCCTTTCGCCAAGCCGCGGGCGGCGGCAAGAACGCAGCACGACGCGCGGCCGCGGAGGCGCTCGGCTCGCTCGCACCCAACACGATCGTGATCGGCGTCGATGTGCAGCGCGGGCTGCTGCTCGTGCACCAGCTCACGCCGACGGGCGGCGCGGACCGGGTGGACGCCACGGGGCTCGCGTGAACGAGTGGGAGATCGCTGCGGTGGTGCTCGCCGCCGGCGTGCTCGCATGCGGCGCGGTCGCTCTGCTCGCGGGAGTGGCGGACGCACTGGTCGCGCTGCAGATCGGCGGCACGCTCACGACCTCGATCCTGGTCGTGCTGTCGGAGGGGCTGCAGCGCCAGCCGTTCATCGACCTCGCGGTCACCGTCGCGGTGATGTCGGTGCTCGGCTGCCTGGTGTTCGCGCGCATGATGGAGCGGGAGTGAGCGTGCGCCACGCGACCGCGACCGTGCTGCTCGTGGCGGGATGCACGCTGCAGGTGCTCGCGGTGGTCGGGCTGGTGTCGATGCGCAACACGCTCGACCGCCTTCACTACGTCGGCCTGGCCGGCTACGGCGCGCTGCTCGTCGGCGTTGCCGTGCTCGTGCGCCAGTCCTTCTCGCTGATCGGTGACAAGGCGCTGCTGGCGGGCGTGCTGCTGGCGGTGCTGGGGCCGGTGATGGTGCACGTGACCGCGCGCAGCCTGCGGATTCGGGCGCACGACGGTTGGCGCGCGGGCATCGAGGAGGCGCGGGAGCGGTGACGGCCGTGCAGGCTGCCGCGCTGGCGCTGGTCGCGCTGAACGGAACGGCCGTCGCGCTGGTGGCGGATCCGCTCCGCCAGGCGCTGCTGCTCGGTGTCTACGGACTGTCGCTGACCGTGATGTTCTTCAGCTTCCAGGCGCCCGACGTGGCACTCTCGGAGATCGTCGTGAGCACGGTGGGGCTGCCGCTGGTGATCCTCGCCGCGCTGCGCAAGATCGGCGAACAGGACCGCAAGCGCGAGCGCGAGGAGGACGAGCCGTGACCCGCACGGCGCGGATCCTGCTGTTCGCGCTCGCGGGCCCGGGCCTGGCGGCGGTGCTCGTGATCGGCTTCACGGGCCTGCCCGCGTTCGGCGACTACCACGGCGTGTACGGAGCGGTCGTGACCGGCGTCGAGCTGAGCGAGCGGCATGCGACCGACTACGTGACGGCGCTGAACTTCGACCTGCGCGCGTTCGACACGCTCGGTGAGGAGTTCATCCTGTTCGCCTCTGTCACGGGCGTCGTGCTGCTGCTGCGCGCGAGCAGCGGCGAGCATCAGGGCTCGCGCGACGACCTCGGCGCGCACGGGCATCTGGGAGCGAGCGAGGCGCTGCGGGCGACCGCGCTGCTGCTCGTCGCGATCCTCGTCGCGCTCGGCGGCTACGTGGTGCTGCACGGCGCGCTGACGCCGGGCGGCGGCTTCCAGGGCGGCGTCGTGCTGGCGGCCGGGCCCGTGGCGGTGATCGTGGCCGGTCGCTACCTGGCCGTACGCGAGCTGCTGCCGGCGTGGGCGCTGGAGGCGCTGGACGCCGCCGGAGCGGCGGGCTACGCGCTGCTCGGCCTGGCGGGACTGGTGCTGGCCTCGGTGTACCTGAAGAACTTCCTGGCGCTGGGGATCCCGGACCACCTGCTCTCCGCCGGCTTCATGCCGCTCAACTCGATCGCAGTGGGATTGGAGGTGACAGGCGGCTTCCTGCTCGTCTTCACGGAGTTCCTCGACCAGGCGCTGCTGATCGAACGCAGCGGTGCGGGCTGATGGCTTTCCTGCCCTATGCGGTCGCCGCATGGCTGTTCGTCGTGGGCCTGCTCGGCATCGTCGCGAGCCGCAACCTCGTGCGCAGCGTGCTCTGCCTGACGGTCGTTCAGTCCTCGACCTACCTCGTGCTCGTCGGGGTCGGCTACCGCTCGGGGGGGCGCGCTCCGATCGTTGCGGACATCCCCGCGACGGAAAAGCTGGTCGACCCGACCGTCCAGGTGCTCGTGCTGACCGACATCGTGATCGAGGCGACGGTGACGGCATTGCTGCTGGCGCTCATCGTCCAGGCGCACAAGCGCTTCGGCAGCCTCGATCCGGCAGATCTGCGGATTCTCCGCCACTAGCGGTTCTCTTCGGGCCTGGCCGCACGTGAGCTCACGGTCCGCGTTTCCTGTTGTCGTCCCGTTCCTCGCCGGACCGCTGCTCGTAGCGGTCGGGTCGTTCGCGCCCCGCG
>DASWSH010000204.1:0-11124 GCA_036402735.1 Solirubrobacteraceae bacterium | reverse complement strand
CCGGCCAGCAGGCTGAAGGTCTCGGCGACCTTGAAGGGGCTGTAGTGGGGCAGCATCACGCCGCCGCTGCCGA
This sequence comes from Solirubrobacteraceae bacterium, assembly GCA_036402735.1. Lineage (GTDB taxonomy): Bacteria > Actinomycetota > Thermoleophilia > Solirubrobacterales > Solirubrobacteraceae > Palsa-744. The sequence continues at coordinate 11,051 of DASWSH010000204.1, read as the reverse complement.
CCCTGATGCGCTCGGTCGCGGCCGCGAGGGGACCGATCAGCGCCTCGGGGCTCGGCCCCGCCAGCATCGGACCGCCGTGATGCTCGGCCAGCCAGTAGCGGTGGTAGCCGAGGCGGTCCGCCAGCCGCGCGAGGTCGATCGTGTTGTGCAGCGCCTGCGCCGCCGTCGATCCCTCCGCCACCGGCGACTGGTCGAGTATCGAGATGCGCAGCGGCCCGCTCATCGCGCTGCACACACTACGAAGTGTAGGGTTCGCGGCAGTTCAGGAGAGGAAGCCGCATGCTGCAGCCCGTGTTGTTCCGTGATCGCTCGCGACCTGCCCAGATCGTGCTGGGCGGGGTGATCCCTGCCGCGCTCGGAGCGGGTGCCGGGATCCTGATCGGCACCAGCACCACCGCCTATTGGATCGTCGCGGCGGTCGCCGCGATCGGCGGCGTGCTGTCGGGCTTCGAGCATCGCGACGGCTGGGGCGGGGCTGATCGCGGTCTCGTCAGCGGCGCGATCTACGGCATCGCGCTGCTGGTCGCGCACGCGATCGCCGGCACGCACGCGAAAGTCTCGCTCGGCAGCTTCCCGCCGTTCCTCGCCGTCATCACTGCGATCGCCGGCATGCTGTTCGCGGCGCTCGGCGGCTACCTCGCGCGCCGCCAGCGTGAGCGCGCGGGCATCGTGCTCAGCGAGCCCGCGGACCCGGGCGAGGCCGCATGAGCGACGCGTCCGAGCCGATCGAGTTCCATCTCATTCTCGACGCCGTCGAGGTGGTGGCCGCCGCCCAGGCGGTGCGCCTGTACATCAGCGACGCGGCGCACCAGCCGGAGATCAGGACGATCGCGCGCGAGGTGCTCGCGTCGCTGTCCTCCGACGGCGAGCCCGATGCAGCGCTGACCGTCCCGCTCACGGCGCCGCAGATGAAGATCACCTACAGCGCCGTGCGCCTGCTGCTCGACGACCTGCAGCGCGAGCAGGCGCAGGAGCGCGAGACGCTGCACGCGATCCTCGACAAGCTCCCCGACGAGCACGTGATGAACGCGATCCGGCTGTGAGCCGGCCGGCGACCGTGGCTGTGGCGCCGGGCGGGACGGCGGGCGTGCTGCCCGGCGCGCTCGCGCGCTAGCGGCCGTTCGCCGCGCGCAGCTCCTCGCGCACACGCTCGTGCTGAGCGCCGTTGCGTCCTGCCTGCGGCCGGCACACCCAGATCTCGTCGCCGGGCTCGGCGACGACGTCCATGCCGCAGCTGCGCAGCATCGCCTCGACGCAGGCACGGTTGGGTGCCCACCAGTTGGTCGCGTCGCCCGCCAGCTCATGCTCGATGAAGGCCATCGCCGGCCAGCCCGGCTCGCGCATGCGCTCGCGCTCGCCGATCGGCAGGTCGTGCGGCGGCTGCACGCGCTGTTCGCCAGGCTGGGTCAGCGTCTGCAGCACCAGCGTGCCCGCGGTCGCCTCGGCGACCAGGTCCAGTGCGAGCAGCGGATGGCGCAGGTGGTAGAGCACGCCGAGCATCAGCACGAGATCGAAGCGGGCGCGCAAGGAGGCTAGCTCGTAGACGCCCATGCGCCTGAACTCCACGCGCTCGTGCGGGTCCAGGCTGCCGGCCGCCCAGCGCGCCTGCGCGAGATAGTGCTCGTCGATGTCGAGCGCCAGCACCTGCGCGCCGCGCCGCGCCAGCTCGAAGCTGTAGAAGCCGGCGTTGCAGCCGATGTCGAGTGCGTGCATTCCGTCCATCCGCGCGGGCAGGTGGGCCGCGATCTGCCGCCACTTCCAGCGCGGGAAGTCGCCGAGCGGATGATCGGGCGCCGTCTGCAGCCCGTCCGGGAGATGCAGGTTGTGAAACCACGGCGCGAGCTCGCCCGGCAGCGAGCGATGGCCGGACGACTGCAGCGTCCTCATCGGCACACCTCCAGCATCGCCGCGTGCTGCTCCAGCTCGCGCACGCGCTGCGCTGCGGTGTGCTCGCGCAGCACCCGCCGCCGCGCCCGCAGGCCGACCTGGTGCAGCTCGCCCTCGGCGCGGCGCAGCGCACGGCACACGTCCTCGCCGCTGTCGGCGATCACGATCTCGCCGTCCGGATCGAAGAAGCTCTCAAGCCCCGCCCACCGGTCGCTGACGACGGGCACCGCGCACGCTGCCGCCTCGAACAGGCGCACGCTCGGCGAAAAGCCCGCGGCGAGCATGTCCGCGCGTGTCACGTTCAGCGTGAGACGCTGCTGCGCGTAGAACTCCGCGTGGCGCTCGGCGGGCACGTGCTCGATCCGCTCCACGTTGGCCGGCCAGTCGATCTGCGCCGGGTAGCTCGGACCGGCGACCACGCAGCGCAGCGACGGGTCGCGGCGCGCAGGCTCGAGCAGCAGGCGCTCGAGCGCGTCCTGCCTGTCGGGCGAGTAGGTGCCGAGGTAGCCGAGATCCCCGCGCTTGTGGCGCGCGAGCGGCCGGTGGTCGTGCGGGTCGACCAGGCAGTGGAAGGCTCGCGCGCGCGGCGAGCCGAGCTCCCGCTCGATGCGCTGCAGCGTCGGCCCGCCGGTGAACGAGAGGTACAGGTCGTAGCGCCGCACCAGCTCCGCGCTGATGTACTCCTCCTCCCCGCGCGCGAGCTTGGCGAGCGTCACGGGCGTGTCGATGTCGTAGAACGCCACGGCGCTGCGCGCGCGCTGCAGCGCCCATTCACCGACGCTGACGCCCTCCGGCACGTAGGAGCCCACGATCACGAGGTCGGCCTCGGCAAGATCCTGTGCGTACTGCTCGTCGAGCTCCTGCAGCGAGTCGTACAGGCATGTGCGCCCGTACGGCGGCCTCGGGAGGTCGCGCTCGGCCGCGTACCACGGCACGTCGCGCTCGAGGAACAGCGGCTCGTGCCCGGCCTCGACGAGGCCGCGCATCAGCGCCCGGTAGTTGGTCGCGTGACCGTTGCCCCACGTCGAGGTGATCGACAGGCCGAGCAGCACCACCCTCACGCCGGCACCCCGGAGAGGATCGAGTCGACCTGCGCGGCCCGCTGCGTGTAGGTGTGCTCGGCCAGCACGCGGCGTCGCGCCGCCTCACCGATGCGCCGCGCGCGCGCCGGCTCGAGCGCATCGAGCGCCGCGGCGACCGCCGCTCCGTGCTCGGCCACGAGCACCTCCTCGCCGGGCTCGAGGAAGCACTCGATGCCCTCCCATGCGTCGCTGATGATGCAGGCGCCGGCGCCGGCCGCCTCGAACACTCGCGTGGCCGGCGAGAAGCCGTTGCTCGCCATGCTCTCGCGGCTGACGTTCAGCACGCACAGCGCCGAGGAGTTCACGGCGTTGTGCCGGCAGGGCGGAACGTGTCCGAGACGGCGCACGTTCGGCTCGCACACACGCGACTCCCAGCCGCTGCCGCCGAGCACGAACGAGCGCGCCGGCAGCTCGCGCACCGCTGCGAAGAAGAACTCCTCGATGCGTGCCTCGCGGTCGGGCAGGCGGTTGGCCAGCAGCGCCATGTCCGCCCGCAGCTGCGGGCGCGGCGCGACCGGGTGATGCGTGGTCGGGTCGAGCGCGTTGTAGACGGGCACGCATTCCGCGGCGCCGAGCGCGCGGTAGCGCTCGACCACGGGCGAACCGCCGCCGTAGGTGAGCACGAGGTCGAAGTCGGGGACGCGGCTGCGCAGCGGGTGGCGCTCGTCGGCCTCCAGCGCGGCGAGTGTGGCCGGCGCATCCACGTCCCAGAACACGCTCAACGGCGCGCCGAGATCGAGCACGGCGGCCTCGAGCAGGCGGTCGTGCACGCCGACGCCGCTGGTCTTCACGACCACGTCGGCGCGTCCACGCACGCGCTCGACCGTCGCCAGCACCTCGCTTTCGCTCTCGGCGCCGTAGGCGATCACGCGCGCATACGGCGGTTCTGCGATGTCACGGTGCTGCTGGCGTTCGTAGGCGATCGGTTCGTAGAACTCCAGCTCGTGCCCGCGCTCGTGCAGGCAGCGAAGCAAGCCGCGGTAATAGGTGCAGGCGCCGTTCCAGTAGGAGGAGACGAGGCTCGAGCCGAAGAACGCGATCCTCATGCCGCCGCCCGCGCCTGCGTGCGCACTCCCAGTTCGCGCGCGATCTCGAGCAGCTCCTGCACGCGGTGTGCGCAGGTGTGCCGCGCGCGCATCGTCTCGAGTCCCGACGCAGCCAGTGACAGGCGCAGCTGCTCGTCGCCGAGCACCCGGCGCAGCGCTGCGCGCATCTCCTCGGGGTCGCGCACGAGCAGGTAGTCGCGCCCCGCGCGGAACAGCCCGTCGCTGTCCTTCCAGGGCGCGCTGAGCAGCGGGATGCCGCACGCCAGTGCCTCGAACACGCGGATGGTGGGGATGCCCGGCAGCGCCAGCGCGTAGGGCCGGCGCGGCACGTGCACGGTGCAGCGGTGTGCAGCGAACACCTCGGGCACGCGGTGGTTGGGCAGCCAGCCGCGATACGGCAGCCCGCACAGCCGTGCCTGCACGCGCGCGCGCCGCGGGTAGCGCACGCCGTGGATCGTGCCGCGCAGGCGCAGCCGGCGCGCCGGACCGAGCAGGTAGTCGCGCAGCTCGCGGACGCGCTCGCCGTCGCCCCAATTGCCGACCCACACGAGCTCGCGCGCGCCGTCGCTGTGCACGCACGGTTTGAACACGCGTGTATCGGCGGCCTCGTGCCAGGTCCACGCGCGGCGTGCCCAGCGCTTCTGAAGGTAGAGACGCCTGATCGTCTCACCGAACGCGAGCACGCCGTCGAACGCGCTCAGCTCGAATGCTTCCATCTGGCGCGGCGCTGTGACAGCGCGATGGTGCGTGTCGTGGAACAGCAGCGCGAAGTCCTGCTCGCGCTCGCGCCTGCGGCCGATCGCGGCGACGAGCTGCGGGTCGCTCCACTCGTGCACGATCACGAGGTCCGCACCGCGCAGCGCCTCCTGGAGCGGAGGGCCGTCCGGGCCGTACTCGCGCACGACCTCGTCCATCCACGGGAACGCGCGACGCACCTGCTCGAGCGCCCCCGGCCCCGCATCCGCCAGCAGGCTCTTGCGGCTCCAGCCGTTCTCCGGCTCCCAGCTCGTGACCTCGTGCCCCTGCGCGCGCAGCTCCGCCACGATGCCGCGCAGGAAGTGGGCGTTGCCGTGGTTCCAGTCGGAGAGCAGCGAGTGGCAGAACAGCACGACCTTCATGCGTACGCCGCCCGTCGCGCCGTCAGCCGCTCGTACAGATGCGCGTACGCGCCGCCCATCTCGTGCGCGCTGTGATGTGTCGCGCGCTCGCGCGCCAGCGCCGCCATCCTGCTGCGCAGCTGCTCGTCCTCGGCCAGCCCGAGCAGCGCCTCGGCGAGCGCGCGCGGCCGCCCCGGCGGCACGAACACGGCGGCCCCGTCCCACAGCTCGCGCAGCGTCCCGATGTCGCCCAGCACCAGCGCGCAGCCCGCGGCGGCGGCCTCCAGCGGGGCCAGTCCGAACGGCTCGTAGCGAGCAGGATGGGCGAAGATCGCAGCTTGCGCCATGCGGCTGCGCAGGCGCGGGCGGGGAAGCTGGCCGAGCAGCGTGATGTGGTCATCTGTCGCGCCGGCGCCGATCTCGCCGGCCACCTCGACCGGCCATGGCAGCCGCGCGGCCGCCGCCGCCAGGTCGCGCAGCCCCTTCGCCTCATCCCACATGCGCCCTGCCGCGAGGATCACACGCTCGCGCTTGCCCGGCTGCGGGCGGCCCAGCGAGATGCCGTTGCCGATCACGGTGCCGGTCCGGTGCAGCGCGTACAGCTCGCGCACCTGCGCGAGCATCGTGCGAGTCGGCGCTACGAGCGCGTCGCTGCGCGAGAGCCCGGCGGCCACGCGCTCGCGATAGCCGCGCCATTCGGCGGGCGCAGGACAGCGGCGCACCGCGCGCTGCCAGGACAGCAGGCACGAGTGCACCACCGCGACCGTCGACGCGGGCCAGGCGGCCGCGCCGTGCGTCATCGCGGCGAGATTGACGACATCCGCACGGAGCTCCTCGGCCAGCTCGCACAGCCATTCAGCCGATGCGTCCACGTCCTCCCAGGGCTGCTCCTGCCACTCCAGGCGACAGCGCATGTAGTGCACGCGCGGGTCGGGCGGAGCCTGCGGCCCGATCGCGGCGACCGTCGCCTCCACGCCGTGCAGCGCGAGCGCGTCGCGCAGCTCCTGCGTATAGGTGAGGACGCCGCCGACCGCGTCGGTGCAGAGCAGCGCCCTCATCGGCCGTAGATCCGGTCGATCACGGTCGCCACCTGCAGCAGCTCCCCCGCGTCCTGCTCGAAGCGCGCCCCCTCGGCCAGGCGCCGCGCCCAGGCGAGCACCGTGCGGCCGGACCACTCGTCGGGCGGCGCAACGAGCAGCTCGGCGCGGGTGCCGCTGCGCCGCTCAGCGGCGAGGTCGTAGAAGGAGCCGGCGACGTTCGAGAGCGAGGCCGCGCCGTCGCGTCCGCGGAAGGTCGCCTCGATCACCGCATCGCGGCCCTCGTGCGAGTACCACGAGCAGGCGAGGCGCGCTACGGTGCCGCCGGCGAGCTCGAGTGTCGCGATGCACATGTCCTCGACCTCCTCGGAGGCGTCCAGCGGCGCGCCGCCTCTCCACAGCCGGCTCCAGACGGCTTCGACCTGTGGGAAGCCGAGCGTCCAGAGCAGCAGGTCGACGAGATGCGTGCCGAGGTCGATCACGCATCCGCCGCCCGACAGGCGGGGGTCCAGGAACCACGGCTTGTCGGGACCGTAGGCGTTGTGGAACACGAGATCGACGGCGTGGACCGGCCCGGTCGCGCCGCAACCGATCTCGGCGCGGATCGCCTGCGCGGCTGCCGTCAGCCGGTAGCAGAGGTCCACGCCGAGCAGCCGGTCTGCCGCCGCCGCGGCGCCGACCACCGCCGCCACCTCCTCGGCGTCGCGACCCAGCGGCTTCTGGCAGAAGACGGCGGCGCCAGAGCGCAGCGCCGCGATCGCCTGCTCGGCATGCAGCGCGCTCGGCGTCGCGATCACGATGCCGTCGAGCCCGGCTTCGAGCAGCTCGTCGAGATCGCGCAGGACGGCCGCGCCCGGCGCGATCTCGCAGGCCGCGCGCAGCGCCGCGTCGTCGGCGTCGGCGAGCGCCGCGACCTCCGCCACACCGCTGCCGGCCACGGCGGCGAGGCGGCTACGGCCGATCCAGCCGGTGCCGAGGAAGCCGAGCCGCGGCGAAGCCGCGCGCGCCAGCGCCGCCCGGCCCAGGGCTGCCCGGGCCGGCGAGGCCTGGACTGGGGAGGCCATGCCCAGGGCCGCCCGGGCCGGAGCCGCCGGCGCTCGGCGCGATCGCGGCTGCGGGTCGGTGCCGGGGCCGGCATGCAGTGTCACGGCCGCAGGACCGCCTTCGCGAACCCGTCGGGCCGGTCCCTCGCGACGTCGAACGCCTCCTGCGCGCGCTCGAGCGGGAACTCGTGCGTGTACAGCGGCGCGGGGTCGAGCTCGCCGGCAGCGACCAGCGCGACGGCGCGGCGCAGGCCGGCAAGGTAGACGCGCGGGTCGCGCTCGTGGGCGTTGATCACGTCCAGTCCCCGCCAGTTCCACAGCTGCATGTCGATGCTCCTCGCGCCGTCCTGGTGGAAGCCGGCGATCACGAGCCGGCCGCGCACGCGCGTGAGCTGCGCTGCGAGGTCGAGCGGCGCCTGGCGGCCGGTCGCCTCGACGACCACGTCGCACAGCTCCCCGTCGGTCAGCTCGTGCACCCGCTCCAGCGCTTCCTCGGCGCCGAAGGCGTGCGCGGCGCCGATGCGCCGTGCGGCCTGCAGCGAGGAGCGGCGCCGGCACACGGCGATCGTGCGCATGCCGGCGCGGGCGGCGAGCTGCACGAGCAACGAGCCGATGAAGCCGGTGCCGACGACCGCGGCGGTGCCGCCCGCGCGCAGGCCGGCGCGCGCCGCGATGTTGACGGCGCAGGCGAGAGCCTCGCCCGGAAAGGGCGTGCCGTCGAGCGCCGGCGGCAGCTCTACCAGATGCTCGGCTGCGGCGAGGTCGAACTGCGCGTGTGCATGGAAGCTGAGCGCGGCCACGCGCGCGCCCTCGGCCGGGCCGCTCGTGCCCGCGCCGCGGCCGAGCACGCGGCCCCAGCCCTCGTGACCGGGCGCACCGGGCTCGCGCGGATAGCTGAACCAGGGACGACCCTCGAACACGGGCAGCTCCGAGCCGCACAGCCCGCAGCCCTCGAGCTCCAGCAGCACCTCGTCGCGACCGGGGTCCGGGCGCGGAACCTCGACGACCTCGACGCGGCCCGGCTCGACGATCAGCGCCGAGCGCATCTTCATGCCGCGGCGGCGGTTCGCCTTCCGCGCTCGGCCGTGAGCCAGCGGCGCAGCGCGCGAACGCCCTGGCGCGGCGCGACCTGCGGGCTCCAGCCGGTGGCGCGCGCGAAGGCGGACGTGTCCGAGGCGTAATAGCGCTGGTCGCCGGCTCGCCAGTCCTCGCATGCGACGGCGGGCTCGCGACCCTCGAGCTCGCCGATCAACGCCAGCAGCTCGCGCAGGCTCAGGCAGTTGTGCGCGCCGCCGCCGATGTTGAACGGGGTGCCGGCGAGCCGCGGCGCGTCGCGTGAGGCGAGCAGCAGCGCCTCGACGAGGTCGTCGACGTACAGCACGTCGCGCACCTGCTTGCCGTCCCCGAAGATCGTGATCGACTCGTCTTCGAGCGCGCGGATCATGAAGTGCGCAACCCAGCCCTGGTCCTCGTTGCCGTGCTGGTGAGGGCCGTAGATGCAGCTCATCCGGAACACCACGCTCGGCAGGCCGAAGCTCTTCGCGTAGTCGAGCACGTACTGGTCCGCGGCGCCCTTCGAGCAGCCGTACGGGGTGCGGAAGCACAGCGGCCGCTGCTCGCCGATCCCGCGCTGGCGCAGCGTCGCGTCCTGCGGCTCGTAGCGTGTCGGGCCCTCGCGCAGGCGGACATCCTCGAGGCTCCCGTACACCTTGTTCGTCGAGGTGAACACCAGGCGCGGAGCACGGCCGGCGGCACGTGCCTCCTCGAGCAGGTTGATCGTGCCGAGCGCATTGACGGTGGCATCGCACAGCGGCTCCTCGAGGCTCGTCGTGACGGCGACCTGGGCGGCGAAATGGAAGATGCGCCTGGCGGCGGCGACGGGTCGGCGCAGCGCGTCGCGGTCGCGCACGTCGCCGATCTCGACCTCCACGCGCGAGCCGTGGCGCTCGCACAGCCAGCGCAGGTTGTCCTCCGCGCCTGCGCGGGAGAGGTCGTCGAGCACGATCACACGCTCGCCTTCGCACAGCAGCCGCTCGGCGAGGTTCGTGCCGATGAAGCCGCCGCCGCCGGTGATCAGCGTGCTCATACGGTCAGGCCCCTCGCGTCGAGCTCCTGCGCGGCCGCGTCGACGCGGTCGGTCGGCGCCTGGCCCTCGAGCCACTGCGCCAGCTCGGCCATGCCCTCGCGCAGGCCGACCTGCGGCGAGTAGCCGAGTCGCTCGCGGGCGGCCGCGACGTCGGCAAAGCAGTGGCGCACGTCGCCGACGCGGTACTTGCCGGTGATCGACGGCTCGATCTCGGGCCGGCCGACCACCTCGGCCAGCCGGCGCGCAATCTCGCGCACCGTCACGCTCTCGCCGGAGCCGATGTTGAGCACGAGCTCGTCCTCGTCCTCGCGCTCGAGCGCCTGCCGACACGCGCGCGCCACGTCGTGCACGCTGACGAAGTCGCGCCGCTGCAGGCCATCCTCGAAGATCAGCGGCGGGCGGCGGTTGAGCAGGCGTCCCGCGAAGATCGCCAGCACGCCCGTGTACGGGTTCGACAGCGCCTGATCCGGTCCGTACACGTTGAAGAAGCGCAGCGCCGTCGCGGGCACGCCGTAGGCGCGGCCGAACAGCAGGAACATGCGCTCCTGGTCGAACTTGCCCAGCGCGTAGATCGAGCTCAGCGACGGCTGCTTGTGCTCGGGCGTGGCGGCCGGCACGAGCTGCTCGCCGGAGGCGCTGTGGGGCTCCCAGTCGCCGCGCTGCAGCTGCTCGCGGCCGCGCTCGAGCGGCTCGCGCGTGCACCCGCGCTCGTCGACATAGAGCCCCTCGCCATACACGCTCATGCTCGAGGCGACCAGCAGCCTGCGCACGGGCTGCTCGAGCAGCTGCTGCAGCAGCACACCCGTCGCGGCCGTGTTGACGCTCGCGTAGGAGGCGATCTCGTACATGCTCTGTCCCACGCCGACCCGCGCGGCGAGGTGCGCGACCGCGTCGACGCCGCGCAGCGCACGGCTCACCGCATCCGCGTCCCTGACATCCCCCTCGATCAGCTCCGCCTGCTCGCTCAGGTAGCTCGGGCGGGTGCCCTGCTCGTGAACCTGGGGGGTGAGGTTGTCGAGCACTCGCACGTGCCAGCCACCGCGCAGCAGCTCGCGGCACAGGTGCGAGCCGATGAAGCCGGCGCCGCCGGTGATCAGGATCGTTCCCTTCACGAGCGGGGCATCTACCCAACTACATCTTCATGAACCCCGGCTCGCGTAATTCCCTCCGAGCGGAGCCGCATGAAAGGATCAGGGCATGGTCGAGAGCCCCGGGCCGCGCGGGTACTCCGTCGCACGCACTGTCGTCGATCGCGAGCGGGTCGAGGACGCGCTGCGCCTGCTGCACCTCGACATCCTGCAGCGCGGCGCCAGCGCGGAGACGCTGTCGGAGTGGCTGTGGGGCGCACACTGGTTCCCGCATCTGAACTGGCGCGAGCAGATCACCGCACTGGCCGAGTGCCTGCCGGAGCACTGGCGCGACGGGCGCATGTGCGACCCGCAGATCCTGCTGCAGTTCCCGCACTCGGGCCCGCGGCCGGAGATCTCCTTCCACCTCGACGAGGAGCCCGCGTGGGCTCACGGCAAGCGCTACGCGCGCATCGTCGGTGTGCCGCTCAGCCCGTGGCGCGCCGACAACGGCGGCCTGCTCGTGCAGGTGGACGGGCGCACCGAAGCGGTCGAGCTGGACGTGGGCGACGCGGTCGCGATGGCTCCCGACCTGCTGCATTCGGGCGGGCTGAACCTCACCGGCGCAATCCGCTACGGGGTGTACTTCCGCTGGCTGGCCGACGACGAGGCGCAGCCGTCCGCAGCCGCCTAGCGGCGTCCGCGA
>DASWSH010000203.1:0-22501 GCA_036402735.1 Solirubrobacteraceae bacterium | reverse complement strand
ATCTACAGGTTCGACGCCTCCGCGTGAGGCACCTCCCGGGGCTTTGGCCACGGGTAGAAAACGCCGCGCGGAATACTCATACGGATGGATACCCTGTTCGATGGAGATTCAGCCGAGCAGCCTGCCCCTGCGGGTGCCGGCGCGGGGTCGCAGGGCGCTGCGCCCCGGCCGCTGGCAGCACGCGCGCGGCCCTCGTCGCTGGACGGTTTCGTCGGCCAGCAGCAGCTTCTGCAGCCGGGCTCCTCGCTGCGCACCGCGATCGAACAGGGCCGCCCGCACTCGATGGTGCTGTACGGGCCGCCGGGCTCCGGCAAGACGACGTTGGCGCGCATCGTCGCGGCCGCCTCGCAGGCGGTGTTCGAGGAGCTGAGCGCGGTCGAGGCGGGACGCGCGGAGGTGCGCGCGGTGATCGAGCGCGCATCGCACCGGCGTGCGACCGCGGGCGCGCAGCCGACGATCCTGTTCCTCGACGAGATCCATCGCTTCAACAAGGCTCAGCAGGACGCGCTGCTGCCGGCGGTCGAGGAGGGGGTGATCACGCTGATCGGCGCGACCACGGAGAATCCCGCCTTCGAGGTGAACGGCGCGCTGCTGTCGCGCACACGCGTGTACGCGCTGGAGCAGCTGAGCGGCGAGGAGGTGCAGGAGATCGTGCGCCGCGCCGCGCCGGACGCGCCGCCGGTTCAGGAGCGGGCGATCGAGTTCCTCGGCGCGCGCAGCGAAGGGGACGCGCGAACCGCGCTGAACGCGCTGGAGCTGGCGCTGCAGACGGCCGCCGAGCTGGGCGAGCAGGAGATCACACTGGAGCGCGTCGAGGACGCGCTGCAGCGGCGCGCGATCCTCTACGACAAGGGCGGCGACCGCCACTACGACTACGCCTCGGCGTGGATCAAGGCGACGCGCGGGTCGGATCCGGACGCGTCGCTCTACTACCTGGCGGTGATGCTCGAGGGTGGCGAGGACCCGCGCTTCATCGTGCGCCGTATGGTGATCCTCGCCTCCGAGGACATCGGCAACGCGGACCCGGCGGCGCTGTCTGTCGCGGCCGCCGCGGCGGCGGCGGTGGAGCACGTGGGGCTGCCCGAGGCGACGTACGCGCTCGCGCAGGCTGCGATCTACCTGTCGCTGGCGCCGAAGTCGAACGCGGCCGGCCGTGCGCTGGGCGCGGCGCGGCGCCACGTGCGCGAGCACGGAGCACAGGCGCCGCCGGCATCGCTGCGCTCCGGGCCGAGGCCGGGACGCGACAGAGCCGAGTACGACAACCCGCACAACCACGCCGGCCATCTCTCTGCGCAGGAGCTGCTGCCGGAGGGCGTGGCGGGCGAGCGCTTCTACGCGCCGGATGAGGCGGAGGCGGCGCTGGCAGAACGGCTGCGGCGGATCCGCGAGGAGCGCGCCGCCGTGCGAGAGAGCCCGGCGGAGCAGCGATAATCGCCCGATGAGCGCCACCGGCACCGACACGGAGCGTCGCCTGGTCTCGCGCAACCCCGCGACGGGCGCCGAGCTCGGCAGCGTTGCGGCGACGGCGCCGGACGGCGTCGCCGGCGTGATCGAGGCGGTCGGCAAGGTGCAGCCGCTGTGGGCGCTGCTGCGCGTGCGCGACCGCGCGCGCTACATGGGCAGGATGGCCCAGGCGGTGATCGACGACTTCGACGAGCTGGCGGAGCTGCTGGTCGCGGAGCTGGGCCGCCCGCGCGCGGAGGTGGCGACGCTCGAGCTGCTGGTGGCGATCGATGCGCTCCAGTGGATCGCCGGCGAGGGCGCGGAGGCGCTGAGCGGGCGGCGCGTCGGCACGAGCCGCTCGGTGGCGCCGGCCAAGCGGGCACGGATCGCCTACGAGCCCTACGGCGTGGTTGGCGTGATCGGCGCCGGCAGCGCCGCGTTCGCGCAGCCGCTGGGTCAGATCGCGGGGGCGCTGCTGGCCGGCAACGGCGTCGCCTTCAAGCCCGCGGGACGCGCCTGCCTGGCAGGGGAGCGGATCGCGCGCGTGATCGGCCGTGCGGGCCTGCCGGAGGGGCTCGTGCGTGTGATCCACGGCGGCGCCGAGGTGGGCATCGCGCTGGCCGAGGCGCCGGTCGACAAGATCCTCTTCACGGGCTCGCCGGCGGTCGGCCGCGCGGTCGCGCGCGCATGCGTGTCACGCGAGAAGGAAGTGACGGTCGAGCTGGGCGGCAAGGACGCGATGCTGGTGCTTGCCGACGCACACCTGCCGCGCGCTGTCGCGGGAGCGCTGTGGGCGGGCTGCGCAGGCGCAGGGCAGGCGCGCGGCTCAATCGAGCGCGTGTACGTGGCGCGCGAGGTGCACGAGCCGTTCCTGGCGGCGCTCGTGCGCGGCGCGCGCGCGCTTCGCGTCGGCGACCCTGCCGACGAGCGAACGCAGATCGGTCCGCTGGCGACGGCGCGCCGTCTCGAGCACGTCGTCGAGCTGCTCGAGGACGCGGTGGCGCTGGGCGCGAAGGTGCACTGCGGTGAGGCGCTCGCGCCGAGCGGCCCGCCGGCGCTGTTCGGCGCGTTCCACAGCGCGACGGTCCTCACCGGCGTCACGCCCGAGATGCGGATCGCGCGCGAGCCGATCGACGGGCCGGTGCTGACCGTGCAGGCGGTCGACTCCGAGGACGAAGCGATCGCGCTCGCCAACGACAGCGATTACTCGCTCGGCGCCTCCGTGTGGACCGCCGACCGTTACCGCGGCACGCGCATCGCGCGCGAGCTGCACGCGGGGATGGTGTGGCTCAACGATCACCTGCCCGGGCCGATGGTCGCGCGCGGCCCCTGGGGCGCAGCGGCGGGAGGCGGGCTCGGCCGCACGCTGGGCGAGGCGGGCCTGCGCGCCTGCGCGCAGGAAAAGCTGATCACGTGGGACCCGCCGGCGCTGCGCGGGCTGTGGTGGGGGCCCTATGACAACGCCACGGCGCGCGCGGCACGCGTGCTGGCGAAGGCACGCTCGGCGCGCGAGTCCGACCGGCACGGCGCCTGGCGCGGGGGCGCGCTGAGCGTGGCGCGCGTACTCGCGCGGGCCTTCGGCCGCGGCGTGCCGCAGGGCCCACGGCGGCGATGACGCCCATGGCGTTGCGCCGGCGCGCGGAGGTGTAGAGGTCGCCGTCGGCGGGCGGACGCGCGGCTACTACCCTTATCCCATGCCAGCCCAGGCCTATGCAGGCAAGGAGTGCGTGTGCCAGCTCCGCAAGGGGATCTGCGACCAGAGCTGCGTGCAGGGGATGCTGGACACGCCGTTCTACATCGCGTGCCTGAAGCTGACGGGCCGCCGCTGCGTGGTCGTGGGCGCTGGAGAGATAGGGCTCGAGAAGGTAGAGGGGCTGCTCGCCTGCGACGCGGAGGTGACGCTGATCGCGCCCGAGGCCGAGCCGGCGCTGCGTGAGCACGCGAGTGAGGGCTCGATCCGTTGGGAGCAGCGCGAGTACGCGGGCGCGGCGGACCTCGAGGGCGTGTTCATGGTGATCGCGGCAACCGACGACACCGACGTGAACATCGCCGTGTTCGACGACGCAGAGCGGCGCGCGATGCTCGTGAACGTCGTAGACGTGCCGCCGCTGTGCAACTTCATTTTGCCTGCGATCGTGCGCACCGGGCCGCTCGCGATCGCGATCTCCACGGCGGGCGCCTCGCCCGCGCTGGCGAAGCGCATGAAGCGCGAGATCGAAGGCCAGTTCGGCGAGCCCTACGCGCGCCTCGCGGTGCTGCTCAACGAGGTGCGCGGCTGGGCCAAGGGCACGCTGCCCACCTACCAGGACCGCAAGCAGTTCTTCGAGGGGATCGTCGGCGGCGAGCCCGACCCGATCGCGCTGCTGCGCGACGCCCCCGACGCGGTCACCGGCGAGCAGGCAGTGCGCGAGCTGATCGCCCAGGCGCAGCGCACGCAGGCGATCCAGGTCTAGCCCGGTTCGGCGGCGTCACCGGCCTTTCAACGCGGTGGCCGCACCCGGACGCAGGCTGGCTTCGTCGGCCAGGTACGCCCACGCATTTCCGCCGACGGGGATGGTCGCGGTCGCGCCATCGGTCAGCTCGACCGCCACGCTCTTCGTCCCGCTGGGAACGACGCCGACTCTGAGTACCTTGCCCGGCCTCGAGGGCATATCGCGCAGTTCAACCTGCGCGCCCCGGCCCGGCGCACCGGGCGGGGAACAGCTGAAGCCCACCGCGCTCACGTTGTTGGCAGTGCCGCCATCCCACGCCAGCACGCAGACCCCCGCGCCATAGGATTCGGCGATCCACGCGGACACGCCGGGTACGCCGACCCCAACGTGGCGAATCGTCCCCGCGATAGGCCAGTGTTCAGCGACCGCCGGCCCTTCCGGAGCCCTCAACGGAAAGCTTGGCCCGGTGTAGTCGCCGGGTTGGAAGGGATGAGGTGCGGCGACCAGCTTTATCCCCGAAGCATCATTCCCGGCCAGCGCCGGGTACATGGTGGAAGCCGATGGTGAGCTTGCCTTTGCGACGGTGGAACCGGAGCCGGCTGAGAGAATCACGATGAAGACGACGGCAGCGGTCATCGCCAACCCGGCTAGGGCGATGTCGCGTTGAGAACGGGTCCATGTTTTCCTTCCGCTCGCCGCTCGTCACGATCTCGCGCCGAGGTGTCGGCCCCGACCGTATCCGCACATGTCGCGTGCTGTACCGAGTGATCGTGCGATTCGAATGATTCGACTTTGCCTTGCGCAACCTAGCGCTGCCCGTGAGGAAACGGAAGGGGCATTTCCGACTGCCAGGCTGCAGGCGCACCGCCTGCCACGTGCATGAGCACGATGCGCGGATCGCCATCTCCTACGCTTCGCACGTGACCTGCGCGTCAGCGGATCCCCTCAGCATGCCCGCGATCGAGCTGACCGGGCTCGTCCGTCGCTACGGGGAACGGGACGCGCTGAGCGGTGTCGACCTGTCGCTGCAGATGGGCCGCACGTTGGTGGTGTTCGGGCCGAACGGCGCGGGCAAGACGACGCTGCTGCGCGTGCTCGCGACGCTGCTGCGCCCGCACGAGGGCGACGTGCGCGTGCTCGGCAACGCGATCCCCGAGCAGGACTGGGCGTTGCGCGGCCGCGTCGGGCTGATCGCGCACGAGCCGTTGCTCTACCGCGAGCTGACGGCGCGCGAGAACCTGCGTTTCCACGCGCGCCTGCATGGCGTGGGCGCCGAGCGTGTACACGAACTGCTGGAGCGGCTCGCGATCACCGACCGCGCGGACGAGCCGGTGCGGACGCTCTCGCGTGGGATGGTGCAGCGCGTCGCCGTCGCGCGCGCGGTGCTGCACCAGCCGGAGCTGCTGCTGCTCGACGAGCCGTACGCCAACCTCGATCCCGCCGCTGTCGAGCTGGTCGCGCCGCTGATCGGAGCCGGGATCGACTCTGACCGTCCGCGCACGCGCGTGATCTGCAGCCACGACCCCGGGCGCGGGCTCGCCGAGGCGGATCTGGTGTTGGGGCTGCGCGGCGGGCGTCCTGCGCTGCTGGCGCAGGCCGGCGCCGTCTCCACGCAGGAGATCGCGGAGCTGTACCGGTGAGCGCCGCAACCGGCACGCGCTCGATCTCGCCCCCGACCCCGGCGGCGGTGCCCGCCGGCAACGCCGCCGCGCGCAAGGGTCCGCGGCTGTGGCCGACCGTTGCGGCGCTGCTGCGCAAGGAGCTGCTCGTCGAGCTGCGCACGCTCGAGTCGGTGCCGGCGATGTCGTTGTTCTCGCTGACGACGTTCGTGGTGTTCCACTTCGCGCTCAACAAGGGCAGCGTCGAAGGCGACCTCGCCGCCGGCATCCTGTGGGTGACGCTGCTGTTCGCGGCGATCCTCGGCGTCAATCGCCTGTTCGTCGCCGACGCAGAGGAAGGCGGCTTCGACGGCTTCCTGCTCGCGCCGGTGGAGCGCAGCGCTTTGCTGTTCGCGAAGCTGCTCACGCTGCTCGCCTACCTGCTCGTGGTGGAGCTGATCGCGGTGCCGGCCTTCGCGATCCTGCTGCTGGCCACGCCGCTTTGGCCGGCGCTGCCCGGGATGATCGCGACGCTGCTGCTGGGCGACCTCGGCGTCGCGGTGATCGGCACGCTGGTCGCGGCGCTGGCCGTGCGCACCAGGGCGCGCGACCTGCTCGGCCCGTTGCTGGCGCTCCCTCTGTTCGTGCCGATCGTGATCGGCGGCGCCCGCTCGCTCGCGCCGCTGCTCGCTTTCGCCCATCGCAGCGGCCCATCGGCGCGCTGGTTGCTCACGCTCGGCCTCTATGATCTGGTGTTCGGGCTGATCGCCTACGCCCTTTTCGACTTCCTTCTCGAGGACTGACCCACCGATGTACGGCAAAGGCCTGCGCGCACTCAGCATCTCAACCGTGCTGGCGATGACGGCGGCGCTCGCGCTGGTCTTCTTCTACGCGCCGCTGGACGCCGAACAGGGCTTCCTGCAGAAGATCTTCTACGTGCACGTGCCGCTCGCGATCGTCTCGCTGTGCGGGTTCGTCGCCGGTGGACTGCTGGCGATCCAGCACCTGCGCACGCGCGATGCGAAGTGGGACTACCGCTCCTACGTGGCGATCCACATGAGCCTGATCTTCGGCCTCGCCACATTGATCACGGGGTCGATCTGGGCGAAGGGCTCGTGGGGTCACTGGTGGGTGTGGGACGAGCCCACGCTCGTGTCGTTCCTGATCGTGTTCCTGCTGTACGTCACCTACCAGCCGCTTCGCTTCGCGATCGAGGACCCTGAGCGCCAGGGCCGCTACGCGTCCGTGTTCGCCGTCACCGCCGGCGCGTTCGTGCCGCTGAACTTCATCGCCGTGCGCATGTCCAGCTCCTTCCTGCACCCGCGCGTGCTCGGCCAGACGTCGAACCTGCCCGGCTCGATGGCTCTCACCTTCCTCCTCTCGCTGCTCGCGATCACGCTGCTGTACGTGACCATGTGCAAATACGAGCTGGCCGTCAAGCACACGCGCGCCCAGGTGCGCGCATTGCGCCGCCGGCTCGAGGGTCATGCCGCCGCTGGGGCGGGCCGCAGCGCCGCGCCGAGCGGGCTCTCCGGCGGTGCGCCCGCACGGCCGGCGCCGATCGCGCCCGGGCCGGCCCAGCCAGAGGTCGTTGCAGGAGCGGCCGGCACGTCCGCGTTCAAAGCTGGATCCGCCCCGGGGGCCGCAGGCTGATGGTCTCGCTCGTGCTCGCCGAACTGCCCGCGCTGCCGCTCCACGCCGCGGGCAAGTACGTCGCGGCCGCCTACGTCGTGCTGTTCGCGATGGTGCTCGGCTATCTCGGCGTGATGGCGTTGCGCACCGCCCGTATCGAGCGCGACCTCGCCCGGCTGCTCGAGCGCCTCGACGGCGAGCAGCGCGGCGGGCAGACCCCGGCCGAGGATTACGCGCAGCGGCACGAGGGAGAGCCGCCGCGGACATGAGCGAGCTGCTCGCGCTCGGGATCTCGCACAAGACGGCGCCGGTGGCGCTGCGCGAGCGGCTTGCCTTCACGGAGGAGGAGGCGGCGCAGTTCGCACAGACCGCGACCGCCACCGACGAGGTGCGCGAGGCGGTCGTGATCTCGACCTGCAACAGAACCGAGGTGTACCTCGTGGTGGGCGACGCGGTGCGCGCCGAGGGAGACGTGCTCGGCCTGCTGGCGCGGCGCGCCTCGATCCGTCCGACCGAGCTCGCCGAGGCGATCTACTCGCCGCGCAACTGCGACGCGGCGCGCCAGCTCTACCGCGTGACGGCGGGGCTCGAGTCGATGATCGTTGGCGAGGCGGAGATCCAGGGGCAGGTGCGCCGAGCGCACGAGGCCGCGATGCGCGCCGGCACGACCGGGCCGCTCACCAACCGGCTGTTCGCGGCGGCGCTCACGACCGGCAAGCGCGTGCGCTCGGAGACCACGATCGGCGCCAGCCGCGTGTCGGTGCCCTCGATCGCGGTCGACCTCGCGCGCAGCGTGCTCGGCGATCTCGAGCGGCGCCACGTCGTCGTGCTCGGCGCCGGAGAGACCAGCGAGCTGACCGCGCACGCACTCGCCGAGCAGGGCGCCGGCACG
Organism: Solirubrobacteraceae bacterium; assembly: GCA_036402735.1. GTDB lineage: Bacteria > Actinomycetota > Thermoleophilia > Solirubrobacterales > Solirubrobacteraceae > Palsa-744. The sequence goes on along the minus strand of DASWSH010000203.1, from coordinate 14,504 downwards.
ATCTTCCTCGCCAACCGACACGCCGACCGCGCGCTGAGCCTGGCGCGGCGCTTCGGCGGGCAGGTCGTGGGTCTGGAGGAACTGCCCGACCAGCTGCTGCAGGCGGACATCGTGCTCTCCTCGACGTCCTCGCCGCATCCGATCGTGGGGCGCGACGAGCTGGAGCTGGTGATGGACGAGCGGGCCGGCCGGCCGCTGCTGTGCATCGACATCGCGGTGCCGCGCGACATCGACCCCGCTTGCGCGGAACTGGAGGGCGTGACGCTGTACGACATCGACGACCTGCAGGCTGTCGTCGCGCGCTCGATCTCCGAGCGCGAGCTGCAGGCGCCGCGCGCGCAGGAGATCGTCGAGGAGGAGATCCACCGCTTCGCCCGCTGGCTGGGCCAGCTCGACGCGCTACCGACGGTTGCTGCGCTGCGCGACCACGGCGAGCGGATCGTCGAGCAGGTGCTGCAGGAGAACTCAGCTCGCTGGCAGACCGCTTCGCCGCGCGACGTGGCGCGCGTGCAGGAGATCGCGCGCGCGGTGATGAACCGGCTGCTGCACGAGCCGACGATCCGCCTGCGCAGCCTCGACGGCAACCGCAGCGAGTCGGGCGCCGGCGGCCACGCGAGCCTCGAGCTGGTGCGTGAGCTGTTCGGGCTGCGCGACGAGGAGGCACCGTCCCAGCAGGCCCCGTCCGAGGAGCTGGCCGAGGTCCACGATCTCTCCGCCCGTGCCCCGGAGGGTATGCCCGGCAGGGCGAAGCGCCGCCGCGAGCGCTGATGCGAATCGGTACCCGGCGAAGCGCGCTCGCGCTCGCCCAGGCCGAGTCGGTCGCAGCGCTGCTGGCCGACGTCGGCGGGGACGGAGCCGGCGGCTCGAGCGAGCGGCCGGAGATCGTGCCGATCGTGACCAGTGGCGACCGTGGCGCGGGGGTGGACGGGGTTCATGACAAGTCGCGCTGGGTCTCGGAGCTCGAGAGCGCGCTGCTGGCGGGCGAGATCGACCTCGCAGTGCACTCTGCGAAGGACCTGCCGGCCCGGCCCGCCGAGGGTCTCGAGCTGCTCGGCTCGCCGCCACGCGCAGCCGCCGAGGACGTGCTGTGCGGGAGCGCCGGCCTGAGCGCGCTCGCAGCGGGCGCGCGCGTCGGCACGAGCAGCCTGCGACGGCTGGCGCAGCTGCGCTGCGCGCGCTCGGATCTCGAGCTGGTGGGACTGCGCGGCAACGTGGACACGCGCCTGGCGAAGCTGAACGACGGCGAGCAGCGGCTCGACGCGATCGTGCTCGCGCGCGCCGGGCTGCAGCGGCTCGGGCGGGAGGACGAGGCCGGCGGCACGCTCGACGCGGCCGCGTTCGTGCCGGCACCCGGCCAGGGCGCGCTCGCGCTGGAGGGCCGCGCCGGCGATCAGGCGGCGCGCGCGGCCGTCGCGCTGATAACCGACCTCGACACGCTCGCGGCTCTGCTCGCCGAGCGCAGCGTGGCGCGCGAGCTGGAGGCCGACTGCGACACGCCGCTCGGCGCACACGCGACGCCGGGCGCGGACGGCGCTCTGCTGCTGCGTGCCTGGGTCGGGCTGCCCGATGGCTCTGCCTACGCGTGCGACGAGCTCGAAGGCAGCCTCGCGGACGCCGAGGCGCTCGGCGCCGAGGTCGCCGCGCGGTTGCGCTCGGCAGGCGCGGACGAGCTGCTCGCGCAGGCACGCAGAGAGGCGGCCGGTGGCCGCTGAGGGAGTCGGGCGCGTGTACCTGGTCGGCGCCGGGCCCGGCGATCCGCGCCTGCTGAGCGCACGCGCGCTGGAGCTGATCGCGCGCGCCGAGGTGATCCTGTATGACCGGCTCGTCGCGCCCGGCGCGCTGGACGGCGCCGCGCCGAGCGCGGAGCTGCTGTTCGTCGGCAAGGAGGGCGGCGGCGAGTCCGTGGCGCAGGAGCAGACCGAGGCGCTGATGGTTGCGCGGGCTCGCGAAGGCAAGTCGGTCGTGAGGCTGAAGGGCGGCGACCCCTTCGTGTTCGGCCGTGGCGGCGAGGAGGCGCTGACGCTGCGCGCGGCGGGCATACCGTGGGAGGTCGTGCCCGGCATAACGGCGGGAGTCGGCGCGGCGGCCTACGCCGGCATCCCTGTCACGCACCGCGGGCTCGCGACGGCGGTGGCGTTCGTGACAGGCCACACCAGCGAGCAGGATGGCGAGGGCGGTCCGTCGCTGGACTGGGACGCGCTGGCGGCCTTCCCCGGCACGCTCGTCTTCTACATGGGCGTGCGTCAGCTGCCTGCGATCGCTGCCGGGCTGATCGAGGCCGGACGCGACGGGGAGGAGCCCGCCGCCGTCGTCGAAGCGGGGACGCTCGCGGCCCAGCGCACTGTCGGCGGCACGCTCGCCACGATCGCAGAGCTGGCGTCACGCGAAGCGGTGCGGCCTCCGTCGATCACGATCGTCGGCGCGGTCGCGGCGCTGGCGGACGAGCTCGACTGGCTGGGCGCGCGACCGCTGCACGGCGTGAGCGTCGTCGTCACGCGCGCTCGCGCGGCGGCGAGCGGTCTCGCCGCGCAACTGCGCGAGCTGGGCGCGGAGGTTGTGCAGGCGCCCGCTATAGAGGTGCGCCCGCTACCCGGGCCGCCGCTCGATCCCGCGCCGTACGACCTGATCTGCGTGACCAGCCCCAACGGCGTCGAGCAGCTGTTCGCGCGACTCGCAGCCGCCACGCCGCCGCGCGACGCGCGCGCGCTGGCGCACGCGACCGTTGCAGCGATCGGTCCGGGCACCGCGGCAGCGCTGGCCGCGCACGGCATCCGCGCCGACATCGTGCCCGAGCGGGCCGTGGCGGAGTCGCTGGTGCAGGCGCTCGGCCCGCCGTTGGAGGTGCGCCGCGCGCTCGTGGCGCGGCCCGCGCAGGCGCGCGACGTGCTGCCGCAGGCACTGGCCGATCGCGGCGCGGAGGTCGATGTGCTCGAGCTGTACGAGACGGTCCCTGCTGCCCCGGCCGCGCAGCTGCTCGAGGCCGCGCTGGCGGCCGACTACGTCACGTTCACCTCCTCCTCGACTGTGCGCTTCTACCTGCAGGCGATCGGCGGTGCCGAGCGTTTGCAGGCGAACACCCGGATCGTCTCGATCGGCCCGGTCACGAGCGAGACGCTGCGCGAGCATGGACTCGAGCCGCACGTGGAAGCGCAGCGGCACGATCCGGACGGCCTGGTGGAGGCGCTGCTCGCCGACGTGGCGCTCAGATCCACCGCGGCGCGCTGAGCCGGGCTGCGGACCGGCGATGGTCGAGCCGCGCATCACGTTTCTCTCCGACTACGGCCTGGACGACGAGTTCGTCGGGGTGTGCCACGCGGTGATCGCGCGGCGCTGCCCGCAGGCGCGCGTGATCGACCTGACACATGCGATCCCGCGCCACGACGTGCACACGGGCGCGCTGGTGCTGCGGGCTACGCTGCCCTACCTGCCGGAGGGGGTGATCCTCGCAGTGGTCGACCCGGGCGTGGGCACGCGCGGGCGCCGAGCGGTGGCGGTGCGCAGCGTCGAGGGCGGGCGGCTGCTGGTCGGCCCGGACAACGGCCTGCTGATGGCGGCGTGCGAGCGCCTGGGCGGCGCCGCCGAGGCGGTCGACATCGGCGAGAGCAGCGAGCGGCTGGAGCCCGTGTCGGCGACCTTCCACGGTCGCGACATCTTCGCGCCGGTCGCCGCGGCGCTGGCCGACGGCGTGCCGCTCGCGCAGCTCGGCGTGCCGCTGCCGACCGACAGCCTGCGCCGGCTCGACATCTCGGTCGCGGTGATGACGCCGTCGGGCCTGGAGCTGCACGTGCTCCATCACGACACCTTCGGCAACGTGATCCTCGACGGTCACATCGACCAGCTGGCGCAGCTCGGCGTCTCACCGGGCGAGGAGGTGTCCGTGCGCGCGCCGGGCGGCACGTTCGAGGCGACCGTCGCGCACACCTTCGCGGACGCTGCGCCCGGCGCTCTGCTGATCTACGAGGACAGCCTCGGCATGCTCGCGCTGGCGGTCAACCGCGGCTCGGCGGCCGAGATGCTGCGCGCCGAGCGACACGCCGCGCTCCTCGTCACGGCGGCGCGGTGAGGGTCCCGCCGGGAACACCGGCAGCGACCGGCATGGCGGCCGGCGGACCCCGCGGTGTGCGGCTGGGCCACCCGCGGCTGCACCTGCGCAGCACCGATTCCACCAACGAACGTGCTCGTGCGCTGGCGGCGGCCGGCGCACCGCACGGCACGCTCGTGACGGCGGCGGCGCAGACGGCGGGCCGCGGGCGCCAGGGGCGCAGCTGGACCGCACCGCCCGGCAGCTCGCTGCTGATGTCGCTGCTGCTGCGAGAGCCACCGCGGCTGCTGCCGCTGATCGCTGCGGTCGCGGTCTGCGACGCGACCGGCGCGGAGACGCTCATCAAGTGGCCCAACGACATCGTGCTCAGGCGGGGCGAGCAACTCGCGAAGCTCGCCGGGATCCTCGTCGAGGGCCGCCCCCAGGAAGGCTGGGCGGTGGTGGGGATCGGCATCAACGTCGCCGTACGGCTCGACGAGCTGCCCGAGGACCTGCGCGGGCGCGCCGCCACACTGGGGCACCGCGATGAGGACGTGGAGCCGCTGCTGGCGGAGGTGCTCGCGGCGCTGCAGCGGCGCCTCGCGACCCCCGCCGGCGAGGTGCTCGGAGCGTGGAGCGCGCGCGACGCGCTGACCGGCAGGCGGGTCGAGTGGGGCATGTCCGCCACCGCCGCGGCCGGCCCGCGCTCGGGGACGAAGGCGCCGCGCCAGGTGGGCACAGCGTGCGGCATCGACGGCGATGGGCGTCTGGTCGTCGAGCTCGCGCACGGCGGGCGCACGACGCTCGAGGCGGGCGAGGTGCATCTGGCGGCGCCGGGCTGAGCGGACGCTGGGCGAGCGACCACCGGGCGCGGCGGCGCAGCTGAGCGAACGTTCGGCGAGCGACCGTCGGCGCGCGCCGCGACGGACGCGATACTGGCGCGCGAATGTCGAGCGCCAGCATCTTCCCGATCCGCCACATCTACGACCTGGTGGTGGCCGACGAGCACCGCCAGCACGCCTTCGTGTGCCTGGCGGCGCTGCTGATCTCGTTCCTGGCGATCCGCACGAGCGCGCGCATGACGCGCCGCTTCACGTGGTGGCCGGGCGGCGTCGAGACGACGGGCGGCGTGCACCTGCACCATTTCGTGTGGGGCATCTTCCTGATGCTCGGCGCCGGCTTCGTGGGCATCGGGGTGCACCTGGCGGAGCCGTGGGGAGGGATCGCGGCGGGCGTGTTCGGCGTGGGCGCGGGTTTCACGCTCGACGAGTTCGCGCTGTGGACGAGGATGGAAGACGTGTACTGGTCCGAACAGGGCCGCGCGTCGCTGGAGGCGGTGGTGATCGTGGCGGCGATCGGAGTTCTGGTCGTGATCGGCGTGCGGCCCTTCGATCTCGAGGACACAGCGTCGGCCGTAACGGTCACCGCCACGATCGCCGTTTCGATGCTGGTCGCGCTGGTCGCGGTATCGAAGGGGCGCATCCTGCTCGGCGCGGTCGGCCTGTTCATCCTGCCCGTGGGGCTGCTCGGCGCGTTGCGGCTCGCACACCCACGCTCGCCCTGGGCGCGACGGCGCTATCCCGCCGGCAGCGGCCGGCTCGCGCGCGCGCAGCGACGCTTCGAAGATCCGACGCGGCCGCTGAATCGCCTCGGGCGCCGTTTGCAGGACGCGGTCGGCGGGCGCCCGAGCGAGAGCTAGACGGTCTCGGCGGCCTGGCCGTCGGAGCCGGCGTCGGCCTCTGTGCGGCGCCGCGCGCGGTTGTTCGAGGCGGCTCTGTCGCCGTTGCTGCTCGTCTGCGCATCGGTGTTCAGCTGCTCGCGCGGGGCCGCGCCGTTGGTCTCGGCGCCAGCGCTCCTCGGCCCCTTGCGCCGCCGCCGCGCGTTGCGCGCGCGGCGCTTGGGGAAGTTGCGCAGCAGCTCGCGCGCGAGCGCTGGAGGCTTGCGCGCCATGCGTGTGCGCGCGCCGCGCAGCGCCTCCTCGGCCTCGGGCGTGTGTGCGAGCGCGGCGGCGAGCAGCGCGGCTGCGAGGCGCCGGTCCTGCTTGCGAGCGGCGTGGATCAGCCGGCGTGCATTGCGCGCGTGCGCGCCGCCGGCAGAGTTGACGAGCAGGCCGAGCAGGCGCTTGGTCTCCGGCCAACGCTGCACGGCGTACTCCTCGTGCACGTCGCGTGTGTACTCGGCGAGGCGCCAGATCCAGGCGTTGGCCTGGTCGCGGCGGCCGATGCGCCGCTCGACGAGCGCGCGCAGCATGATCTTCGTGGCCTCCTTGCGCTCGTCCTTCGGCCAGCCGCCGATGATGTCGATCGCCTCGTCGAAGGCGTCGGGGTCGCGCAGCGCTGCGATGTCCGAGAGCGCGCGCAGGCGCAGCTGCGGGTTCTTGTTGCGCTTGACGGCCTCGATCAGGAAGCGGCTCTTGAGGTCGCCGTTGCGGTCGAAGTGCAGCATCGCGCGGGCGCGGCGCCAGCCGTTGGGAGCAACACGCGCTCCGGCCAGCGCGGCCCAAAGATGCTGCTCGCCGTAGTCGAGATGCTCGACGGCGATACGCCACAGCTCGCGCTCGAAGACCGCGAACCGCCGCTCCTCCTCTGCGCACACCGGCAGCACGCGACGCTCGACGCGCATGCGCCGGCCACGACCGCGGCGAACCGGCCCCACGACAATCGCGCCGCCGCGGTAGACGTCGCGGTCGAGCAGCGAGTGCAACGTGACGACGGGATCGTCGTGCTTGGTGGCGGGATGCACGAAGTCGACGACGAGCCCCGCCTCCTTGCCCGGATGGCGGCGCGTGACGCGCCCGACGCGCTGCTGGTAGATGCGCTTCGAGGCGGTCGGCGCGAGGTGCACGCAGACGGTGGCGCGAGGACTGTTCCAGCCCTCGGCGAGCAGCTGCGCGTTGATCAGCACGTCGATATCGCCGCGCTCGTAGGCGGCGAGGATCTCGACCAGCTCGCGCTTGGGCGTCTCGCCGGAGACCGCCTGCGCCTTCATGTTCTCCGCACGGAACGCTTCGGCGAGGTTGTAGGCGTGGCGCACGCCGGCCGCGTAGACGACGCCGGGGACACCGTTGAAGCGGGTCTTGTAGAGGTTGGCGACGGCCATGTTGAAGGGCTGCTGGTCGAGCAGTTTGGCCAGCTCGTCCTGGTCGAACTCGGTGTCCACCTCGCCCCGGCGCAGCGGCACCTTGGCGATCGTGCGCACGCCCACGCCAGGCGAGATGCGCACACAGCGCAGCGGCGCGATCACGCCCCGTCGCGCGGCCAGCGCGAGATCGAAGCGCGAGGTCTGCGTAGGGAACAGATCGGTGACGTGCCGCGCGATCAGCGCGCCGGTGGCGGTCATGCCGATGAAGATCGGGCCGGTCCAGTTGCGGATCGCACCGCTTGTCTTCTCGCCGAGCGCGGTGTGGGCCTCGTCGCAGATGACGATCGTGTAGGCGCTTGAGATCTTGCCGGCGTTGCGCACGAACCACTGGTAGGTCTCGACGGTCACCGGCCCCTTCCCGGGGTCCTCGCCCTGAAGCAGCGGGCGGCTGATGCGCTTGGAATAGCCGCGGTCGCGCAGCTCGCCGAGGAACTGATCAACGAGGTTGCGACGGTGGGTGAGGATCAGCACGCCGCCCGTCTGAGTGGCCTCGACAAAGCCGAGCGCGGCGACCGTCTTGCCGGCGCCCGTGGCGTGCTCGAACCAGAAGCGCTTGGCCGCGTTGGGATCCTCCGGCTGCTCGCCGAGCGTCTCCTCGTCGTCTTCCTCTTCGACCCAGTCCTGCGGCTCCTCGTCGGACTCCTGCGAGTCCTCGGGCGCCTCGTCCTCATCCTCCTCGTCGTCGTCCTCATCCTCGTCCTCGTCCTCGTCCTCCTCGTCGTCCTCCTCGGGAGCAGCGCGCTGCACAGGGCCCAGCTCGTCGTCGTCCTCGTCCTCGTCCTCCTCGTCGAGCTCCTCGAGCTCGTCGTCGTCGTCCAGCTGGTCCTCGTCGCGGTCCACCTCGGCGGCCGGCGTGCGCGCGGTGTCCACGGGCGGGCCGCTGTCGGTCGAATCGTCCAGGCCGAGGATCGCTGCCGAGGCGAGCAGCTCGGGCGAGGCTGAGGCGGCGGCGCGGCCGTTGCCGTTGGCGGAGCGCTGGGCCTCTGCGAGCAGCGCGGTCAGCGTGCCGGAGAGCGCGTCGACCTGGTGTGCAGAGAGCACGGTGCCGTCTGCGAGCTTCGGCTCGTCCTCGGAGAGGATGCGCTCGAGGCCGAGCAGCAGCGAGAACTCACGACGCCAGGTGGTGGAGGGCTGCTTGGCCTTGGGGTCCTGCTCGAGCTCGGCGAGCGCGGTGTCGAGCGCGCGGCGGCGCGGCGTGCCAGGGGCGAGCGCGACGGCGGGATCCTCGCCGTCGTGCACGAAACGCTCGCGCACGAACTTCTCCGCGCGAGCGATATCGGCGGAATCGGGAATGGTTGCGGCCCCGAGGGCCACTGAGGTGGACTCGGCCATGAAGGCTCTGGACTTCGAGACAGAACCGCTGCACGAAAATGTTCGGCGCGGTTCGGAAAAAAAGGGCGGCGCAGTGACGGCGCCTTCAACCGGAGGCTCACTGCACCCCGGCTCAACGTAGGACCCAGGATACAGCACGCCGGGGCGCTATTGAAGTCGGCACGGCCGGATTGGCACGACCATCTGCGACTCTTAGCCGCGTGACGCCGAAGCGCCTGCTGATCGCTGCCGTGCTGCTGGCCACGGCGGGGCTGCTCGTGGTAGGGCTGGCGGAGCTCGGAGACTCATCCGCCTCGGCGCCGCGGGCGACACGCCTCTCAGCGGCGCAGATGCAGGCGCGTCTGGCAGGCTCGCCGGCACCGCTGGCTGGGTTGCACGCGCAGGCGAGCGAGGTGCTCGGCGGTGGGCTGAGCGCTCTGCGCGGGCGCCTGGCGCAGCTGCGGAGCCGGCCGATGGTGATCAACAAGTGGGCGTCGTGGTGTGAGCCGTGCCGCGCGGAGTTCGGCGTGTTCCAGCGTGTGTCGCTCGCGCGGGGCCGGGAGGTGGCCTTCCTCGGCATCGACTCCGGCGACAGCTCGCGTGCGGCGGCGGTGGCGTTCCTGCGTTCCTTTCCGCTGAGCTATCCGAGCTACTTCGATCGCAGCGGCACGGCGGGCGCGGCGATCACGAGCTCGACCTTCACGCCGGTGACCGTGTTTCGGAACAGCAGCGGCGGCGAATACATCCACCAGGGGCCGTATTCGTCGGTGGCGGAGCTGGAACGCGACGTGGCGCGATACGCGCTGGGGGCCTGACGTTGCCGGAACTTCGCGTGGAGCCGCTGGACGGGCACCGTACGATCGTGGCGGGCGAGCGCTCGCGGCGTCCCGGCGGTGAGCCTGGCTGCGAGCCGCCGCAACCGATCGATCGCGAGCAGGATCCCTTCGCGGAGGGCCACGAGGACCGCACGCCGCCGGAGCTGTACGCGCTTCGTCCCGGCGGCGGCCCACCGAACTCGCCGGGCTGGACGGTGCGCGTGGTGCCCAACCTCTACCCGGCACTGGAGCCGCCGGTGCAGGAGCAGGCCGGGCAGGCGGCGGCGGGGGTGCTGGGCGAGGAGCTCGATCCGGGCGCGACGAGCGGCGGGCGCTCGCAGCCGGAGCTGTTCACTTCGCTGCCCGCGCGAGGCGCGCACGAGGTGATCGTGAACGGGCCCCAGCCGGTGCTGTCGCTCGCCGAACTGCCGGCTGAGCAGGTGGTGACGGCGGTGGAGGTGTGGCGGGAGCGGATGCGCTTCCATGCCGGCGCGACGTGCCTGCAGCTGATTGTGAACGAGCGCCGCGAGGCGGGGGCGTCGCTGCCGCACACGCACGCGCAGCTGTACGCGCTGGGCTTCGTGCCGGCTGCGATCGCGCGCGAGCGCGAGCGCGCAGGCGCGTACAAGACGCGGACGATGGGCGGGAGCCTGCTCGGCGATCTCGTCGCCGAGGAGGTGCGTCGCGGCGAGCGGATCGTGGCGATCGACGAGGAGGCGGTGCTGCTGGCGCCGTTCGCTTCGCGGCTGCCCTACCAGCTGATGCTGGCGCCGCGCGTGCCGCGGGCGCGATTCGAGGACGACGGGCCGTCGGGAGCGGCGCTGCTGCACGACGGGCTGAAGCGGCTGGCGCGGCGACTGGGCTCGAGCCCGCCGCTGAACATGTGGGTGCGGACGGCGCCGCATGGCACGCAGGATTTCTGCTGGCGGATCGATGTGATGCCGCGGCTGACGCACCTTGCAGGGCTGGAGCTCTCGACGGAGGTGAACCTGAACATCGTGGCTCCCGAGGACGCGGCGCGACAGCTGCGCGAGGCGGGCGAATAGGCTCCAGCACGACGATGCCGCCCGAGGAACGCTTCCTGCCGCGCTTCGCGGCCGAGCCGCCGCAGGAGGAGCTCCCGCAGGGGCGCTGGGAGCAGCGGCTGCGTGCGGAGTTCCTCGCGGCGGTCGGCGAGCTCGAGGGCGAGCCGCCGGAGGACCTGGGCGAGCCGCTGCAGTTCGTGTGGTACCCGGACCGCACATGGCACGGGCGCAGCTACGTGCCGGTGACGGCGCCGACGAGCGGCGGCTACGAGCTGTTCGGCTACGTGCGCTTCGTGCCGGCGAGCGCGGACGGCGAGCCATCGGAGCTCTTCGCGCAGGCCGACGTCACCGACGAGACGGCGGAGCGCAACCCGGACTGGAAGCTCGATCTGTGCGACGAGGTGATCGGCGCATGGCGGGGCGAGCAGGGAGCGGTCGCACAGATGACGCTGGTGTGGGGACGCCCGCTCGTCTCCGGCGGCGCGATCGCGACGGCCGAGCTCGCGGCGCTGGCGGTCGATCAGTGCGAGGTGCGAGACGAGCGCTTCACGCTGGTCGCGCCCGACGACTACCGCCACGACCTGCTCGAGATCAAGCTGTTCGACGCGTCCGGCCGCGAGCTGGCGCGGGAGTCGCTGTACGCGGGCGATGAGCAGGACGATGAGATCGACGAGGAGGATGCGGGGGCCGGCGACGGCTGAAGAGGGCGCGCCGAGGCCGGCGGTTGCGTCACGCGCGCGGCAGGTCTAGTGTCTGGCGGGAGGCGGACACAGGAGGGGGAGATGAGGGGTCTGGGGAGGTTGCTCGCGGCGGCATGCATGGCGGCGCTGTGCGTTGCAAGCAGCGCGAGCGGGGCTGTCGCGGTGCGCAAGACGTGGCTGGCGGCGCCGACAGCACCGGGCACGCCGGCGGCGTTCAACTTCAAGGGCTCGCGCTTGCGCGCGAACCTCGACCTGAACCAGGTGGGCGTGATCAAGGTCGGGCGAGCGAGCGCACGCAACGTGCTTGTGTTCGAGCCCGGCACCTCGGCGGGCGGGGGCTACTTCGTGCCGTTCGCGAAGTCGCTGGTGCAGCGGCTGGGCGACTGGCAGGTGTGGTCGGTCGAACGTCGCGAGAACCTGCTGGAGGACCAGTCGATGCTGAACAGGGCCAAGCATGGGACGGCGAGCTCCAAGGAAGTGTTCCGCTACTACCTCGGCTATCTGGCGGAAGTCGGGGGCGCGCAGTCGCACATGCATCTGATTCCGACGGGCGCGGTGGAATTCGCGCGCGGGTGGGGGATGAGCGTCGCGGTGGAAGACCTGCACACGGTGATCGAAGCGGCGAAAGGGCTCGGCGGAAAGGTGGTCCTGGCCGGACACTCCCTGGGAGGCTCCGTGGTGACGGCATACGCCACGTGGGACTTCGCGGGCAGGCCGGGAGCCAACGGGCTCTCGGGCCTGGTGTACGACGACGGCGGCAGCAGACCGGTACCGGTGAGCAGGGAACGGGCCGAAGAACAGCTCGCGAAACTGAGTGGATCGACGCCGTGGCTGGCCTTCGGCGGGATCGGCTCGCCCTTCCTGGGACTGTTCTCGGCACTCGGCGCGACGAGCGTGCTGGTGGCGCCGCAGGAAGCGTCGCTCGCAGAGAGCTTTCCGCTGCTGCCGTCGATGCTGAAGCCCACGAACGCCAAAGGCGAAGCTGTCGCTGTGACGAACGAAGCGGAGTTCGGCTTCGGCGTCAACGTGGGCAGCTCGCCGCCCTCGTTGATCGCCGGGCAGGTGCACGCGGGCAAGGGCATCGAAGAAGCGGCGAACGAAGACGGGCTGCACGGCTGGAGCGGCGAAGGAGCGCTCTCACCGCTGCATCGCTATGCGGAGATGCTGGCCGGAGCCGGGCTGCGCGGCGCGGACGGCGTGGAGTGGTACTTCCCGGAACGGCTGACGATCGACACGGGCGCGGTGGCCGAGGGCAACGACAACGCGGCGCAGGAAGTGCTGGGCGAGCACGCGGTGCACGGGCACGAACTGCCCACCAGCTTGAAGCTTCTGGCAATCAGCTCGGAACTGGACAAAGTGTTCGGCGGGAGCACGCTGACGGCCGCTCAGATCCTCGCCGAACAATCGTGCATACCCAGTGCGAACGTGACGCTGATCGACGCGGAAAGCGAATACGCGCACAACGATCCCGCCGCGGCCGAACCGAACGGGAACCGTTTCTACGAAGCGCTGGTGCCGTTCCTGGAAGGCGTCGGCTGACGAAGCGACGCTGCGGCTGACGAAGGAAGGCTTCGGCTGACGAAGGCGCTCACGCTTTGCTGCAGGCGGCGGCAGCTTTTTCCTTGCTGGCCGGCGGCAGCGACGAGGTGCTGATCGCTTCTTCGCAGACTTCCTTGGCGACCTTCTTCACGGTGGTGAGGTCGCCTTTGGCGGCGGCGCTGCAGGCGCCTTCCAGTTTGGTCTTCGCGTTGGCTGTCAGTTTGGAGGCGCTGGCGATGATGCGTTTGCATTCTGCGGTCGCGGCCTTCACTTCGGCCGGCGAGGCAGGCGCTTTGCTGGACGTACCGGCTTTGGAGCCGTTCGCGGGGGCGGCGGCCGTGGAGCTGCTCGACGAGGAGCCTTTGCTGCTGCTGCCGCAGCCCGCGAGCAGCGCGGCGAAGCTCGAGATCAGCAGGATTGTGAAAAGTCGGCGTGGGTTCATCGCGGGCCTCTCGTCGGTCGGGATCAGGCCGGTCGAAACCTGCCGGCCCGCCGGGTGAGTTGGCGGAACCCTACAGGTAGTAAGCCGGCCCGGCCGCAGCGCCATTCGTCGGCGGCGCGGCGCCCGGCGGCCTGCGCGAGCGAAGCGACGGCTGCAAGAATCGCCTCATGGCCGAGACCGCCCTGCACCCACTTGTGAGCGGCTTCAGCGACGCGGAGACCTACGATCGCGGGCGCCCGCCCTACCCGGATGCGGTTGTTGCCGAGCTGCTGGGGACGCTGGGATTGCCGGCGGGCACGCCGGCGTTGGAGCTGGGCGCGGGCACAGGACAACTGTCGCGGGCGCTGCTTGCGGCGGGACTCGACCTGAAGGCGCTGGAGCCGCTCGAAGCGACGCGGGAGCTGCTGGCGCGGGCGATCGGAGGGGAGCGCGTGCTGGAGGGCGTGGCGGAGCAGATCCCGCTGCCGGACCGCTCCGTCGAGGCGATTTTCGCGGCCGACTCATTCCACTGGTTCGACGAGCGTCGCGCGATGCCCGAGATACGCCGTGTGCTGCGGCCCGGCGGCGCGGTGACGATCCTGCGCACGATCCCGGTGCTGCCGCACGAGTGGAGCGCGGAGCTCGGCCGAGTCCTCATGGAGATGCGTCCGGAGCACCCGGCGTTCACAGACCGCCCGGCCGCCGCAGCGCTCGAAGAGGACGACGCATTCGGCGACATCACGGAGCTCACGCTGACGAGCGAGCAGACGATGGACCGCGCGCGCGTCCTCAGGTATCTGGCGTCGATGAGCTGGGTGGGCCAGCTGCCGCCGGAACAGCGCAGCAAACTGCTGCACCGTGCCGACGCTGTGCTCGAGCGCCACGGCGTGATCGAGCTGCGCCACGAGCTGCATCACCAGACGTGGTCAGCCAAGCTGCTGGCCGCATAGGCGGCTGCGTGAGCGCGATCGCCCTCGGCTAAGCCGCGGGCTTCGGCTGCGGGCCCGGGGGCTCCGGGCCGTCCTCGTCGGACGAGGCCGGTGCCGGCTGAGCGCCGGACACGCCGGTCTCACCGGCAGCGCCAGCCTGACCAGGTGCGCCAGCCTGACCGGGAGTGCCAGCCTGACCGGGAGTGCCAGCCTGACCAGGTGCCCCAGTCGGAGCGGAGCTCGGCTGGGTGGGGACGCTCGTGTGCACCGGGCCGGTCGTCTGAACCGGGCCGGTCGTCTGAACCGGGCCGGTGGTCTGCACGGGGCCCGTCGTGCGCACCGGCTGCGCCGTCGTCTGCGCGGGAACCTGGGTGAGCGCCGGTCGCGGCGGCTGCTGCGCTTGCTGCGAAGGCTGGGACGGCACTGAACCCGCAGGAGACACCTGCGTCGGCCGGGACAGGGAGCCGGCGGCGGTCGACGGCGGCGGGAGAGCCGCCGGGCCGGTGGGAGGGACGGGCCTCGCCTGCGGCGCGGAGCCGACGGGAGGAGCAGCCGGCGGCGGCTGCGAGGCGGGTGCCTGCGGCGTGGTCGGTGCGGGGCC
>DASWSH010000202.1:0-7093 GCA_036402735.1 Solirubrobacteraceae bacterium | reverse complement strand
TGCGCGGTGATCTCGCGCTCCATCAGCACGAGGAACAGGTCCTCCTTGCCCTCGAAGTTCGAGTACAGCGCGCCGGTCGAGAAGCCGGCCTCCGATGCGATCTCCTCAACGGAGGCGCCGTGGAAGCCGCTGCGGGCGAACACGCTGCGCGCCGCGGCGAGCAGACGCTCGCGCGTGTTCGCCCTGCTCTGCTCGCGCGTCATGCGCGCCGACCGCTCCATTCCCCGCAATGTTAGTTGACAGAGCGCTCGATATTTCGATAACGTTCATTATCCAGAGCAGGCCGGCCGGCCACATCTCGGCGAAAGGCGACGATCATGGCGAGCGCGACAACCCCCCTCGAACGCGAGCAGACTGCGAGCCTTCCCACCGACGCGATCAGCTACGAGGATCTCTACGCGCGCTGGGAGCGCGGCAACTGGAAGGCGACCGAGCTCGACTTCACCGAGGACGCTCGCCAGTGGCGCGAGGACTTCACCGACTTCGAGCGCCAGGCGGCGATCTGGAACTACTGCCTGTTCTTCTGGGGCGAGGACGCGGTCGCGGACAACCTCTCGCCGTACATCGATGCAGCGCCGCGCGAGGAGCAGAAGTACTTCCTGGCCACCCAGCAGGTGGACGAGGCGCGTCACGCCGTCTTCTTCAAGCGCTTCATGCACGAGGTCTGCGGCATCGGCGACGGCTCCATGGCAGGTGGCCTGCAGGAGATCAAGCCGCAGCTGACGCCCGGCTTCCGCAAGATCTTCGACCGCCTCGACCGCATGGCCGACGAGCTGCGCGCCGACCGCTCGCCCGCCAAGCTGGCCGCCGCGGTCGCGCTCTACCACGTCGTGGTCGAGGCGACGCTCGCGCAGCCCGGTCAGCACTTCATCTGCAACTACCTGCAGGAGCGCAACCAGCTGCCGGCGTTCCGCGAAGGCATGGAGAACATCGCCGCGGACGAGCAGCGGCACATCGGCTTCGGCGTGAAGCTGCTCGCCGATCTCAAGCGCGAAGACCCCGAGGGCGTGCCGCGCGCCGTCGCCGCGCTGCTGCGCGAAGTGACCAGGTACAGCTCGCAGGTGCTGATGCCCCCGGGCTGGGACGAACGCTACATAACGACATTCGGCGCCACCTTCGACGATGTCGGCATCGAGGGACTGACGTCGATGACGAGCAAGTTGCGCTCCGCCGGCATGCCCGTCGAGAGCCTGCCCGGGCCGCCGCTGCTGCCACCCGGACTGACGCCGCTGGAGCTGAGCCGGCGCGGCCGGGAGCTCGCCAAAGCGGGCATCATCGGCGTGCGCGAAGGCCCCTCGAGCCGCGATCCGCAGACGGTCGCGCTGCTGTTCGACACCGTGCGCCGCCAGGTCAATCCGAACCACGGCCTCACCCGCCCCACGACCTTCCAGTGGGAGTTCACCGACCCCGACGTCGACACCTGGCACCTGGTCGTCAACAACGGCTCGAGCGTCGCCGCGGAGGGCCCCGCGAGCAGCCCCGACCTGCGCCTGCGCCTGTCCTGGCAGGACTGGGTCGACATCGTCGGCGAACGGCTCGACCCGCTCCGCGCGCTCGCCCGCGGTCGGCTGCGCGCCCGCGGCAACCCGCTCGCGCTCGCCCGCCTGCGCAAGGTCTTCCCCACCGGTTGACCCCGCGCGCAGCTGTTTCTGCCGGCGCCATCGCGGCGAGACGGGAACAGGCGTGCCGATCCTGCGCGCGATCGCGTACCGACGCGCGCGCCCGCGCAGACCTCGTGACGACGGCCTAACCCGGGCCAAACTCGCGAGCGGCTGCGCGCGCGGCTCCCGGCACCGACGGCGTCCCTGTCGCTGACGGCGACGGAGACGGCGGACGGGCTTGCGGCCGCGCGGATTCGCGTGTGGCTGCGGCGCTTGCCCGCGGCGCAGCGGAAGCCCTCGCCGCCGGCGCTCCTTCCAGGCCGAACTCACGACCGGCCGCCTGCGACGGCGCAGGCCCCCCGGCGCTGACGCCGCGACCGGAGCCGGATGCGCCAGCAGTCCCGCCATCGACCGGCGCCGCCCGCGCCGGCGGCCCGCTTGCCGTCACCGCGACAACAGCGGCGCGCGCCGTCGCTCGACGCAGCGGTTGCTGATGACGAGCGTGACGGGCATGCTCGGC
The DNA here is from genome assembly GCA_036402735.1 of Solirubrobacteraceae bacterium. Lineage (GTDB taxonomy): Bacteria > Actinomycetota > Thermoleophilia > Solirubrobacterales > Solirubrobacteraceae > Palsa-744. The sequence goes on along the minus strand of DASWSH010000202.1, from coordinate 4,972 downwards.
CGCGCCCAGGCCGAGCGTCGCGCAGCCCGTGCCGAGCAGCAGCACGCAGCCCACGGCGAGCTTCGCGCTGAGCGGGCCGCCCAGGAGCACCCAGCCGCCGCCCGCGCCGCCCGCCGCGCCGGCGGCGGCCACACCACCCGGAGCGGCAGCGCCAGCGCCGCCCGCACCGGCACCACCGGTCGCCCCCGCGCCCCCCGCCGCACCCTTCGCGGCCCCCGCACCGCCCGCGAGCGCGGCCAGGAGCCCCGGTGGCAGCGCGATCGGCGGAAGCAGGGCGGCGAGACCGCGAAGCGACGCGACATACGCTCGGCACGCAGGGCAGTTGCGATGGTGCATCAGGGCGAGCATGTGGCGCTCGCCGCCCAGGTCGAGGATCCCGAAGGCGAGCGCTCGCATCAGCGACGCACGCTGCTCGCACCACTCGCCACGCTCGATCGTCTGCGCGAGCACGCCGATCTTCGCTGCCACGCCCGGCCTGCCGTCGCCGCGGCCTTCCATCAGCTTGCGCATGCGTGCCTCGCTCATGCCCATCCGCGCGGCCGCGTCCCGACGCGAGAGGCCATGCAGGTAGCAGAGCACCGCCGCTTCCCGCTCGCGCGCGTCGAGCGCGTCGCGGATGCCCTCGAACAGCGCGTCGATGCGCGCTCGGTCGTCGAGCTCGCACGCCAGGTCGCGCGCGGCGCCTGCAGCCAGCGCCGAAGCGGGCCTCTCAGCGGCGGCGCCATCGGCGGGATCGAGGCTGCGCACGGTCAGGTCCGCGTCGAGCGCGCCGAGCTTGCGGTGGGCACGGTGCTCGTCGAGCGCGCGCCTGAACGTCACGACCGTCAGCCACGCCGCGGGGCTCTCGATCTGCTCTCCCGCGAGCTGAGCGGTGTAAAGGCCGTGCCAGGCCATCGAGTAGCACGCATCCAGATCGGCGCGCGCGACGTTCAAGCCGCGAGCGTTCAGTCGCACTTGAACGGCGCCCAGCACGTTGACACGAAGCCGGTCGAACTCGCGACGCAGAAGCCGGTCGGCACGGAAGCGGCGCAGCGTCAGCGGACTCATCGCGCGCAACGCTAATCCGGCGGACCTCGCGTCCCGGCCGAGTCGCCGAGATCGCCCGTGCGGTGGCGCGCCGCGGCTGTGCGTTTGTCTCCGATTGCACTCGCGCACGCTGAAAACCGCTCGCCGGCCGTGGCGACAAGCGTCTGAACGGCTTGCCCCCGCCATCTCGTCATTTAGGTACAGACGTGTGTACGACGGGGCCGCGCGGCGGGCTCGGGAACCGCCTTGGCGCTGAACGATCCGCTCGTCAACGTGGCCCGGTGATGCGTTCAGAAGCCTGAACGCAGGTGGGGACGCTCGGGCGATTGTGCAGCCGGCCGCAGTCACCAATCATCGTCGAGCGCTCCGGGGGCAGATCGGCGGCGCCTCACCAAAACAGGAGAATACGGTGCCTCACCTCAATGTCAGGGATGGACAGGTGGGCTTCCGAGGCAGCACCACGCTGGACGAGTCACCGTCCACGATGCGTGAAGTGCGTCTCGCGATAGCTCGCGCCAAGCAAGGAGACCGTGACGCGGTCCGCTTCCTCTATGTGCGTTATTCCGACAACGTCTACGGATACGTGCGCAGCATCGTGCGCGACGACCGTGAGGCCGAGGACCTCACCCAGCACGTCTTCATGAAGCTGGTGACGGTGATCGCCAAGTACGAGGACCGCGGAATCCCGTTCTCCGGCTGGCTGCTGCGGCTCGCGCGCAACGTCGCCCTCGATCATCTTCGACGGCGCCGGCCGATCCCGACCGAGGAAGTGCTCGGCGCCGACACGCATGCGGACGAGACCAGTCGCGAGCGCGCACGCGACTTCCACTCCGCGCTCGCACTGCTGCCCGAGGAGCAGCGCGACGTCGTGATCATGCGCCACGTCGTGGGCCTCTCCCCGCAGGAGATCGCGGAGCGCATGGGCCGCTCGGAAAGCTCGATCCACGGCCTGCACCACCGCGGCCGGCGCGCGCTGCAGCAAGAGCTGCGCCGCCTCGGCGCGGCGCCGCAGACCGTCGTCGCAAGCCCGAGCGCGGCCGCATGCTGAACGGCACACCCGACGCGCAGCCGGCGCACCCGCCGGTGCCCTTCACGCGCCTGGACTTCGCAGATCCGGCCCTGATGGAGGAGCTGCTCGCAGCGGTACGCGCGATCGCCGAGCGCGGCGCCTTCACGCTCGGTGAGGAGGTCGAGGCCTTCGAGCGCGAGTTCGCCGAGTACTGCGAGACGCGTTTCGCCGTCGGCGTCTCGTCCGGCACCGAGGCGCTCGCGCTGGCGCTGCGCGCACTCGAGATCGGACCGGGCGACGAGGTGATCGTGCCCGCCAACTCCTTCATCGCCACCGCCGAGGCCGTAAGCGCGGTCGGCGCTACGCCGCTGCTCGTCGACGTCGACCCTGACTCGCACCTGCTGAGCGCGGAGATCGTCGCGGCAGCGATGCGCCCCGCCGTGCGATGCATCGTTCCCGTGCACCTGTTCGGTGCGACCGTCGAGATGGACCCGATCGTCGAGCTGGCACGCGAGGCCGGTGTGCACGTGATCGAGGACGCCTGCCAGGCCCACGGCGCGCGCTACCGCGGCCGTCGCGTCGGCTCGCTCGGCACGCTCGGCTGCTTCAGCTTCTACCCCACGAAGAACCTCGGCGCGTGGGGCGACGGCGGCGCCGTCACAACCGATGTGCCCGAGCTGGCAGAACGCCTGCAGCTGCTGCGCGCGCACGGCGAGCGCCCGCGCTACAACCACAGGATCGTCGGCACCACCGCGCGGCTCGACGCCTTGCAGGCCGCCGTGCTGCGCCGCAAGCTCACACGGCTGGAGGGCTGGAACGCGGAGCGCCGTCGCCTCGGCGCAGCGCTCCGCGAGCGGCTCTCCAGCGCGCGCGCATCCGCGCTGGACCCGGTACGCCTGCCCTTCGAGCAGGCAGACCACGTCTACCACCTGTTCGTCGTGCGCAGCAGCGAGCGTGACGCGCTGCGCGAGCATCTCGAGCGCGAGGGCGTCGCCTCCGCGATCCACTACCCGCAGGCGATCCACCGCACGGAGGCCTACGCGCATCTCGGCTACGCCGAGCGCAGCCTGCCGGTCAGCGAGCGCCTCACCGGGATGATCTGCTCGCTGCCGCTGTTCCCCGGCATGACCGAGCAGGAACTGGACCGCGTCGCCGCGGCCGCGCTGTCGTTCCCGCAAGTTGTAACTGCCGCGTCTCGTTGATCGGGCATATGTCCCCGCCCATGACACTCCGCTGAGATGGCCGGAGCGACGCTCAACGGCTGGCAGTCCCCGCGCGGCGACGACGAGCCCGAGAACGGCATCGCGACACGTCCGCGTCCGATCGGAACGGCCGTCATCGGGTACGGCTACTGGGGCCCCAACCTCGCACGCAACCTCGCCGAACGCGAGGAGTTCGACTTCAGCCTCATGTGCGACCTGGACCCGGACAAGCGCGCAGCCGTCGCACGGCGCTACCCGCACGTGCGCACCACGCCGCAGCTGAGCGACGTGCTCGCGGACGAGACGGTCGACGCCGTCGTCGTTGCGACGCCGCCGCAGAGCCACTATGCGCTCGTCAAGGCCGCGCTGATGGCGGGCAAGCACGTACTCGTCGAGAAGCCGCTTGCGACCAACATCGCGGACGCCCGCGAGCTCGCCGCGATCGCCGCGGAGCGCGAGCTGCTGCTGATGCCCGGCCACACCTTCGTCTACAGCCCCGCCGTCAACGCCGTGCGCGACCTGATCCGTGGCGGCGACATCGGCGACATCCACTTCGTCACCTCGCAGCGCATGAACCTCGGCAAGTACCAGAGCGACGGCGTCGTATGCGACCTTGCGCCACACGACCTCTCGATCCTGCTCTACTGGCTCGAGCGCCCGATCCTCGAGGTGTCCGCGACCGGCCGCAGCGTGTTCAAGTACGGCGTGCCCGAGACCGCGTTCCTGACACTCGGCTTCGAGGGCGGCACGACCGCGAACGTGCAGATCTCGTGGCTGGCGCCACGCAAGCTGCGCCAGATGGTCGTGGTCGGCAGCAAGCTGATGGTGCAGTACGACGACACCGCAGCCGATGAGCCGGTGCGCATCTACGACCGCGGCATGGACGTCTCGCAACCCGCCAACTTCGGCGAGCACCAGCTGATCTACCGCTCGGGAGATGTGATCATCCCCCGCATCGCCGCCGCAGAGCCGCTGAGCCTCGAGCTCGAGGACTTCGCGCACGCAATCAACACCGGCGACACGCCCCGCTCCAGCGTCGATCTCGGCGTCGCGATCGTTGCCGTGATGGAGGGCGCAGAGACATCGATGCGCCGCCGCGGCGCACCCCAGGCGATCGCAGCCACGCCGATCAGCCCCGCTGTCTGACACTCGCGCGCGAGTACCGGCACGCGAGATCCGTTTGATCGGTGTGCCAGAGAAGGCGGTTGTCGTAGTACCCACCACCACGCCGTTCAGCGGGCCGTGGCTGGGTGCAACGCGCGCCACCAGCCTGCAACGGGTCGCCAACAGGGCGATCGTGTGCCACGTGCTGGACGCGCTCGCGGAGAGCGGCGTGCGCGAAGCGGTCGTTCTGTCTCCCACGGAAGTCCTCGCCGAGGTCGTCGCGGTCGTCGATCGCGAAGGTCCGTCCGAGCTCGCGATCCTGCACGTGCCATACGACGAAGACGTCGGCGGCCGCGACGTGCTGGCGGCGGCAAGCGAGTTCATCGAGGACGACGCATGCCTGCTCCACCGCGGCGACGGCATGCTCGGCGAGCCGCTGCAGACGCTCGTAGAGCCACGCCCCAGCGATCTGGACGTTCTGCTGTTGGTGTGCGAGCAGCCGAATCGCGCGCGGCCTCTGCAACTGGTGCCCGGCATCGGCTCCGCAGCCGGAATCGGCGAAGCTGGCACACGCGGCGTGTTCGCCGGTGTGTGCGTGCTCGGACCGGGCGTCATGACCGAACTCGTCGCC
>DASWSH010000201.1:0-3801 GCA_036402735.1 Solirubrobacteraceae bacterium | reverse complement strand
TGACGGACATCGGGTTGAGCGGAACGCGGATCGCGAACAGGATCAGCGCCGACCAGCCGGTCGCGAGCACGATCGGCGCGAGCGGCACGAGCGCGCGGCGGCGGTCGCCGCGGAACGCCACGAGCAGCACGAGCGCGACCGCCGCCAGGCCCGCCAGCAGCGTCTCCAGCCGCCGCCACGGGTCGGCCACCTGTGAGCCGGACTGCGCCGCCAGCACCGGCAGGCCGACGAGCTGCGCCTGGACCCCCGGCGGCGGGTGCAGCCCCGCGCGCATCTGCTCGATCAGCTGCTGCTGCTGCTGCAGGCTCATCAGGCGGATGCCGAACGACAGCGTCGCCAGGCGCCTATCGGGGGAGATCACGTCCTGGGAGAAGTACGGCGGGATCGCGCCGAGCAGGCCGTCGACCTGCGCCTGCGTGAGCTTTCGCGCAGCTGTTTTGCCCGCCGCGCCCCCGGCCCCGCCCGCCCCGCCGGCCCCGCCCGCCCCGGCCGCGCCCGCGGCGCCGCCGGCGCCGGCAGCAGCGCCTGCGGCGCTTCCGAACAGGTCGGGCAGCGAGAAGGCGGGGCACAGCCTTGCTTTGCCGCAGCCTCGTGTGGAGCTGTAGTCGAAGCGCGCGAGCATGCGGCTCTGGTAGGCGGTCATCCATTCAATCGTGCTGGGGCGCGCGAGGTTGCGGCCGGACAGCAGCACCGCGATTTCGCCGCCGACGCCGGTGCTGCGCTCGAGCGCAGAGAGCGCGCGCAGCGAGCCGAGGTTCTGCGGCACGAGCTTCGTTATGTCGGTCTCGACGCGGGTCTGCGTGTCGAGGCCCCAGCCGAGCGCGGCGAGCGCGAGGCCGGCGGCGAGCACGCGGCCCGGCGAGCGAACGGCGCCCTGCAGGCTCGCGCGCGAGACGAGCCGCGTGAGCGCGTTGTCGGCCAGCAGCTCGCGCGCGCCGCGCCAAGAGGCGGCGAGCGGGCCGGCGACGGCGACGACGCCCGCGTCCGTTGGACGCCGCGCACGGAGGCGTGGGGCGACGGTGAGCGCGGCGGCTCCGGCGAGCAGCGTGCAGAGCAGCGCGATCGCGACGCCGGCGACGAGCAGCAGGCCAAACCCGCGCACCATCGGCACGGGCGAGAGCAGCAGCACGAGCATCGCGGCGGCGCTCGCCGCGGCGGCGGTGAGGATCGTCGGACCGCCCGCGGCAGCGGCGCGAACGACGGCGCCCGCGGAGCTCTTGCCCGCGCCGCCGGCGGCCGTCGCGGCAGAAGCTGGCGCGGCCGCAGCGGCCGCGTCCTCGTCCTCCTCGACGCGCGACTGGAATTGGATCGCGTAGTCGACGGCGAGGCCGATCAGCACGGGCAGCACTGCGATCGAGGCGACCGTGAGCGACGCGCCCAGGAGCGAGAGCGCGCCGAAGGTGATGGCGGTGGCGATGAGCGCGAGCAGCAGTGGCAGCAGCCGCGGGCGGGCGCGGAAGATGAGGCTGAGCGTGGCGGCCATGACGAGCAGCGCGGCGAGCAGCAGCAGCAGGACGGAGTGGGTGATCGAGTGGGTGAGATCGGAGACGATCGCCGGCTCGCCGGTGATCAGGTAGGACTCGCCGTGGGCGAGATGCCACTGCGGCATCGCGACGGCGCGGCGGATCATCGCGATCGTGTGGTTCTTCTGTGCCTGCGAGAGGCCGGCGCGCATGCGCACCGAGATCAGCGCCGTGTCGCGGCTCGGGAACAGGTAGGCGAAGCGCTGCTTCGGCGTCCCGGCGGGCTTGCTCGAGTCGAACACGAGCGCGGAGACGAAACTCGCGTCGCCGAGCGAGGGCGGCGAGCTGAGGCCGTATTCGAGCGCGAGCGTGACGAGCCCCTCCTTGAAGCGCGCAATCGTGAAGCGCGACGCTTCGCGGCCGAGGCGGCGAGCGCTTTCGGGGCTGTAGCCCTTCTTCAGCGCCTGCGCGTAGAAGGTCTTTTCGGCCTGTTTCGCCTGCGCCTGCGCCTGCGCGTTCTGCGCCGCGATCTGTTCGTCGATCCTGCCCGCCGCCTCGTTGATGAACGTGCCCGGCCCGAGCACGACCTTGACGGTGCGTGCCCTGGCGAGGCCGGCGCAGGGGCCGTGGACGCCTCCCTCTTTCGGCAGCGCCGCGGCGGGCACGTTGCCGGACAGGCAGCCCTCGAGGCCGAGCACGCGCGCGATGTCCGAGGAGAGCACGAGCTGCTGCAGGTTGCCGCGCACGAGCACCTCGACGGGCTCTTCGCCGAAGCCGTTGTAGAAGCTCTGCGTGGCGCGGTACTCGGGACTCGAGCTCGACACGAACGTGCTCGTCGCGGCGGTCGGCTGCAGGCGCAGCGCCAGCGCGCCGGCGGCGAGTGCGAGCACGGCGGTGAGGATCAGCACGCGCCAGGGCCGTCGCGTGGCACTTGCGGCAAGCGCGGCGATGATCGCTTTGACGGTCACAGCGGAAGGCTAACCGGCGCCGGCGGACGCAGCGGCAGGAGCGGTTGCGTCCCCGCCACGCGCGCAGGCGCGTCTAGCCCATGCCGAGCGGGCCCTGCGAGGCGCCGGAGAGGAACTGCCGCACGAACGGGTTTTCGGAGGCGAACAGATCGGCCGCGGGGCCGGTCTCGACGATCTTTCCCTTCCACAGCACCGAGATGTGCTCCGCCACGCGGCGCGCAGACATGATGTCGTGCGTTATCACCACGTAGCAGCCGCCGTTCTCGGCGTGCACTTCCTTGATCAGCTCGCAGAGCAGGGCGGTGCGCACGGGATCGAGGCCGGAGTCGGGCTCGTCGAACAGCACGATGTCCGGTTCCATCACGAGCGCGCGCGCGAAGCCGGCGCGCTTGCGCATGCCGCCGGAGAGCTCGTTGGGCATCTTCTCGTTCGCGTTGCCCAGGCCGACCTCGTTGAGCCGGCGGTTCACGATCTCGGCGATCTCCTCCTCGCCCTTCTCGGTGTGCTGGCGCAGCGGGAACGCGACGTTGTCGTAGAGGTTCAGCGAACCGAACAGCGCGCCGTCCTGGAACAGCACGCCGAACTTCTTGCGCAGCTCGAACAGTTCCGCGTCGGGTGTGCTGGGAATCGAGTGGCCGTGCACGATCACATCGCCCTGGTCGGGATAGAGCAGACCGACGATGTGCTTGATGCACACCGACTTGCCCGTGCCCGACGGGCCGAGGATCATCGAGATCCTGTTCTCGGGCAGCCCCATGTTGAGACCGCGCAGCACGTGGTTGCGCCCGAACGTCTTGTGCACGTCGATGAACTCGATCGCGTCGGGCTCCTCGGTGGGGCGGATCGTGCCCGTGTGGTACTCGAACTCCTCCTCGTCGTGGCGCGCGGGCTCGCGCACCACACGCGTCTCGCCGGCTTGCTGCGCGGCGGCGCCGTCGGTGCCGGCCGTGGCAGGCGCGAAGTCGGCCTCGCCGCCGGGCTCGACCGGCGCCGCGTGGTGCTCGATCGGCTCGTAGGACTCCTGCGGAGCTCCCGCGTCATGCCCTTCGCGCGCGTCGTGCTCTTCGACCGCGCGGAACGTCGGTGCGCCGCCCGCCGGCTGCACGGGCGCGGGCACGGCCGCGGGCGGCTGCTCGGGCGCGGGCTTCGCCGCCTGCTCACCGGAGTCTGCGCTGCTGCGGCGCCCCCACGGGATGCCGCGCCGTCCGCTGCCGCCGGCCATCAGCTCAGCCGCCGATTGGCGCTCTTGGGTTGGCGCCCCAGAAGATCTGTGTGCCGAGCATGCCGATCACGTGCACGAGAACGAGGTTTAGCACCATCGACTTGGCTGTCGCTCTTCCCACCCCGACAGGCCCACCACTGGCGTTATA
>DASWSH010000200.1:0-1935 GCA_036402735.1 Solirubrobacteraceae bacterium | reverse complement strand
GGCGCGCGAGCGGGCGCAGCGCTTCTCGTGGGAGCACGTGGCCGAGGAGGTGCTCGACGCGTACGGCGACGCGATTCGCATTGCCGAGGCGCAGCCGGCCGGAGTGGTGCAGCGCGTGGCGCTGCGCACCGGCCTCGCCAGTGCCGACGGTGGTCCGCGCGGCCGCCCGACGCGGATGCCCTCGCCCGAGCCCACGGCTCCCGGCGATGCCCGCAAGCGCGCGTGGCGGCTGATTCGCCGCGGGGCCGTTCTCGGCGGCGCGGTGGGCGGCCTTGGGCTGGCCGCTCTTGCGCTGCAGCGCATCGGGATTGCGTCAATCGGCAACGCGCTGCTCGGCGCGCAGGCGTTCTGGGTGTGCTTCGCGCTCGCGCTCATGTGCTCGTCGATGCTGCTCCGCGCTGAGTCCTGGCACGCGATCCTGCGCGCCGCGCTTCCGGGCGTGCGCGTCCGAAGGCGCGACGCCGCGCGCGGGATCATGATCGGTGTACTGATGTCCGCGACCCTGCCCGCGCGGCTCGGCGAGCCATCGCGCGCGTTGATCGTGGCCAGGCGGCTCGGACGCGTGCGCGAGCGATTGCCGGTCGTGCTCGGGACGATCGTGTCGCAGACGCTCCTCAACATCGTCGCGCTCGTGATCCTCGGCTCGATCATGTTCGCGACCGTCGGCCTGTTCCAGGGTCACGAGCGCGCGCTCGTGGTCGCGACGCTCGTGCCAATCGTGCTGCTGGCCGTGGTGCTCTCGACGCCGGCGCTGCTGCGCCGCGGCAAGCCGTCGCGGTTCGCCCGGCTGCAGCAGGCGGCGGCGAAGGCGCGCGCGGCGATGGTGCAGGTGCGACTCGGCCTGAAGGTGTTCCGGCGGCCGAAGCTGGGCGCGTGGGCCGCGTTCACACAGATCCTCGCGTGGGCGATCCAGTGGTTCGCCTGCTACGCGCTGCTCGTCGCGCTCGGCCTGGACGCCAAGGCCGGCCTCGGCGCCGCGGCCGCCGTGCTGTTCGCGGTGAACGTCACGGCGGCGCTGCCGGCCACGCCCTCGAACATCGGCGTGTTCCAGGCGGCCTGCGTGGCCGTGCTGGCCGCCTACCACGTGAACCACACCGACGCGCTCGCCTACGGGATCATCCTGCAGGCGGTGGAGATCGCGACCGCTTTCGCCATGGGCATGCCGGCACTGGTCGGCGAGGGGATGTCGTGGAAGGACCTGCGCCTGCGGGCGCTGCACTCGGCGCCCGTGGAGCTGAGCGGCCGGCGCGGCTCCGCGCGGGCTGAGCTCGAGGCCTGACCGGGCGCTCCAGGAGCGGCTGCTCAGCGGCCACGCGTGCTCTCGTGAGAGTTGTCACAGACTCCGCGGATCGCGGACGTATAGCCGGTTAGGGTCGCTGCATGCGAGTCGCGGCGGCCCGGCGGGCCGCAAGGGCGGTCGGATTGGGTGTGGCGTTGGCGTTGATGCTGCCGATCGGCGGCGTGACGCCGGCGGCGGCCGCCTGGCACGAGCCCGTCGGTGGACCCAGCGGGATCACCAGCATCGGGCGTGTGCCGTCGATGGCCTCGATCGCCGGGCTGCCATACGTCGCCTGGGCAGAGGTACACGGTGCAAACCAGCAGCTCTTCGTCGGGCGACTGAACACCGCCGGCACGGGTTGGGAGAAGGTCGGCGGCCCGGTGAACGCGGACCTGAGTCACGGTACGGATGAGCCGAGCCTGGCTGACTTCGGCGGCGTGCCGTATGTCGCCTTCATCGAAGGCGACGGCACCAATTCGGAGGTGCGAGTTGCGCGCCTCAACGCCGCTGGGAATGGCTGGGAGGAGCCCTGGAGGGGCGTCGACGCGACACACGGTGGGATCAACCAGGATGCGACCAAGGACGCGCTGCATCCGACGCTGGCCTCCATCGGTGGAGTGCCGTACGTCGCCTGGGACGAGAACGACGGGACCAAC
>DASWSH010000199.1:0-10872 GCA_036402735.1 Solirubrobacteraceae bacterium | reverse complement strand
CTGGGCTCGGCGCGGCTGACGCTCGTGGACCTGGCGGGATGAGCGAGGCGGCGCTCGCTGCGCTGGCCGCGTTCGACCCGTTCGCGGCGGCGCCCTCGGCGGCGCATGCGTCCGGCGCGGGGCGGCGATATCTGCTGCTCGACGTGTTCAGCGACCGCGCGCTGCAGGGCAATCAGCTCGCGGTCTTCGTCGACGGCCGCGGCATCGACGAGCAGACGATGCAGGCGCTCGCGCGCGAGCTCAACCTGTCGGAGACGGTGTTCCTGCTGCCGTCCGAGTCAGAGGGCGACGTACGCGCGAGGATCTTCACGCCGAACGCGGAGCTGCCGTTCGCCGGGCACCCGGTGCTGGGCGCGGGCGCTGTCGTGGCGGGAGCGCTGCGGCAGGAGCGCATCGTGCTGGAGACGGGCTCGGGACCGATCGAGGTCGGCTTCGATGCGTGGCGCGGCCGGGTGGCGCAAGGGACGATGGCGCAGCCGATCCCGACGTGGGCGCCGTTCGCCGAAGAGGGTGTGTTGCTGGCAGCGCTGGGAGTGGAGCGCAGCGAGCTGCCGGTGGAGGTCTACGACAACGGGCCGCGCCACATCTACGTGGTGCTCGGCGCGCCAGACGAGGTTGCCTCGCTCGAGCCCGACATGCGCGCGCTCGCTGCGATCGGCGCGTTCACGTTCAGCTGCCTGGCGGCGGCGGGGACGAGCGTGAAGAGCCGCATGTTCGCGCCTGCTCTGGGCGTGCACGAGGATCCGGCCACAGGCTCGGCAGCGGGTCCGCTCGCGGTGCATCTGGCTCGCCACGGCCGCATCGCCTTCGGCGATCGGGTCGCGATCACGCAGGGGGTCGAGATCGGCCGGCCCTCCCTCTTGCTGGCGCGGGCGCTGGGAACAGCGGAGCGCGTCGAGCGGGTGGAGGTCGGCGGCAGCGCGGCGATCGTCGCGCGCGGCGAGTTCTGGCTCGACTGAAGTACGCGCGCGCGGCTGCGTCGTTATGCCTGACGCCCGGCGGGTAACCACACGGGCAAAGAGAGCTTCGTAAAAAAGGTCTCGGCCCCGGAAATGCGGGTTAGGCGAGCGAGGCCCAGCCGGAAGGAGTAGCAATGAGCACCGGACTGATCATCGTCATCGTCGTCGTTGCGATCGTGCTGATAGCAGCGCTCGCTCTGTCCGCACGCGCCGCGAAGCGCCGTCGCGTTTCCGCGCGTCGCGACGAGGCGCGCGAGGTGCGCCGCCGCGCCGGGTCACGCAGCGTGCTGGCCGAAAGCGCGCGGGCCAGCGCCGACGAGCACGCGGCTGGCGCCCGCCGCGCGGAGGCCGAAGCGGAAGAAAAAGCCGCCCAGGCCCGCCGCGAGGCCGCGGTCGCAGAGCGGCATTCCGAGGTCGCCGAGCGGCGCAGCGAAAGCGCCCGCGCAGAGCACGACCGCGCACGAGAGCTCGACCCTGACATCGGCGATGACCCCGAAGAAGAGGCGCGCGAGATAGATCCGGCACAGAACGGCCGTTCCGGGGAGTACGCGCCGCGAAGCTGAGCGGCTCCGACGGGAAACCACGCGGCGGGTGGCGCGGCTGAGGTAGCCGTGTCCGTCGCGTGGGTCCGGGTTCCGCCGAGTGTGGCGCGGGACGGTCCTGCGAGCAGCGGCGGATGACGTCGCGGCGTGAGTCTGCCGGTAGGCGGATGATTCGTGTATGGGGAGCGCTGGTGTCGAGACCGTCACGATCTTGATCACCGACTTGGTGGGCTCCACGCAGCTGGAGTCGCGCGTCGGGCCGGTCGCTGCCGAGGAGCTGCGCTTGGAGCACTTCGGCCTGTTGCGTGACGCCGTCGATGAGGCGGGCGGGCGTGAGGTGAAGAACACCGGCGATGGGCTGATGGTGGCCTTCGAGAGCGCCGGTGCGGCGGTCTCCTGTGCGGTCTCGATCCAGCAGCGCTTCGAGCGGCGCAACCGGTCGGCTACGGAGCCACTCGAGATCAAGGCGGGTGTGAGCGCGGGGGATGCGAGCACCGCCGAGGGTGATGTCTTTGGGATGCCGGTGATCGAGGCGGCGCGCTTGTGCGACCGCTGCTCGGCCGGGCAGATCCTCGCCAAGGAGCTCGTCGCGCATCTCGCGGCGGGCCGCGGGCACACGTTCCTGTCTGTGGGCGCGCTCGAGCTGAAGGGGCGGGCCGAGCGGATCAGCGCGGTTGAGGTGCAATGGGAGCCGGCGCCTGTGACAGGCATGGTGCTGCCCGAGCGGCTGCGCGAGCTCCCCGCGACGGCGTATGTGGGCCGCGCAGCAGAGCGCGAGCGACTGGCCGAGCTGTGGGCGCAGGCGCGTGAGGGCTCCTCGCGCGTGGCGTTGATCAGCGGCGAGGCGGGTGTCGGGAAGACGCGGCTGTGCACGCATCTGGCGCTGCAGGTGCACAGCGAGGGTGCGTCGGTCCTCTACGGGCGTTGCGATGAGGACCTCGGCGTGCCCTACCAGCCGTGGGTGCAGGCGCTCGGGCACCTGGTCAAAGAGGCGCCGCAGCGGGTCCTCGACGCTCATGTGGAGCGCTACGGCGGCGACCTCGCGCGCCTCGTACCAGCCCTGGGGGATCGCGTGGCCGAGCTGCCCTCTCCGCGCGAGAGCGACCCCGAGACAGAGCGCTATTTGCTCTACGCGGCCGCGGCGGGGCTGCTCGAGGGAGCCGGCAAGCAGGAGCCGCTGCTGCTGATCCTCGATGATCTGCACTGGGCGGATGTACCGACGCTGTCGCTGCTTCGACATGTCGTGACTGCGGGATCCTCGATGCCAGTGATGGTGGTTGGGAGCTACCGCGCCTCTGACCTCTCACGCGATCATCCGCTCACCGCGCTGCTCGCCGACCTTCACCGCGAGCAGGGCGGTGAGCGCATCAAGCTCACCGGCCTGAAGTCCGAGGATGTGCTCGCGTTGATGGAAGCCCTCGGTGGGCAGGAGCTCGACGAGGAGGGCCGTGAGCTCGCGCGGGAGATCACGCGTGAGACGGCGGGCAACCCCTTCTTCGCCGGCGAGCTGCTGCGTCATCTGATCGAGTCCGGCGCGATCGTTCAGGAGCAGGGGGGGCGGTGGAAGCTCCTGGGCGAGGTGGCCGAGCTGGGGCTGCCCCAGAGCGTGCGTGAGGTGGTCGGGCGGCGCGTCGAGCGCCTTGGCTCGGATGCCCGCACGGCGCTGAGCGCGGCCGCGGTGATCGGCCGCGACTTCGAGATCGATCTGCTCGTCGCGGTGCTCGAGATCCCGGAGGCACGGCTGCTCGACCTGCTCGAGCAAGCCGTCGCGGCATCGCTGCTGAAGGAAAGCTCAGAGCGCGCCGGTCGCTTCACGTTCACCCATGGACTCGTCGAGCACACCCTCTATGAGGATCTCGGGCGCACGCGCTGTGCTCGTCTTCACCGGCAGGTCGCAGAAACACTCGAGGAGCAGTGCGGGGACGGGCTGGGGGAGCGGCTGGGCGAGCTCGCCGCCCACTGGGCGGCCGCCGTCGTGAGCAGCGACACCGCCAAGGCCGTTCACTACGCCCGACGGGCCGCCGAGCGCGCGCTTCAGCAACTCGCCCCCGCCGAGGCCGTGCGCTGGTACCGCCAGGCACTGGAGCTGCACCGCCAGGGCCCCGGCGACGATCGCTCCGAGCGCTGCGAGCTCTTGATCGGCCTGGGCGAGGCGCAGCGCCAGACAGACGAACCCGAGTATCGCCAGACGCTGCTCGACGCCGCTCAGCTCGCCCAGGAGCTCGGCGACACCGATCACCTCAGCCGCGCAGTACTGGCGAACAGCCGGGGATGGGCCACGGCCAGCCAGTTTGGTGCGCTGGACGCGGAGCGCGTGCAGGCGCTCGAGGCAGCCTCAGGAGCTCTCCCGGAAAATGATCCGCGCCGTGCGCAGGTGCTCGCGCTGCTCGCCTGTGAGCTTCAATACGGTGGCGCGGCCGCGCGTTGCCGGGCGCTCGCAGACGAGGCGATCGAGATCGCCCGGGCCGCCGGCGACTTGGGTGCGCTCGCTCACACGCTCGCGAACGCCACGTCAGCCACGTGGGGGGCCGACACGCTGCGGGAGCGCCAGGGTACGGCCGAGGAGCTGGTCGAGCTCGTGCGGCACCTGGACGATCCCCGGTTGAGCTTCTGGGCGGCTCTCAGGCGCATGATCGTGGGCCTGCAGGCCGGCGAGCGCTCGCATGCCGAGTCGGGCCTCGCGACGATGCGTACGCTGGCTGCGTCCGTGCCCCAGCCGATGATCGCCTACACGCGGTTGCGGCTCGAGTCGAGTTGGGCCTTTGTCCAGGGAGACCTCCGAGCAGCCGAGCAGTGGGCGGTCGAGGCGTACGAGGTCGCGAGCGCGTCCGGCGCGCCCGACGCCGCGGGCGCGTTCGGCGGGCAGTTGTCCCGGGTTCGCTACTTCCAGGGGCGGTATGGGGATCTCGCAGAGCAGATATTGGAGCGCGCCGGCGAACCGGACAGCCTCGCGGGGTGGCGTGCCGCTGCGGCGTTGTCCTTGCTGGAAAGCGGCCGGGCGGACGAGGCTCGCGAGCTCGTGCTTGCCGCCGACTTCCAGAGCATCCGCTCGGACGAGACATGGTTCATAGCCGTTCTCCTCTGGGCGGAGATGTGCTCGCGGCTGCACGTCCTCGATCGCGCCGGTGAGCTGTACGAGCTCCTGGCGCCCTTCTCCGGCCAACTCGGGGCCGGCGGCAGCATCGTTTCCGGATCGATCGACTCGGCGCTCGCAACGCTGGCGGCGAGCCTGGCGCGCTATGAGCAGGCCGAGGTTCATTTCAACGCCGCCTCAGAGCTCGAGGAGCGGCTCGGCGCACCGCTGTTCCATGCTCACACGCAGCTCGACTGGGCACGCGCCCTCGTCGCCCGCGGCGGCGCCGATGACCTGCACCGGGCGCAGGCCATGCTTGATCAGGCCGAGGAGACGGCCCGGCAGCTGGGCGCCGAGGGCATTGTGCGGCAGGTCGCGGAGTGCCGCCTGGCCGCGCCTGGGCTTGCGCCCGCTCGACCGCTCGGAACGCCGACGGCGGGCACGTGACGGCCGCGCGTATGATCGTCGCGATGGCGGCTTGGCGCTCGGCCCGATGACCGCGAAGTTGAAGCTGTACGTGATGCCCGGCTCGCACCCGTGCGCGGCCGTGGAAGCAGCGCTTGCGCTGAAGTCGATCGACTACGACCGGGTCGACCTGCTGCCGCTGAGCCAGGTACTGATCGGGCGGCTTCGCTACGGGGGCACCACGGTTCCGGGTATGCGCTACGACGGCGAGGGCACCGCCGGGTCGCGCCCGATCATGCGCCGCCTCGACTCGCTCGTCGCGGAGCCGGCGCTGCTCCCGGCGCCCGGCGACCCTTCCTACGCAGCGGTGCTCGAGGCCGAGCGCTGGGGCGACGAGGTGCTGCAAGACGTGCCGCGGCGGGTCATCGATGTGGCCTTCCTACGGCGCCCCGCGGCGATGGAGAGCTACGCGGCTGATGCCAAGCTGCCGCTCCCCCGCCCGCTTCTGCGCGCGGGGATGCCCCTCACCGCGCGCCTGATGGCGGGCAGGAACAAGGCACGCGACGAGTCCGCGCGAGCCGATCTGGCCGCGCTGCCGGGATATCTCGATCGTGTCGACGCGTGGATCTCCGACGGCCTGCTCGGCGGCGCGCGACCGAATGCTGCCGACCTGCAGATCGGCAGCAGCATCCGCCTGCTCATGAGCATCGGGGACGTGCGACCGCTGATCGAAGGCCGCCCGGCGGCCGGGCTGGTGCGCTACTTCCCGCCGATGGTCGGTGAGGTCGAGGCTGGGGTGCTCGGTTACTGAGCAGCTTCCCGTCGCGCGCAGGGGGATAGAGGAGCGCCGGGTGAGCGAGCGCGGCTCCGCCCTAAGTGAGCCAAGCCCAGCAACGGACTCGAACCGTTGACCCCTTCCTTACCATGGAAGTGCTCTACCAACTGAGCTAGCTGGGCGGGAACGGCAACTCTACCGCGCCTGCTCACAGCCGACGAGCGGGCGCGGAGCGGTCAGGCGATGCCCTCGATCAGCTCGGTGGCCGGCACCTCGAGGCCGCGGGCGAGGATCACGATCGTCTCGAGTCGCGGCGAGCGCTTGCAGCGCTCGAGCAGGCTGATCTCGGTGCGATGCAGGTTGCAGATGTCGGCGAGTGCCTCCTGTGAGAGCCCCGCCTGATTGCGCTGCTGGCGGAGGTTTTCGGCGAACTGCTGGCGGACCTCCTTCTGCATCGCCGCCACTCTCGCGGCGCGCAGACGAAGGGTCTACAGACGAGTGTCTGTGAGGCGCTACGCGGGAACGTCCTCGGCGGGTGTGACGGTGGTGACGGGCACGCCCATGCCGGAGACCTTGCTGGGCAGGTCGAGTTTCAGCCAGCGCGAGACTTTGGTGGGGAGGGTGGAGATGATCACCTCGTCGAAGCCGCGCAGGTTGAGCGCATCGTGGATCGCGACGGTCGGGTCGGTGGAGCCGACGAAGCCGTCCACGTCGGCGCCGGCGGCGTCGGAGAGCAGCGGCAGCGCTTGGTCGAGCACAGCCTGCGCCTCGGTCGCATCGAGGTCCTCCGGGTCGACGAGCTTATGTAGGCCGTGCGCAGCGTTGGGTACGAGCAGCGTGAAGACAGCCGGTCCGCTGGCTGCGCGCTGCGCGACGGCGTCGAGCAGCGGCTGTGTGGCGGCGGTCTTGTGGGCGACTATCAGTATGCGCGTCGGTGACTCGGCTGATGCCATTCGCTCGCTCCCTTCTCGCGGTAGAGCAAGTTCTACCTCTATAGCGTCCTCTCTGCACACGCTGCAGGGGACGCTGCTCGGCGCCGCTGTCAGCCGGCGCGTTCGGCGTTGCGCAGGCCGGTCAGCAGCCAGGTGCAGAACAGCACGATCAGGCCGAGCGCGCAGGCGAAGGCGAGCAGCGTCTGGTCGTGCACGCCGGAGATCAGGCCACGGCCCGCCTGCAGGAAGGCGGTCGCAGGGTTGATGCTCGCGATCGTGTGGATCCAGCCCTGCAGGAGGCTCAGCGGCACGTAGACGGGCGCGAGGAACAGCAGCAGGAACACCGGCGTCTGCATCAGCGGGCCGGCCTGGATCGAGCGGAAGCGAAAGGCGACGCCGGCGGCCCAGCCGTAGCCGACCAGCACGAGCAGCGCGGCGAGGCCGTACAGGCCGAACAGGTCGACGCCGTTGCCGGTGATGCGCATGCCGGTGAGCAACGCGACCGCGGTTATCACCGCGAGCGTGACGAGCGCGCGGGTCAGCGCGACGAGCGCATAGCCGAGCGCGATGCCGCGGCGGTTGCCGGCGGCGAGCATCAGGCGCCGCGCGAAGCCGCTCTCGAAGTCGAAGGCGAGCGTGAAGCCGGTGAACAGGCCGGCGAACATTGCGGACTGGCAGAGCACGAAGACGAACTGGAATGCGGTGTAGCCGGCGGGGAAGTGGAAACCGGGCACCGAACCGAGCGCGGTGAGGCCGCCGGCGAAGCTCGCGAGGAAGACGAGCGGGAAGACGAGCGACGGCACGAACAGGTCGGGCCGGCGGAAATACGTGTGCAGGCTGCGCCACGCGATCGCCCTTGCGATGCGCCACGTCGAGGCGCCCTTGGCGTTGCTGCTCATGTGCGCTGCAGCCTCGCGCGCATCGCGGCGGACACCGCCAGCAGCGACACCGCGGTCAGGCCGAGCGCGACCGCGAAGCCGCGCGCGAGCGCGGCGCCGTCCCAGCCGGAGATGTAGAGGCTGCGAAAGCCCTCGATCAGGTAGCTGATGGGGTTCCAGGTTGCGACCGTGTGGAACCAGCCGGTCTTGAGCAGGTTGCGCGGCAGGTTGCTGGAGGAGAGGAAGATGAACACGAAGAACAGCGGGAACAGGCCCTGCACGGCCTCACCGGAGCCGGTCTTCAGCGCTGCCGCACAGCCCAATGCGCCGAAGGCGACGGCGGTGATCGCGCCGAGCAGGAGGATCACGGCGACGCCGCCGGCGCCCGCCTGCAGGTGCGCGCCCGCGACGAGGCTCATCAGCACGTACACCGCCGACTGCAGCACGCCGAGCGCGGCCACGCCCGCGAGCAGGCCGGCGATCAGCGACACGCGTCGCAGCGGCGTGAGCGCGAGCCGGTTGAAGAAGCCGCTCTCGATGTCCTCGGCGAGGTTCGTGCCGCTGTTGATCAGCGAGAACATGCCGCCCTGGATGAAGGCCACAGCGATCGCGAACGAGATGTAGGAGTGCGTGGGGAAGCCCGGCAGGCGCGTCGCGGCCTTCAGGCCGCTGGCGTTGACCGCGAGCAGGATCAGCGGGAAGAACACGATCGGGAACAGCTGAAAGGGCTGTCGCAGCGTCTTCAGCGCGGCGCGCTGCGCGAGCACTCTCGTCTGCGTGAGCAGCCCAGCGGCGCCCGTCACGCGGCCTCCTGCTCGGTTCCGACGCCGTCGGGCTGCTCGCCCGCGCCCTCCAGCGAGCGGCCGGTCTTGGCGAGGAACACGTCGTCGAGCGTCGGCGCGTGCAGGCGCAGGTCGGCGATCGCGACGTGCTCGGCGTCGAGCGTCCGGACGATCTCGGCGAGGTTGCCGGCACCGGTGGGCAGACGCGCGGCGACGCCACCCGAGGACGCGGCTGCTTGCTCGCCGAAGCGGCTCAGCACGGAGGCGAGCCGCTCGCGGTCGCCGGGATCGGCAGGGATCGCCTCGACGCTGGATCGGCCGATCGACGCCTTCAACTCGGCGGGCGTTCCCTCCGCGACGATGCGACCGCGGTCGATGATGCCGACGCGATCCGCCAGCACGTCGGCCTCCTCGAGGTACTGCGTGGTGAGGAACACGGTCACGCCGTCATCCGCGAGGCGCCTCACCTCGTCCCACAGCGCAGCGCGGCTCTGCGGGTCGAGGCCTGTGGTCGGCTCGTCGAGGAACAGCAGGCGCGGGCGGTGCACGAGCGCGAGCGCAAGGTCGAGCCGGCGCTTCATGCCGCCGGAGTAGCCGCCGACCTTCCGGTCCGCCGCATCGGTCAGGCCGACGCGCTCGAGCAGCTGCTCGCCGCGCCGTTCGCGCTCCGCTCGGGGCAGGCCGTGCAGGTCGCTCTGCAGGCGCATGTGCTCGCGGCCGGTCAGGAAGGGATCGAGCGCCGACTCCTGCAGCGAGGCGCCGATCGCGCGACGCACCTGCGGTCCCTGGCGCACGACATCGAGACCGGCCACGCGCGCCGAGCCGGCGGTCGGCGGCAGCAGCGTGGTGAGCACGAGCACAGTGGTCGACTTGCCCGCGCCGTTCGGTCCGAGGAAGCCGTAGATCTCGCCCGGCGCAACCTCGAGATCGATCGCGTCGACCGCGCGCACGCCGCCCTTGAAGTCCTTGATGAGGCCTTCGACCTCGATGCCGTTGCCATGCATATCTGTCATCAAATAATTTATATCACGAATATTTCCTGACTGGTATGATCTCCTGTATGGACGGGCAGCAATCACCGCCCACGGCGCAGTCGGTCGGGTTCACGTTGTCGAGTCTCGGGCTGGCGACGTCGGCGGCGTTCACCGCCAAACTCGCGCCGCTCGGCCTGACCCCGCGCGACTTCGCGTTGATGCGTTCGGTCGCCTTCGCCGAAGGGCTCTCCCAGCAGGCGATCGCGGAGCGCCTGCAGATCCCGCCCAGCCGCCTGGTGGCGTTCATCGACGGGCTGGAACAGCAGGGGATGGTCGAGCGGCGCTCCAACCCGGAGGACCGGCGTGCGCGTGCGTTGTACCTGACGGCGGCGGGAAAGCGGCGCCTGGCTCGTGCGCTGAAGATCGCGCAGGGCTTCGAGCAGGATCTGTGCGGGGACCTCTCCGCGGGGGAGCGCAAGCTGCTGTTGGAGTTGCTGCACCGCGTCGGCGCGCGGCTGGGCGTGGCGCCGGGCGTGCATGCCGCAACCGCAGATCAGCCCGGCAGCGGTATTGATGCAGCGGTGCGCGCGACGGCGGCCGCTCAGCCGCCTGCGGCGCGGCGGTAGCGGGCGACGGCCAGCAGCGAGAAGACGGCGATGATGCCGATCGACCAGACGATCGCCCACAGCACGTCGTCGTGCGAGGGCGCGCCGAGCCAGAGGTGGCGCATCGCGTCGACGATGATCGTGAACGGGTTGCCTTCCGCGAACTGACGGAGCCCGTCAGGCATCGAGTTGACGGGCACGAAGGCGGAGGAGATGAACGTCAACGGGAAGATCGTGATGAAGCCGAACGAGTTGACGGTTTCCGAGGATTTCGCGAGCAGCCCGATGAACGCCAGCACCCACGAGAGCGCGTAGCCGAACAGCAGCAGCAGCGCGACGCCCGCGGCGGCCTGACCGATGCTCGTGTGAAAGCTGAAGCCGATGATCACGCCCGTCGCGATCAGGATCGCGATCGATAGCGCGTTGAGCGCGACATCGGAGAGCGTGCGGCCGGCGAGCACCGCGGCACGCGACATCGGCAGCGAGCGGAACCGGTCGATCAGGCCCGTGCGCACGTCCTCGTTGAGGCCGAGCGCGGTCGCGAAGCCGCCGAACGCGGTGTTCTGCACGATGATCCCGGGAATCAGGAAGTCGACGTAGTCGTACCCGGGCGTGCGGATCGCGCCGCCGAACACGTAGCGGAACAGCAGCACGAACATGATCGGCTGAAGCGTGTAGCCGATGAACAGTTCCGGCGTGCGCGTGAGACGCACCACGTTGCGCTCCGTGATGATCAGCGTGTCGGTCAGCAGCCGTCTCACGTGATCGCCTCCTCCTCGTCCTGGCTGGCCGCGTGCCCGGTGAGGGCGAGGAACACGTCGTCGAGCGTGGGCCGGCGCAGGCTCAGGTCCTCGACCTCGATCCCCGCCTCGCTCAGACGGCGCACGGCTTCGACGATCACGCCGTGCGTCTCGCGCACCGCCAGCGTCACGTCGTGCCCGGCGGTG
>DASWSH010000198.1:0-28996 GCA_036402735.1 Solirubrobacteraceae bacterium | reverse complement strand
CCACGTCCGCACGCGCGTCGTCCGGCTCGTGCCACTCGCGCAGGCAGTGCTGCGCGGAGCCCAGGCGGCGGCAGTCGCGGCGCAGGCGATCGGCCAGCGCGAACCACTCGTCGGAGTGCGGCGCCCGTGCAGGCGGACCGTCCAGACGGGCGAGCAGTTGCTCGCAGCTGCCGAGAGAGTCGCGCAGATCGGCCGCGAGCCGCCCGATCTCCAGCCGCGCGAGCGTTCTGGCGCGCCGCCAGTCGGCATGCTGGGGCGACTCCGCCAGCCGCGGCTCGCGGCCCTCTGCGCGTGCGAGGGAGAGCAGGCGCCGCGCGGCGGGCGTCGGCGCCCACACCGCGACGCCGCGCTCGCTGCGGCTCGCGAGCAGGCGCCGGCGCTCGAGCTCCGTGAGGCGCGCGCGCAGCGCAACTGCCACGGCGGTTCTCGCGGCGATGCCCAGATGCGCGCGCACGTCGCGGAGCGTCGCGCCGTCGTCATCGTGGCCCACACGGTGCAACGCCGCGCGAGCGACGGCCGCCAGCACGACCTCGTCCGGCAGCTGCTCGCCCGCACGTCTTTCGCGACGCCCTGCTCTGCGCTCGCGCTCATCCATCTCGGCTCCTTCCCCCGGGCCTCCTCGCGCAGCCGCAGCTTGGCCACGCCGGCCGTCGTGTGCGCGCGAGGGCGCCCCTGCGACAATCGGCGGGCATCGAGACTGAGCGACTCGGTGCCGGGCCCGGGGTGTTCGCGCACCGCCGGGCCGTTATGTGTGGTCGGTCGCATTCGACCGTAGTCGCCGGCCGCCGCTCCGACAAGCGACGGTCCGCAGAAGTCACACTGCGGGTGCCAAATCGTCACACTGAGGGCACAATGGGGGGCGGGAGCGCCAAAATGTCGAAGTGCTCGCCCCGAGGACACGCCCGTAAGGAGCAGCAGCAGCGGCCACGTTGGCCGTTCGGGACGGTTGTCCGTGTCAGGAGCTGCCAATAGACTCGCGGCGGATGGTGACCGGCGGCGGTACCACGATCGATGCCAGGGACGCGCATCCGTCCCCGCCCGCCGGGCAAGGCGACGCGCCCGCCGTCGCCCTGAGCGGCATCCGCAAGACCTACGGCGACGTCGTCGCGATCGAGAGCCTCGACCTCGACGTGCGCGCGGGCGAGTTCTTCACGATGCTCGGGCCGTCGGGCTCGGGCAAGACCACGACGCTGCGGGTGATCGCGGGCTTCGAGCCGCCCGATGCCGGCACCGTGCACCTGCACGGCACGGACGTCACGTTCAGCCCCCCCTACGCCCGAGCGGTCAACACCGTCTTCCAGGACTACGCGCTGTTCCCGCACATGAGCGTGCTCGACAACGTCGCGTACGGCCTGCGCGTGAAGCGCGTGGCCAAGCGCGAGCGTGCGGAGCGCGCCTCGCAGGCGCTGGCGATGGTGCGCCTGCCCGGCGTCGAGAACCGCCGGCCCGTGCAGCTCTCCGGCGGGCAGCGCCAGCGCGTGGCGCTGGCGCGAGCGATCGTCAACCGCCCGCGCGTGCTGCTGCTCGACGAGCCGCTCGGCGCGCTCGACCTGAAGCTGCGCCAGGAGATGCAGCTCGAGCTGAAGTCGATACAGCGCGAGCTCAGCGAGCAGATCACCTTCATCTACGTGACGCACGATCAGGACGAGGCGCTGACGATGAGCGACCGCATCGCGGTCTTCTCCGACGGCCGCATCGAGCAGGTGGGGACGCCCGGCGAGATCTACGAGCGGCCCGCCAACGAGTTCGTGGCCGGCTTCGTCGGCACCTCCAACCTGCTGCGCCGCGACGGTCGCACGTACATGGTGCGGCCCGAGAAGATCCGCTTCCTGGCGCCGGGCGAGCCGGAGCATGGGTTGCACGTGGAAAGGGGCGTGGTGCGCGAGGTGGCGTACCTGGGCGCGGTGACCCGCTACGTGGTCGAGACCGCGGGCGGCGAGACCGTCGTCGCGCTGCGCCAGAACCTTGACCTCTCGGCCGAGCAGGCGCTCGGGGAACGGGGGCAGCAGGTGCGCTTCGCCTGGAGGGCGGAGGACGCGGCAGTGCTCGACATCAATACAGAGGAGGCACACTGATGAGGTTTGCGAGGATCGATTGGGCGCTCGGCGCCGTGCTGGCGGCGATGGCGCTGGCGGTTGCCGCGTGCGGCAGCTCGTCGAAATCGTCCGCGTCGTCGAGCAACCTGCCGACGAAGGTCGGCCCGGGCGAGGGCCAGCTCAACCTGGTGGCGTGGGAAGGCTACGCGCAGCCCCAGTGGGTCAAGCCGTTCGAAAAGCAGACCGGCTGTCACGTCAGCGCCAAGTACGCCGGCTCCTCCGACGAAATGGTCACGCTGATGCGCCAGAACGGCGGCAACCAGTACGACATGGTGTCGGCCTCGGGCGACGCAAGCCTGCGTCTGATCGACGGCGGCGACGTCGCCGAGATGAGCACCGCGCTGGTGCCGGAATGGAAGAACTTCATCCCGCAGCTGCAGTCGCCGCCGCACAACACGGTCAACGGCAAGCACTTCGGCATCTCGCTGCAGTGGGGGCCGAACACGCTGCTGTACAACACGAAGTCGGTCAAACCGGCGCCGACCAGCTGGGCGGAAATCTACAGCCCGAAGTACAAAGGCCTGATCAGCGTTCCGAACAACCCGATCCAGATCGCCGATGCCGCGCTTTACCTGTCGAAGACGCAGCCGAGCGTCGGCATCACCGATCCCTACGAGCTGACCGAATCGCAGCTGAACGCTGCGGTGAGCCTGCTCAAACAGCAGCGGCCGCTGATCAAGAAGTACTGGGCGCTGGCCTCGGACGAGATCGAACTGTTCAAGAACGGCGACGTGGTGATCGGCGCCGCCTGGCCTTTCCAGTTCTCGACGCTGACGGCGGACCACGTGCCGGTGCAGCAGGTGATACCGACGCAGGGCGCGACCGGCTGGGCGGACACCTGGATGCTGTCGGCGCGCGCCAAGCACCCGAACTGCGCGTACAAATGGGTGAACTGGGTGTCGAGCCCGAAGGTGCAGGCCGAGCAGGCGATCTCCTACGGCGAGACGCCCGTCAACACGAAGGCGTGCCCGCTCATGGAAACGATCCAGAAGGGCTCGTGCGGCGTGTACCACGCGAACGCTCCCGCGGCCTACTTCGACTCGATCAAGTTCTGGAAGACGCCGGTGGCGGCCTGCGGCAACGGCCAGAGCAACTGCATGGACTACACGGCGTGGCAGAAAAAGTGGACCGAAGTGACCGGCTGAGATGGCGCGTCGTCTAGGCGGCACGCTTGGCTAGCAGCAGCATCGCTGCAGGCGGCACGGCCCGCATCCGAGTGTCGGCGGCTCTGTTCCGCCGGCCCTGGCTGCGGGCCGTGCTGCTGCTGAGCGCGCCCGGCGCATGGTTCGTGCTGATCTACCTCGCCGCGCTGGTGCTGCTGTTCCTCTCGGCGCTGTGGAAGGTGGATCCGCTGAGCGGCAAGCTGATCCACAGCTGGACGCTGCAGAACTTCGAACAGCTGATCAAAGAACCGGTCTACCGTACGATCGCGCTGCGCACGATCGGCATCGCGGCCGCGGTCACGGTGACCGACGCGCTGCTGGCCGTGCCGCTCGCGTTCTTCGCCGTGCGCGTCGCGCCCAGGCGCCTGCAGTCCGCGCTGTTCGTGGCGGTGCTGATCCCGCTGTGGTCGAGCTATCTGGTGCGCGTGTTCGCGTGGCGGCTGATCCTCGCCAAGAACGGGATCCTCAACTGGTTCCTAGGGCAGGTCGGGCTCGGCTCGGTCAACATCGGCTACTCGAACTGGGCGATGTGGATCGTGTTCAGCTACATCTGGCTGCCGTTCATGATCCTGCCGGTGTGGTCCGCGGTGGAACGCGTGCCGGACTCGATGATCGAGGCGTCCGCCGACCTCGGCGCGCGCGGCTGGCGGACGTTCCGCACGGTGATCTTCCCGCTGATCCTGCCGGGGATCGCGGCGGGCTCGATCTTCACCTTCTCGCTCACGCTCGGCGACTTCATCACGCCGACTCTGGTGGGCGGCGCGGGCTCGACGATGATCGGCAACGTCGTCTACAGCAACGTGGGCATCGCCAACAACGTGCCGTTCGCCGCCGCGTTCGCAGCCGTGCCGCTGGCCGTGATGGGCCTCTATCTGCTGCTCGCACGGCGGCTCGGAGCGTTCGAAGCGCTATGAGCGGAGCGAGCCGTGGCAGCCGCATCGCGCTCGGGGTGTTCACCGCGCTGCTGATGCTGTTCCTGTTCTTCCCGATCGCGATCATCATCGTGTACGCGTTCAACCCGTCGAACATCCAGAGCTGGCCGCTGCCGGGCCTCTCGACGCGCTGGTTCTCGCCGACCTGGCACAACGCGGAAATGCGCCACGCGCTGTGGCTGTCGGTGCGGGCGGGGTTGTTCTCGACGGCGATCGCCGTAGTGCTCGGCTCGATGGCGGCTTTCGCCGTGCACCGCTTCCGCTTCTTCGGCCGCGAAGCCGTGTCGTTCCTGATCGTGCTGCCGATCGCGCTGCCGGGCATCATCACGGGGATGGCGCTGAACTCGTTCATCAGCTTCGGCGGCGTCGAATTCGGGCTGCTGACGATCATCGTCGGGCACGCGACGTTCTGCATCGTGACCGTCTACAACAACGTGCTCGCGCGGCTGCGGCGCACGCCCTCCTCGCTGATCGAGGCGTCGATGGATCTCGGCGCGGACGGCTGGCAGACGTTCCGCTTCGTCACCCTGCCGACGATCGCGACGGCGCTCGTGGCGGGCGCGCTGCTGGCATTCGCGCTGTCGTTCGACGAGATCGTCGTGACGACGTTCACGGCGGGCGCGCAGAGCACGCTGCCGATCTGGATCTTCGGCAACATCCGGCTCGGCCAGCAGCTGCCGCAGGTGAACGTGGTGGTGCTGTTCGTGATCCTGCTGAGCTTGATCCCGGTTGCTCTGGCGCAGCGCCTGACGCGCGACACCGGAGTGTTGCGCGGAGCCGGCGGCCGCGGGCCCGCGCCGGCCGTCCCGGCGAGCGGTGCGGGCGCCGGCGCGATCGCCGCGCCGGGAGGCGGGGCCGCCTCGGCGGTGGGCGCCGGCGCCGTGCCATGAGCGCGCCCGAGCAGCGCCGCGCGCCGTATCTTGAAGCGCTGAGCGGCTACGCCGACCGCAACCCCGCGCGGCTGCACGTGCCCGGTCACAAGGGCGGCCCCGGCGCGGACGAGGGCCTGACGGCGGCGATCGGCGAGCGGGCCCTGGCGATGGACGTGCCGGCGCTCACCTACGGCGTCGACGTCGGCGTGGAGCCGACGCCGTTCGAGCAGGCGCAGCGGCTTGCGGCGTCGGCGTGGGGGGCGAGACGCACCTGGTTCCTCGTCAACGGCGCGTCGCAGGGCAACCTCGCCGCCGGGCTCGCGCTGGCGCATCGCGGCAGCGAGGTCGTGGTGCAGCGCAACGCGCACTCGAGCACGATCGACGCGCTGGTGCTGTCGGGGATGCGCCCGACGTTCGTCGCGCCGGAGGTCGACCCGGAGCTGGGCATCGCGCACTGTCTGACGACCGAGTCGCTGGACGACGCGCTGACGCGCACGCCCGGCGCAGTCGGCGCGTGGGTGATCTCGCCGACCTACTTCGGCGCGGTCGCGGACGTGCGCGGGCTCGCGGAGGTCGCGCACCGCCACGGCGTGGCGCTGATCGCCGACGAGGCGTGGGGCGCGCACATGGCCTTCCACCCGGATCTGCCCGAGCACGCGCTGGCGGCGGGCGCAGACCTGGTGATCTCCTCCACGCACAAGATCGTCGGCAGCCTCACGCAGTCGGCGATGCTGCATCTCGGTGAGTCTCCCGCGCAGTCGATCGGCGAGGACATCGTCGACCGCGCGGTCACGCTGACCGAGTCGACCAGCCCGAACTCGCTGCTGTTCGCCTCGCTCGACGCGGCGCGCCGCCAGGCCGCGATGCACGGACGCGAGCTGCTCGACCGCACGATGGAGGCGCTGGCGCGCGCGCGGGAGGAGATCAGGGAGATCGACGGCCTGGACGTGCTGGACGAGCGCATGATCGGGCGCGCCGGCGTGCACGGCTACGACCCTCTGCGCCTCGCGATCGACGTGCGCGGGCTGGCCGCCAGCGGCTATGAGCTCGCGCCGATGCTGCGCGAGATCGGAGACATCAACCTCGAGCTGTACGGCCAGAACGTGCTCGTCGCGGTGTTCGGCATGGGCGAGCGGCGCCTGCCCGAGGCGCGCCGCCTCGTCGACGCGCTGCGCGAGGCGGCGGCGCGCGTGGGGCGCGACCCGGGCGGCGAGTGCGCCTCGTTCGCCGCCGCGCCGCCTTGGGGCGAACT
Source organism: Solirubrobacteraceae bacterium (assembly GCA_036402735.1). Lineage (GTDB taxonomy): Bacteria > Actinomycetota > Thermoleophilia > Solirubrobacterales > Solirubrobacteraceae > Palsa-744. The sequence goes on along the minus strand of DASWSH010000198.1, from coordinate 22,681 downwards.
GGCGATGACGCCGCGCGAGGCCTATCTGGGCGCGCAGGAGGTGGTGCCGGCCGACGAGGCGATCGGCAGGATCGCGGCCGAGTCGCTCGCGACGTACCCGCCGGGCATCCCCAACGTGCTGCCGGGCGAGCGCCTGACGGCGGAGACGCTCGCCTACATCCGCGGCACGCTGGAGCTGGGCGGCAGCGTGCGCGGGGCAAGCGACAGGCTGCTGCGCACCGTGCGCGTGGTGCTCGAGTAGCACAGGCCGCTGCGGCACCGCGACTCAGACCCCGACGACCGCCTCCAGCCAGCGCCCGAACAGCGACCGTGCGAGCGGCACCGACTCGCGCTCTGCCGCAGCGACCTGCTCGACCATGCGCTGCGCCGCGCCGGGCCCCTCGTGGCGCTCGAGCTGCTCGACGTAGGAGGGCACCGCCGCCCAGCGCTCGGCCAGCGCGCGGTCGACCTCGAGGTGGAACTGCACGCCGTAGGCGCGGCCATGGCCGAACGCCTGCTGCTCGTACATCGGCGAGCGCGCGAGCTGCACGGCGCCACGGGGCAGCTCGTAGGTGTCGCCGTGCCACTGCAGGCTGAGGAAGCGATCAGGCGCGGCGCCGAACACCGGGTCCGCGCGCGCCGGCGCTGTCAGCTCGACCTCGCGGACGCCCAGCTCCGGCGCCGGGCCGGGTGCGACGCGCGCGCCGAGCGCCGCCGCCAGCAGCTGCGCGCCGAGGCATACGCCCCAGTAGGGCGTGCCCTGGGCGACGGCCTGTGCGATCAGCTCGAGCTCTGCGTCGATCCACGCGTATGCGTCGCGTTCGTAGGCGCCCATCGCGCCGCCCATCACGACCAGCCCGTCGTAGCCGCGCCAGTCCGGCAGCATCTCGCCCTCGTCGAGCACGACACGGTGCAGCGCGACGCCGCGCTCGCGCAGCTCGTGCTCGTAGACGCCCGGCGGCTCGCAGCGCGCGTGCTGCAGCACGAGCAGCCGCGCAGGCGTCGCGCTCACAGGCGGATCAGCTCCATCAGCAGCGCGTCGTTCCAGCCGCCGGCCGGGTTGCGCTCGTAGGCGCGCATCGTGCCGACGGTCTCGAAGCCGAGCGCGCTGTAGGAGCGGATCGCGCGCACGTTCTCGGCGTTCGGGTCGAGCGTGAAGCGATGATGGCCCCTCGCCACGAAATGGTCGATCGCCAGGCTCAGCGCGCGCCGACCGTAGCCGCGGCCATGGAGCGGTGTGCTCAGTGCGATGTCGAACGCGACACTCGGATACCACTCGTGGTCCTCCTCGTGGTACTCCAGCCAGCCGGCCGGCGCGCCCTCGACATCGACCATCCAGCCGCTGTCGGCGCGGTAGCCGGGGACCGGCCACCAGCGCTTCACCTCGGGCTCGGCGAAGATCGCCTCCAGCGCCGCACGGTCGGTGCCGGCCAGAGGCCGCAGCTCGAGCTCGTCATCGCGCATGCCGAGACGATACGTACACGCGGACTTAGACTCGCGCGATGCGCGCGCTGAAAGTGATCGAGGGGCCGTTCCGGCTGCTGTTCGCGGCACGTGCCGCATCTGCGCTCGGCGACCAGCTGGTGCCGGTCGCGCTCTCGTTCGCGGTCCTCGACCTGACGGGCTCGGTCGGCGACCTGGGTCTCGTGCTGGGCGCGCGCACGGCCGCATTGATCGTGTTCGTGCTGATCGGCGGGGTGTGGGCCGACCGCCTCTCGCGCAAGCACGTGATGCTCTCGGCGGACGCGGTTCGAATGCTGGCGCAGGGCGCGTCGGCCGCCCTGCTGCTGGGGGGCGCGGCGCGGGTCTGGGAGCTCGTGGCGCTGCAGGCGGCATACGGCGCCGCCGAGGGCTTCTTCGGCCCCGCCTCGATCGCGATCGTGCCGGACACCGTGCCCGCGGCCAAACTGCAGGAGGCGAACGCCCTGCTCGGCCTGACCGAAAACGCGGCGGCCGTGCTCGGGCCGGCGCTGGCCGGTGTGATCGTGGCCGTCGCGGGCGCCGGCTGGGGGCTGGCGGCGGATGGGGCGACGTTCGCGGTGGGCATCGCGCTGCTCCTGCCGATGAGGACCGGCGAGGCGGCCGCCGGCGGGGCGGCGAGGGCGCGCGCGGGGATGCTGACGGAGCTGCGCGCCGGCTGGCACGCCTTCCGTGCGCGTTCCTGGCTGTGGATCACGGTGCTGTTCTTCACGCTCTACATGGGGCTCGTGTACGCGCCCTACCAGGTGCTCGGCCCGCAGATCGCGCGCACGTCGCTGGGCGGTGCGGGCGCATGGGCGGCGATCAGCGCCGCGCTCGGCGTGGGGGCGGTCGGCGGCGGCCTGATCGGGCTGCGCTGGAAGCCCGTGCACCCGCTGAGGGCGACCTTCCTCGTGTTCGCGGTGAGCGGCCCGGCGCTGTTGCTGGGGCTGGCCGTGCACGCGCCGCTGCCGGCGCTGCTGGCGGTGGCCTTTCTCGACGGCGCCGCGAGCAGCGTCTTCAATGCGCTCTGGTTCACGGCGCAGCACGCCGAGATACCGCCGGGGGAGCTCTCACGGGTGAGCTCGTGGGACTACCTCGGGACGCTCGTGCTCTCGCCTGCGGGCTTGGCGGTGACCGGTCCGATCGCGCTCGCGATCGGCTTCTCCGCCACGCTCTACGGCGCAGGCGCGCTCAGCTTCGCGCTGACGGTGGCGGTGCTGCTCGTGCCGGCCGTCCGGAACTTCGCCCCGCGCGCGCGTGCGGGCGCCGCGGGTCAATAGAGTCGGGGCGATGGCCTACACGCCGCCGCCGGAGATCCTCGACCGCTACGCGTCCGTGCTCGTCGACTACGCGCTCGGCGGAGGCAGCGGCATCGAGCGCGGAGATGTGGTGCGCGTCACCTCGCCGGAGAGCGCAAGACCCCTTTACGAGGCGCTGCTGAAGGCCGTGTGGCGTTCCGGCGGGCACGTGATCGGCGGCTACTACCCGGACGGCGAGCAGCGCGGCGGCGGCTCGCGCGACTTCTTCGAGCTGGCCGGAGAGGAGCAGATCGACCACTTCCCGGCGCGCTACATGCGCGGCCTGATCGATGAGATGGACCATCAGATCTCGGTGATCGCCGATCGCGATCCGCAGGCGCTGGAGGGCGTCGACCCGGCGCGCATCATGCGTCGCGGCGAGGCGCTGCGACCGCTGATGGACTGGCGCGCGGAGAAGGAGAACGAGGGGCGCTTCAGCTGGACGCTCGGGCTGTACGGCACGCCGGCGATGGCTGCGGAGGCGGGGCTCGGCGAGCAGGAGTACTGGGAGCAGATCGTGCACGCCTGCTTCCTCGACGAGCAGGATCCGATCGCGCGCTGGCGCGAGGTGGGGCGCCAGCTGGAGGAGACGCGCGCGAAGCTCGACTCGCTGGAGATCGAGCGTGTGCAGGTGCAGGGCGAGGACGTGGAGCTGACGATCGTGCTCGGCGAGCAGCGCCGCTGGCTGGGCGGTCGCGGCCGCAACATCCCCAGCTTCGAGATCTTCACGAGCCCCGACTGGCGCGGCACCGAGGGCTGGATCCGCTTCAACCAGCCGCTCTACCACTACGGCAACCTCGTCCGGGACGTCCGGCTCGCCTTCTCGGAGGGGCGTGTGGTCGAGGCGAGCGCCGAGCAGAACGAGCCGATCCTTCGCGAGATGATCGCCACCAAGAACGCCGATCGCGTCGGGGAGTTCTCGCTGACCGACAAACGCTTCTCGCGCATCACGCGCTTCATGGCGCAGACGCTGTTCGACGAGAACATGGGCGGCCCGTTCGGCAACACGCACATCGCGCTCGGGCGCTCCTACCAGGACGCCTACGAGGGCGACCCGGCGGGCGTGAGCGAGGCGGAGTGGGAGCGCCTCGGCTTCAACACCTCCTCCGTGCACACCGACATCGTCTCCACGAGCGATCGCGTCGTCACGGCGACGCTGCGCGACGGCAGCGAGCGCGTGATCTACAGCGACGGCGAGTTCCAGCTGGGCTGAACGCGCGCGTCGCGCGAGGGTGCTACAAGTCGCGGGAGCCGAACAAGGGGGGAACCTTGGCTGCGACCGAAGGCGACGGCTACAAGATCGTCCACGGCGAGGAGCTCGAGCGCACGGGCGACTGGCGGCTGGTGCGCCGCACGCTCGACATCAACTCCTTCGGCGTGAACCTCGTCGACATCCCGCCGGGCGAGTCGATACCGGAGCACGACGAGCTCGATCGCGACCAGGAGGAGCTGTTCGTCACGCTGGCCGGCACGCCGGTGCTGGTGATCGACGGCGAGGAGCACGCGTTCCCCTCCGGCAGCTTCGCGCGCATTGACCAGCCACGACGGCGCACCGTGCGCAACGACGGGCCGGTCGACGCGATCGTGCTGATCGTCTCAGCGCCGAGCACCAGCGGCTATCACCCGATGGAGTGGGCGTGAGCGGCGCCGAGACCGCCTGAGCGGCGCCGGAGCCGCCGAAGCCGGAGCGCCGCCAGGGCCGCCGAAGCCGGAGCGGCGCCGCGCCTGCCGAAGCCGGAGCGGCGCCGGGGGCGCCGAACGGGGATTCCGACGCGCGCTAGGCCGTCGCGCTGAACGGCTTCGACGTGCCGATCACGCGTCCGCGCGCGTCCAGTGCCTGCAGCGCGAAGGACCTGTAGCCCGCTTTCACCGCGATCGCGGTCTCGAAGCCGCTCTTGGCGGCGCGCGCGACGGCAACGGTGGGGTGGGCGGCGGAAGGTTCGGCCAGCACGCGCCACGCCGCGACGGCTGTCGCGCCGTTCCAGGAGGCGTAGACGGTGGTGGCGCCGGCGCCCGTGCGTGCCGCGCCGGCGGGCGGCGTCGCGGGGTCGCCTGTCCATTGCTGCAGCGTCGCGCGGTAGGTGAGATCGGGGCCCGGCAGTTCGACTTCCCACAGCAGCTTGCCGGAGCTGGAGAACTCGGAGAAGTAGTGTTCGGAGCCCCAGCCGAGGAGCACGTCGCCGTTGGACAGGCGCTGGGTGTTGCCCATGTACTGCGCGGTGAAGCCCTCTTCGCGGCCGTATTCGGAGAGCAGGCTCGCCGTGTGGCGCTGCTGATCGAGCCTCAGGAACAGGCCGCGCGAGGGCGCGGTGGCGCCGACGTAGCGCCCGCCGCCTTCCAGCTGGCAGCAGTGGTCGTCGAACACCGAGAACGTGCCGTCCGGCGCGAGCCGCGCGTCGTGCTGCCACTCGAAGCCGGAGCGCGCGTCGAGCTTGAAGCTCGAGTGCCGCCCGCCGAGCGTCCATTCGATCCGCCCCGTCGCGATGTTCACCATGTACACCGCCCAGGTGTCGCGCATCGAGACGAGCAAGCTCTTGCCGCCGGGCATCAGCTGGATCGAGTTGACGTGGTAGGCATCCCACGGGAAGCCGTTCGTCGGCAGCGTCGCCTGGGCCTCGTGCAGGGAGATGTGGTCGAGGGCGTCCCAGCTGCGCAGCAGCTTGCCGGTGCGCACGTTGTACTCCTGCACGGCCGAGTCGATCACCGCGCCGTTGTAGGCGCCGCCGTAGGAGGAGAGGTCGAGCGGCACGTTCTTGTTTGCGGTGACCCACGCGTGTTCGCCGTCGATCGCGAGCTCGTGCAGCGTCAGCACCCAGCCGCCGGTCCCTTTCAGCCGTGCGAGCCGGCGGTAGTGCTGGTCGACGATCACGTATTCGCCGGCTTCGGTCGCGCCCGTGTTGGTGACGATCCCCTGCCACCACGACAGCGCCGGCTTGCCTTCCCAGGTCTGCTCGGCGAGGTTCGATGCGACGTAGTTTTCCGGCACCGGCTCGAACCACACCGGCTGCAGGTTGCGTTCGAGGATCATCGGGCCGCTCTGGCCCATCAGCGGCGGTTCGTTGAGGTTCAGGAAGTTGGCGGCGAAGATATAGCCGGGCGCGAGCTTCGCGCCGCCCTGCTGATGGAAGACCCGGTACTTCGGCGGGTGCAGGCGCGGCGCGCTCACGAAGCTGTAGCTGTGGCTGGTCGTGTAACGGCCGAGCGGCGCCGCGTGATTGCCGTTGAAGGCGGCCGCGGCACCCGCGAAGCAGGCGATCGCCAGCACGACCGCGGCGGCCAGCCGCCAGTCGCCGAACCGCCGGGCGCCCTCGGGCCGCGGCACCGCCACGAAAGTCAGGAGCGCCGCGGCGGCAGTCAGGCACGCACCGATCAGATAGGCCAGCTTGAAGCCGTTCGTGAGCGCCTCGGCGACCTGCTGGCCGTGGCCGATCAGATCCGTGCTGTGCTGCGTGGCGAGCGTGATCAGCAGCGCGAGGCCGAGGCCGCCGCCCACCTGCCGGGAGGTGTTGACGAGGCCGGAGGCGAGGCCGGCCTGGCCCTGCTTGGCCCCCTGCGTGGCGGCGATCGTGGAAGGCACGATCGACATCGCGATGCCTGCCGCGGTCAGCGTGCCGGGGATCACGACGTAGATCAGCGGACTGCCGCTCGGGTTGATCAGCGTGAAGAGCAACAGCCCGGCCGTCATCATCGTGAGCCCGCTGCCGAGCACGGCACGCACGCCGAAGCGGCCGACGAGCTTCCCCGCGCGCGGTGCGATCAGCATGATCGCGAGCGTCATCGGCAGGAAGTTGAGCCCGGCGTGCAGCGGCGGGATGCCGAGCACCTGCTGCATGTAGAGGGAGCTCACGAACCACATCGGGAACAGCGCGCCGCTGAACAGCAGCACGATCGTGTTGGCGATCTGCAGCGGCTTCGTCAGCTGCTTGAACGGGATCAACGGGGCGGAGGCGAAGCGCGTCTCGATCACCACGAACGCGATCAGCAGCAGCACGCCGAGCGTGATCGGTCCCAGCGCGGCAAACGAGCCCCAGCCCTTCAGGCCGCCTTCGACGACGCCGTAGACGAGCACGATCTGCCCCACGGTCAACGTCAGCGCGCCCGGCAGGTCGAAGCTGTCGCCGGGTTTCGCGCGGCGGCGCTCCGCAACGACCCTCCAGGCCACGATCGCCGCGGCGACCGCGATCGGCGGGTTGATCAGCAGCACCCAGCGCCAGCTGAGGACTTCGGTGATGATCCCGCCGAGCAGCACGCCGGCGGCCCCGCCGAGCCCGTTCATCGCGGCCCAGGTGGCGATCGCCCTGTTCAGCTGCGCCCCGGGCGCGAACGAGGCGGTGATGATCGCCAGCGAGCAGGCCGCCATCAGCGCGCCGGCGAAGCCCTGCAGCGCACGCCCGGCGATCAGCACGCTCTGGCTCGGCGCGACGCCGCCGATCAGCGAGGCGATCCCGAACAGGATCAGCGCAGCGACGAAGATGCGTCGCTGGCCGAAATGGTCGGCGAAGCGGCCGCCCAGCATCAGGAAGCCGGCGAACGTGATGGCGTAGGCGTCGATCACCCATTGCAGGTCCGGCGAGGAGAAGTTGAGCTCCTGCTGGATCCGCTGCAGCGCGACGTTGACGATGCTGAGGTCGAGGATCACCATGAACTGCGCCACGCAGCACACCGCGAGCAGCAGCTTCAGGCCGCGCGCAGCAGCGGGCGTCTCGCGCTCGGGCGTCGCTGCGGGGGCTGTCGTCTCGACGCTCACCTGAGCCTCGCGCGCTTACCGAACCCCGAGGAGCGGCTGGTAGGGTGGCCGGCGAATGGGTACAGCAACGAACGGAGCGCGTCCCGCCATGAAGAGATCGCCACTGACCGCCATGCTAACGCTCGTCTGCGTGCTGGCGAGCAGCCTGGCGATCGGCGCCTGCGGCGGCAAATCGAGCTCCTCGAAATCGTCGACGTCGAGCACGCCCTCGACGACGACGAAGCACAAATCGAAACCGGCCTACTGAGCGCAGCGTGGATTCCGGCGGCGCCGCTCATCGCGGGGCTCCCGCGATCCACAGCGCGGCGTAGTAGCCGATCGTCTTGACGGGCTGCGAGGCGCCGAGCCTGCGGCCGGCCGCGTCGAGCGCTTCGACCGCGACGTAGCTGTACTTGACGGGCAGCGTCGTTTCGGTCTCGAAGCCGCTGCTGGGGATCGTCGCGCGCGGCTGCAGCGAGCCGGGCTTCGCGCCGGCGAGGACGCGCCATGCGGCGACGCCGGTCGCGCCGTCCCAGCTGGTGTGCACGACCGTCTCTTCTTCGGTGTTGTTGAACGCGGCGAGCACGGCCGGCGGAGTCGAGGGCCGGGCGGTCCACGGGTGTCGGAAGGCGCGGTAGAAGGCCGTGTCGTAGGGCTGATGGGCGTCGAACAGCAGCGAGCCGTCCCGTGCGTACTCGCTGATCGCCGGCACTCCGCCGTAGCCGACCAGGGTGTTGCCGTCCGGCAGCGGCTGCGCGTTGCCCTGGCTCGCCGCCAGCAGCGGCGGGTCCTTGTGCGTGTAGGCGGCGGTCAGCGTCGCGCGCCGCGTGTGCGTGTCGAGCTTGATGCGCAGCGCGCGCGACTGTTTGTGGATCGGCGGGTTCGAGCCGTCGTCGAAGACGCTCACTTCGCCGTTGCTCAGCAGGCGCGCATCGTGTTGCCAGGCCATCTTCGTGCCGGGGCCCATCTGGAAGGAGCTGCGGTTGCCGCCGAGACGCCACAGCACGCGCCCGCTGGCGCGCTGCAGCTCGTAGACGGCCCAGGTGCTGCGCGCGGAGAGCAGCACGTTGCCGTCTGCGGCGAGCTCGATCGAGTTGAGATGGAAGTAGTCCCAGGGTGTCGCGTCGTGCGACGCTTCGACTTCCGACTCGGCGGCGCCGATGTGGTCGAGGCTGTGCCATTCCCAGCGCACGAGCCCCGTCTTGATGTCGATCGCCTGCACGGCGGTGTCGACGATCGAGCCTTCCGAGCTGCCGCCGACCGAGCGCAGGTCGCAGCGGATCGGGTTGAACGCGGTTGCATACGCGACGCCGCGCGGGGCGAGCTGGAAGTCGTGCAGGTCCGCGGGCAGGCCGTTGCCACCGGCGACCCGCGCGATCGTGCGATAGCTCCCATCCATGACGAGATCTTCGCCCTGTCCGAATCCGAGCGAGAGCACGCGGCCCTTCCACCACGTCAGCGCAGGATGGCCTTCATAGCTCTGGACGTTCAGGTTCTCGGCGGTGCTGCCGCCGGTCAGGTGGTCGAACCAAACGAGGTGCCCGTCGGGCGCGTAGATCAGCGGCCCGTACTGGCCGGGGCCGGGGCCGTTCGTGGTGAAGACGTAGCCGGCCGCCGGGTCGCGATCGGCGGTCGTGACGGACAGCACCGGCGGGCGCAGTTCCGGGCGGCTGTAGAAGCTCTGGTAGTCCGCCGGCGCGGCAGGCGGCGCGGGGAACTCCTTCACGCTGGCCGTCGGGAACGGCGTGTCGACGCGGAAGCCGAAGCTCACGTGGCGCGCGCTGCCGCTGCCGACGAGAGCGCTCACCCGCACCTGCTCGCCCGGCGCGAAGGGCTTGGACGGCACGAAGCTCGCACCGTCGCCCTGCGAGTAGGCGTGCAGCGTGCCGCTGTGCGCGCCGCTGTGCGCGCCGGTCACCGAGACCGAAGAGATCTCCGCGGCGGGGAGGCCCATGAAGCTGATCTGCGTGGCGGGATTGGCCGTGCCGGAGCCGGGCGCCGGCGACACCGCCAGCCCCGCCGCGAGCGCGGCGCTGGGTTCGCCGCCCGTCAGCCGGCAGGAGGGCGAGCGGCCGGGCCCGCCGGAGCCGGCGATGCCGAGCGTGGCCGAGCCGAGCGTGATCGCCAGCACCCCCCAGACGAGTACGACGGCGCCGAGGACGATTGGTGCATAGCGGCGCATGGACGAGAAAGGACACCGGCGGCAGGCTGCTGCGGCGCCTGCGGCGGAGTCCGAGGCGGGAAGCCTGCCACATCCTTCTCTGCGTCGCGTAAGAGTTGACGCAGAAGCATCGGGGGCGGCTGCGCGCCCGGGGCACGCGGCCCGGCGGCCTAACGTGTAGGTATGGCGAAGACCTGGGTGCTCGACACCGAGACCAAGGGCACCGGCGCGAGCGTGGTGCCGATCGAGAAGAAGCTTTCGCGGCAGCGCGCGGAGAGCGAGCTCGAGCTGGTCGATCTGGGCGGCCCACCGAGGCAGCCGCCGGCACCGGCGCCGCGCGAGCCCGCCCGCTTCAAGATCGTCGACGTCCTCAGCTCGCGCGTGCTGGCCGAGCACGTTGGTGCACGGGCGGCGGTCGAGGTGCTCGCCCGGGCGCGCAGCGTCGTCGACGTGCGCGTGTACGCGTGGGCTCCCGAACGCCGCCGCTGGCGCCTGCTCTCGCTGGATGAGACGAAGAAGCTGTGGGCGTTCCGCGAGCGGCTCGCCCAGGCCCGCTGAGCTTGCCGTCCATCGGTCCGCGCGAGGCTGAGTGGGTTTTCGCGGCGCCCTCACGCGGGTAGGTGGCGCCGGACATGATCCGACGGCCCCCAGCCGGGGCCGGCGGCGGAAATCATCCGACGGCCTCGCCGGGGCCAGAGACTGCAAGGAGGCCGTATGCGCCGCGTTCCCGTTCCCGCCATGCTGATCGCGCTACTGCTGGTCGCGATCAGCGCCACCACCGCATCGGCGGCGCCGGACGCCACGATCGCCACCGCGACGGCGCAAACGCCGCAGGGGCACCTGGCCGTCAGCGTGAAGGTCAAGCGCTTCTACGCCACTGCCGCCGGCACCCGCGCCTCGGGCACGGCGACGGCAACGCTCACTCCGATCGGCCAGCACCCGCAGACGATCAGCAAGAAGGTCACGCTGGCGGCCACGAAATCCGGCTCCTGCACGATCCTCACGCTGAACCTCGAAGAACTCAACCTGAACCTGCTCGGCCTCAACGTGCACTTGGAAAAAGTCGTGCTGAACGTGACCGGCCAGCCGCACGGCGGCGTGCTCGGCTCGCTGTTCTGCTCGCTCGCCCGCGCGAAAGTCAAAGCCGCACGCGTATCGGCGCTGAAGCACCTCAACGGCGCGATCCACCGTGGCGGCACCCTGCAGCCGATCAGCTTCGGGGTGCCGGTACGCGCGACGACCAGCGCGACCGGCCCGACGTGCAGCGTGCTCGACCTCGTGCTCGGGCCGCTCAACCTGAACCTGCTGGGCCTGGTCGTGGACCTGAACCGCGTGCACCTGACGGTGACGGCGGACCCGACCGGCGGCGTGCTCGGCTCGCTGTTCTGCGGTCTCGCCAACACGAAACTGCCCTGACCTGGCCCGCGCGGCCGGCGAGCATCTGCGCCGCCGGCCGCGCGCTCGCCCAAGCGCTCGGCCGCCGAGCTTCAGCGCCCGGCCGCCATCGTCACGTCGAGCTTTCCCGTCTGCTCGGCGAGCGTGAAGCCGGTCGCGTCGCCCTGCCGTTGGAAGTCGAGCGTGACGGTCGCTTTGCCGACGCGCAGGCCTCTCAGCCGCACGTGGCCGAGCCACTCGGGTAGCACGGGGCGCTCGATCGAGAGCGAGCTCGCGGGCGCGTCGCCGGAGACGCCGAGCAGCGTCTGCAGGATCAGAAGCGGCGCGGCCGCCGCCCATGCCTGCGGGATGCACGCGACGGGATAGGCGACGACCGTCGAGCGTTCACGGCGGTCGAAGCCGCAGTAGAGCTCCGGCAGGCGCGTGTCGCCGGCGGCGGCGGCCACCTCGAACATGCAGTCGGCGATCTTCAGCGCCGCCTGATGGCGACCGTAGCGCTTCAGGCCCGCCGCGATGATCGCGTTGTCGTGCGGCCACACCGAGCCGTTGTGGTAGCTCATCGGGTTGAAGGCGGGCGATTCGCTGGAGAGCGTGCGCACGCCCCAGCCGCAGAACATGTCCGGCGCCAGCAGCCGCTCGGCAACCGCCTGGGCCTTGGCGTCGTCGGCGATCCCGCAGTAGAGGCAATGGCCCGGGTTGGAGGTGACGCTCGCAACCTGTCGCTTCTCCCCGTCGAGCGCCAGCGCGTAGGTGCCCTCCTCGGCGTTCCAGAAGGCGTCGTTGAAGGCGCGGCGCAGCGTCTGTGCCTGCTCGCGCAGCCCGCTCGCGGTCTCGTGATCGCCGAGCGCGTCGTACACGCGCGCGATCGTCTGCTTGGCCGCGTACACGTAGCCCTGCACCTCGACCAGTGCGATCGGGCCCTCCGCGAGCGAGCCGTCGGCGTGCACTATGGAGTCCTCGGAATCCTTCCAGCCGTGGTTGCGCAGGCCGCCGCTCGAGCGCCGCTCGTACTCCACGAAGCCGTCGCCGTCGCGGTCGCCGTAGCGGTCGATCCAGCTCAGCGCCGCATCCAGCGCGCCGCGCAGCGCGCGCATCGTCTGCAGGTCGCCGGTCCACGCGTAGTACTCGGCAGCGCGCATCAGGAACAACGGCGTCGCGTCGGCGGTGCCGTAGTAGGGGGTGTGAGGGATCAGCCCGGCGCGGGCCAGCTCGCCGCTGCGCAGCTCGTGCAGGATCTTGCCGGGCTCGGCATCGCGCCACGCGTCGTCCTCCGTCGACTGCATCCGGGCCAGCAGGCGCAGCGCGTCTGCGAGCAGCGACGGGTTGAGCAGCAGCGCCTCGCCCGCCGCGATCAGCGCGTCGCGCCCGAACGGCGCGACGTACCACGGGATGCCCGCCGCCAGCACGCCGCCGCCGGGCGTGGGCAACACGAGCGCTCGTAGGTCCTGTGTGGAACGCGCGATCACCTCGTCGAAGCGCTCGTGGTCGCTCTCGATCGTCGTGCAGCGCGCGCGCCAGGCGTGCTCGGACTCGCGCAGCTCGCCGAGCGCTGTGGAGAGCCGTCGGCGCGGGCGGCGGCGGCCGCCGATCGCGGGCTCGATCGTCACAAGGATCTCGCTCGTCACGTGCGGCTGCAGCGACAGCTCCCAGTGCGCGACGCTGAGCGCGCCGCCGGCCTCGACGCGATCGGGGCTGGGAGCGAACTCGACGAGGGTCTCCCTGAACACTCCGTCCTCACCCATGTACGCGAGCGTCAGGTCGCGCGTGGTGACGCGCGGCGCCAACAGGTGCCCGCGTGCGCTGCGCAGCGGCATGCCGCGCACCTCGAACATGTCGGCGAAGTCGGCGGCGAGCGAGAGCGAGAGCGAGGTGGTGACGCGCTCGCGCAGGTAGTTGCGCAGTCGCACCAGGTAGTAGAGGCGACCGGCGGCAAGCGTCAGCTCACGGCTGATGCTGAGCGACAGCTGCGGGACCGTCTCTCCGCCATCCGAGCAGAGCGTGGCATTGGTCGCGTCGAGCGTGGCCCGATCCTCGTGAACCGCTCGCGACAGCGGCACCGGCTGGGCCTCGCCGACGAGCAGGCGCAGCTCGGAGAGGTGGCGCATGTCGTTGGCGTAGAAGCCCTCGCCGGAAACGCGCGCCGGCGCGATGTCGCCGTCGGGGCGTGCGCACAGGAACACCTCGCCCTCCTTCAGCACGAGCAGCTCCTCGCGCGCCTCGGCCGGGATCGGCGGGGCGGAGAGACGCTCGACCGGCCCGGCCCGGCCGATCACCTCGAAATGGTCGCCGCGCGGGCTGACGATCAGGGAGCCGGCGCCGTTCCCGTGCAGCTCCGCACCGGGCGGAGCGCCGGCAGGGCGCTCGCCGCGCCCCGGCTCCTCGGGCCTCAGGGTCTCGCTGTGGTCGCTCATCGGTGCCTCGCCTGTGGCGATAGTGCACTCGCTTACCGGCGCAAAGGCCGCAGGCGCTGTGGCGGCTTGTCGCAGCGCGTCGAACCGCCTAGTACAGACTCTATGAAGCCGCTCCGCATCGCCGTGATCGCACCGCCGTGGATACCGGTTCCGCCGCCCGCATACGGCGGCATCGAGGCGGTCGTCGCGCTGCTGTGCGACGAGCTGACCGCGCGACGTCACGACGTGACGCTGTTCGCCGCGCCGGGCTCGCGCTCAGCCGCGCGCGTGTGCACGCCGCTGGAGACGGCGCACGGCGAGCAGATCGGAGCCGCCTGCGTGGAGGCCGACTACGTCGGTTCGATCTATGACATGGTCGACCGCGCCGCGGGCGACGGCGAGCCGTTCGACGTGATCCACGACCACTCCGGCCACACGGCGCTCGCGATGGCGCAGCGCGTCACCCCGCCGCTCGTGCACACGTTGCACGGCGCCTTCGACGAGCACACGCGACCGTTCTACGAACGACATGGCCACAAGGGGCGACTGGTGGCCATCAGCGATTCCCAGCTGCGCGCCGCACCGCGCGACGTGCAGGTCGCGGCGACCGTCTTCAACCCGATGCTGATCGAGGAGTGGCCGCTGCGCGAGCACAAGGAGGACTACCTGCTGTGGATCGGTCGCATGGACCCGGTCAAGGGCGCGCACCGCGCGATCGCGGCCGCCGCGCAGGCCCGTGCGAGGCTGGTGCTCGCAGGCCCCGTGCAGCCTGGCCAGGAGGAGTACTTCGCGCGCGAGGTGGAGCCGCGCGTGGACGGCCGGCAGGTCGTCTACATCGGCGAGGTCGGCGGCGAGCAGCGCAAGCAGCTGTTCGCCCGCGCCCGGGCGCTGCTGATGCCGATCCGCTGGCGCGAGCCGTTCGGCCTGGTGATGACCGAGGCGCTGGCGTGCGGGACGCCGGTGCTGGCCTTTCCGGAAGGCGCGGCGAGCGAGCTCGTGCTCGACGGCGAGACCGGTTACCTGGTCGCCAACGAGCTGGAGATGGCGGAGGCGCTCGGCGGCCTCGAGCAGATCGACCCGCGCCGCTGCCGCGAGGACATCGCTCGTCGCTGCTCCGTCGCGTCCGCAGCCGAGGGCTACGAGGCCGTGTACGGCGCGGCGATCGCGGGCGAGGCGACGAACGCGCAGCCGTGGGTGCGTAGTCGCGCGCACCGCCAGCGCGAAGCAGCCGGCCACACCAGCGGCGCGCGAGCGCGGCCGCTGCTCGCGACATAGCTCACACGGCGCGATCCGCGGCGGGCGCTCCGCGTGGGCGCCGGCGGCTACTCGGCGTCGCCGCGCTCGCCCGGCGGGCTCCACCCCGGGGCGAGCGTCTCGCCCCGGAAGAAAGAGGGCGAGTGCGCATTCATCGCGAGCATCAGCACGCCGCCGAGGACGAGGGTGCCGACGCCGATCACGAACACGCTGCCGATCCCCAACAGGGAGGTGAGGCCGTAGTGCTTGGCATACGTCGATTCGAGGTTGCGCACCAGCGCCCAGCCGAGGATGCCCGCTCCGACTGCCGCCGCCAGACCCTTCGAGAGGAAGTCGCCGGTGCTGCGCAGCAGCTCGTGGCGGAAGTACCACAGGCATGCGAGGCCGAGCAGCGTGTAGTAGAAGGCGATCAGCAACACGATCGCGGAGATCGAGTCGCCGAGCACGTCCGTCGAGAGGATCGTGAGCAATACGAGGAAGGCCGACGAGGCGACCGCGACGGCGATCGTCGAGAACACCGGCGAGCCCGTGCGCGGGTCGACGCGGCCGAACGGCGCGGGCAGCGCCCTGTAGAAGCCCATCGAGAGCATCGAGCGCGCGGTCGGCACGACCGAGGCGGTCAGCGCCGCCGCGGCGGAGAGCAGCACGGCGGCCTTCGTCAGATGACCGAGTCCGGTGCCGAGCACCTTGTCGCCGACCACAGCGAGCACGTCGCCGCTGTTTTCTTCGTTGGCGAGCCCGATGCCGTGCGAGCCGACGCCCGCGAAGGCCTCCATCACGATCGCGATCACGAGGTAGCAGACGAGCAGCCCGGCCGCTGAGAGCGCGAGCGCGATGCGCGGCGTGTGCGTTCCGCCACGGCTCTCCTCGACGACCGCGGCAGGCCCGTCCCATCCCCAGTAGAAGAAGATCGCGAGCAGCAGCCCGCTGGAGAGCGCTCCGCCGCCGCCGATCGAGCCGGGGTTCAGCCAGTCGAAGGAGAAGGCGATCGCCTGCGAGCCCGCGCTGCCGCCGAGCTGCTTGACGACCGCGGTCACCACGAACACCGCCAGCACCGCCAGGCCGGCCGCGAGCAGAACGATCTGCGTGCGCGAGGAGATCTCCAGGCCGCGCGCGCCGAGGTACGCCGACACGGCCAGCCACGCGCATCCGACCAGGATCGTTGCCCAGTGGCTGTTGGCGGCGCCGTTCGCGTCGATCAGCAGGAAGAAGTATTTGCCCGTGATGTTGGCGAGGTTCGCGAGCGCGATGAAGGTCGCGGCGAGCAGCGCCCACGAGGCGATCCAGCCGAGCCGCGGACCGAGCGACTTGCCGACCCACACGAACACGGTGCCGGCGTCCGGCTCGCGCAACACGAATTCGCGCTCCACGATCGTCATGCAGAGAATCGGCACGAAGCCGAGCAGCAGCGCCGCGGGCGCCTGCAGCCCGACCGCCGCGACGAGGACCCCCAGCGTGACCGCGACGCTGTACGCGGGCGCCGTCTGCACGACCCCCAGCACCGTCTCCCCGACGAGGCCGATGATGCCGCGCCGCAGCCCCTTGGGCGCGACCGGCGCGGGAGCGCCCGTCTGCTGTGCGTGCCCGCCCAGGACCTCTGTGCTGCTAGCCATCACGCACCGCCCCCCTGATCTCTCGTGGCACATAGCCGCCGTACATCGGCAGCTCCAAAGACGGACCCACGCGGTCCAGCTGCTCGAGCAGCCGGTTGAGGCCGAAGCTTCCGTAGCGGCGCACGCGCGTGACCGCGTCGAGGTCGATCACGTCGGTGAGCACCTCCTCGCCGGCTCCCGCCAGGACCCGCACGAGCCCCTCCGGATCGATGATCGCGCTGCGCCCGAGCGCGACCGGCGCGGGCGCGTTGACGTTCAGCACGAACAGCTGGTTGGCGATCGCGTTGGCCCTCGCCAGGACCAGCTCCGCGTCCCTGTCGACCGTCGTCGTGAGTGTGGGCTGGATCACGAGCTCCGCTCCCATCCACGCGAGCTGACGGAAGACCTCGGGGAACGCGCCGTCATGGCAGATCGCGAAGCCGACCCGGCCCAGCTCCGGGATGTCGAAGGTCTTCAGCGACGTGCCCGGCACCGACTCCTCGTAGGGCTGCCACGGAAAGCACTTGCGGTAGCTCTCGAGCAGCTCGCCCTCGGGTGAGATCACGAACGCCGTGTTGTGCACGCCGCCCTCCGCCGCGGTCTCGTAGACGGTGCCCGGCACCAGCCACATGCCCGTCTCGGCAGCCAGCGCCCCGAGCCGCTCGCTCAGCATGCCAGGCAGCGATACGGCACAGCCCTCCGCCTGCCCCGGCTGCTCGTCGAACATCCCGCCGACAGCAGACAGATGCAGCTCGGGCGCAACGATGAGCTGAAGCTCGTTGAACGTTTCGCCGAGGACCCTCACGCGGCGCTCGAAGTCGCTGAGAGTCGCCTCCGGGTCGCCTACAACCGGCGCGATCTGCAGAGCGGCGAGCGGGAGCGGTCTCACGGTGGAAGCACGAGGTCGATTAATTAATTAAACGACGTTCAAGGAACTCTATCCGCGGTGCGACGGCCGCGTCAAGCCCCGGGCGCGCCCGACGCGGGCTAACCTCTTGGCGTGGCCAGGAGACGGGATCAGACGCGGCGCCGCGGCGAGCTCGTCTCCTCGACGAGCAGGCTGGTCGCGCGGCACGGGCTCTCCGCGGTGCGGCTGCGTGACGTGGCGGAGGCGACCGGCATCACACCGGGCGCTGTCCTCTACTACTACCGCAACCTCGATGAGTTGTTCGCGGCTGCCTATGAGCGGGCGATCGAGCGCTTCTGCACGCAGCGCGAACGGGCGATCGAGGCGATCGAGGACCCGGCCGAGCGGATCGGCAAGGCGATCTCGATGGCGATCCCCAGCGGCCCCGGCGACGAGGAGATCCGCCTGCTCTACGAGCTCGAGCCGGTCGCGTTCCGCGACAGCGAGTGCGCGCTGCTGATGTCCGCGTACATCGAGCGGCAGGTCTCGACATACGCTTCGATCCTGCAGGTCGGCGCCGCCACCGGCGTCTTCTCCTTGGCGCACGACGCGCGCACGATCGCGCGCAACATCGTCTCGCTGGAGGACGGTCAGGGGCTCTACGTGCTGATGGGGCGCGATGACCCCGACGCCGTCCGCCGCCGCATCTTCGACTACCTCGCGGCGGCCACCGGCCTCGAGCGGGAGCGCTTCGAGGCGACCGGTCAGGCGCCTATCTCGTAGTGCAGATGAACCACACCGCTTCGGAAGCGGCGCTCGGCCAAGAGCTCGAGCCGGGCGCGTAGGTTGTCTGGCAGTGCGCGCTTTCCGCCACCCACGACGATCGGGTGCAGGAACAGGTGGCACTCGTCGACCAGGCCCGCGGCGAATGCCTCGCCGGCAAGCGCGGCACCGCCGATCGAGATGTCGCGGTCGGAGGACTCCTTGAGCCGTTTGATCGCACCGGCGTCGAAATCGTGCTCGATCCGCGTCCGGGCAGTCGATGGCCTCTCAAGCGTCCGGGAGTACACGACCTTCTCGGCGGCTCGCCAGATCTCCGCGAAGTCGCGGATCACAGCGGCTTGACTGCCGCCGGCGCCCGCGGTCTCCCAGAACACCATCGTCTCGTACATCCTGCGCCCATAGAGGTAGGTGCCGATCGGGCGCTCGAGGTCGTTGACGAAGGCATGCACCTCCTCATCGGGCGCCGCCCAATCGAACTTGCCCTGCTCGTCCTCGATGTATCCGTCCAGCGACGCGATCGCCGAGTAGATCAGCTTCGCCATGTCAACCTCCATCGTCGATGACGCGACCCTTACCCGTCTGCTCCTCCTCGCCGCGGCAGTGTCAGCGCCGAGTAGCGCTTCACGGTGAACTAGGAAAGCTTGTGCGCCTCGGTGGCGCGGCTGTGGAGCAGCGCGAGAAGGCGCCGCTCCGTCACCGTTGGAAACGGCCGGGGTGACGCCACGGCGAGAAGATTCACCAGCACACGCCCAACCACGAATCCACATTGATCGAGATAGAACTTGGACCTGCCGGCAGCGAAGGGCGAAGCCTTTGCCAGACGCGCGATCCGCCTCATCCCGGCAACCAGCAAGGCTCCTGGCAGCGGAGCAAGCGGGCGCACTTCGACCGGGGTCGCGAGAAACGGCTCCGTCCGTTCTCGTTCGCCCTGCTTGATCGAGCGTTCTACGTCGTGCTGAATGCACGCCCGCGCTCTGCTGCTGCCGAGTGCGGCGAGCTCACGACGGGCCTGCGTTTCACTTGCCATCAGGTAGACCGCGGACGAAACGCTTTCGCTCGGGAGGACCGTCGTGCCCCCGCGACCGAATCTCTGCGAGAGGAAGCCGATGAGCCCTCCCGCCGACGCTTCGTCGCAGTTGCCCAACGGCCCGGACCGTGCTTCGCGATCGCGCTCGAACCGACCCGCGAGGCCCGGGACGTCGGCCTGGCGCAGATTGATCGCGTTCGCCAAGCCGACTGCCTGCTCGCGCGCGCCGATCGCGTGCGACCTGCTCGCGCCGCTTCCGCACCCCGCGCCCAGCATCGCGCTCGCGCATATGAACTGCAACGCGATCAGAGCTGCGCCTTTTCGCCACATCACACGCAACACATCGGCAACGGATCGAACTTGCACGAGGGGGTCAGCGGCGCACGTGGGCTTCGCTCGGCACGCTCTGGCCGATGCGCGCCGATGCCTCGCCGGAGAAAACCCGCCCACGTGCAGGGGCGTCACGGTATGGAGCTAGCCGGACTCGAACCGGCGACCTCCTGGGTGCGATCCAGGCGCTCTCCCAACTGAGCTATAGCCCCGTGAGGGGACCCGCGCGCGGCACGGACTCCGGGCTGGAGTTTAGAGGTAGTTCGCCCGCGGACGTGAGCAGTATGGTGTTGGGGCGTCATGGGACTGCTGGACGAGGCCATCCGCGATCACCTCGAGCTCAAGCGGCGGCGAGGGGCGGACCCGACCGAGATCGCGCGCGCGCAGCGCGATGCGCTGGAGCCTGTCTTTCCGGGCGAGGCGCCGCAGACGGCCGAGCAGGAGCTTGCGGAGGACGACCCGGCGCAGCCGGAGTTCGCGCCGCAGGACACCGACGCCGCCCTCGAGCAAGCGCCAGAGCCGGCGCGCGCGCCGAACTCAGCCGAGCCCCTCACGGCCGAGGCTGCCGACGCGGCGGAGCCGCATTTCTCGACGCCGACGCTGGGCCAGGAGACCGCAGAGCTCGACGTCGAGGCCTACATGCAGGCTGAGGTGGACGCTCCGGCACCGCAGCCCCCGCCGTCGCACGCCGAGCAGAGCGACGATGAGCTGCTCGAATGGGAGCAGCCGTCGGCGGCAGCCGAGCCTCCGCCGGAGCAGATCCCCGGCCAGGAGCGCCTCTCGCTGGAGTGAGCGGGCCCGCCCGGCGGTGCCCCGACTCCGGCCGGCGGTCGCGCCGGCACGCAGCGCTACTGTCAGCGGCATGAGAGTCCCTTCCATGCTCGTACTCGGCGGTGGCGGCATCCTCGGCGAAGCGTGGATGCTCGGCGTGCTCGCCGGGATCGAGCAGCAGGGCGGCTTCGATCCGCGCGACTGCGGCGGCTTCATCGGCACCTCTGCAGGCTCGATCGTCGCCGCCACACTCGCCGCCGGCATTCCGCCGGCTTCGCGCCTGGCGGACCCTCGCGCGACGTCGCGCACAGCGATGACCGACGCAGAGCAGGGTTCCAACGCGACGCGCGTGCCGCGTGGCGCGGGCGGCGCTCGCGAGGCTGCTGCCATGCGCGCCGGTTCGGACTCAGACGGCGCGGCACCGAACGCAGCGCGTCTCGGCCTGTGGCCATTGCAGGCAGTCGGCACTCGCGCCATCGGTCTCGCCGACGCGATCGCGGGACCGCTTGCATCCGTTGCTCTCGCCGGCAGCGCGCCCGGCGGCGCGCTCGTGCGGCGCGGGCTGCTGCGGCGCCTCGGTGCCGGCCGGCGCTCGCTCGCGATGCTCACCTCGATGGTCGACCGCGAGCACGTGCGCTGGGACGGGCGCCTCGTGATCGTCGCGGTCGACGAGCGCAGCGGCCGTCGCGTCGCATTCGGTCGCGAGGGCGCGCCCGACGCCAGCGTCGGCACAGCCGTAGCGGCCTCTTGCGCGATCCCCGGCTTCTTCCGGCCGGTGCAGGTCGGCGGGCGCAGCTACGTCGACGGCGGCGTATGGAGCCCCACCAATCTCGACCTCGCGCGCGTGCGCCGGGGAGAGCACGTGCTGTGCCTGAACCCGACCGGATCGCTGCGGCCCACCGCCGGCGCGCTCGCGGGCGCGATCGGCCCCGTCTCGCGCACGATCGCCGCCACGGAGGCGCGTGCGCTGCGCGCTCGTGGCGCGCACGTCACGATCGTCAACCCGGACCGCGACAGCGCCTCGGCGATGGGCGTGAACCTGATGAGCCCGGCGCGCCGCTCCGAGGTGGTCGCCGCTGCGCTCGCGCAGGGTCTGGAGATCGGGCGCGCCGAGAGCCGCAGCGCCGCCTGACCGCGGCCCGCGGTCAGGACGCGCAGAGCCCGCGCCGCCTCGCGCAGAGCCCGCGCCGCCTCGCGCCGGGACCGCGCAGGAGCTGCGCCGCCCGACACTCGCTCGCGCCAGGGCGGCGCAAAGGCTGAACAGGCCGGCCGCGCGTCGTGCTGTCGGACTCCCTCAAGACCCGACAGCACACGGCCGGCCTGCTCGCCTGCCGGTCCGGCCTCAGTCCGGACCGTCGCCCGCCTAGGACGCGGGCGAGTCTTCGATCACCATGAGGCGGTCCGTTCTCCGCTGCAGCCCGCCTTCGTGACGGTGCTCACGCATTCCCGCGAGAGCGTGCCGTCGGTGTTCCTCGTGATCGTGAATTCGTCTCCATCGGAAGTCTTCGCCGTCAGCGAGTATTCGTGGCCGCTGCCGCTTGCGGCGCTGAGGTAGGCGTTCGTGCCGTCCGCGGCGATCGGGATCGTCGACTCGACGTCGTGCAGCGCTTCGAGCGTCACGCCGTCGTATTCGCCGTCGTGGTCGGTGCCGATCGTCTCCGCTGCTGTCGCCGCGCTGCGCGCGAGCGCTTGGGCCTGCACGTTCACAGCCTTCGTCTTCTGGCCTATGAACGAGGGGATCGCGATCGCCGCGAGGACGCCGATCACGAGCATCACGACCAGCAGCTCGATCAGCGTGAAGCCGGCCTGGTCTTCGGGGGATGCGGCGATGCGCGCGCGGAACCTGCGCGAAATGCACTGCTGGGGGATGACAAGCACGACAGCCCTCCGTGGCGGTCACCTGGCGGTCGAGCTGTCTCCCTCGGAGAGACCCCTGACTTTGCGCCCTCGTCTCACGGCGAGTTTGCCTTTTTCAGTGGTTTGCGATTTCCGTTCGCGGAGTGTACGAAGGTTTCTTCGAATGTGTGAAATCTGGACGCTTGTTCGAACCCTTCCCGCTGCCGTCACCTCGAGATGCGCACGCGCGCGCAGCGTTGTGCAGAGTTGCCCATGCGCGCCGGCCGGTTAGCTGCAGCGCGATGCCCGCCTGAGCTTCAGGCCTCGCCGAGCGCGCCGGCGGCAGACCAGCCGGGGAAGAACGCCTCCGCTGCCTCGGCGTCGAGCGGCCGCGCGAACAGGAAGCCCTGGCCGTTGTCGCAATGCTCCTCGCGCAGCAGCGACAGCTCCTGCTGCTCCTCGATGCCCTCCGCGAACGTCTCGATCGAGAGCGCCTTGCCGAGCTGCACGAGCGTGTGGATCAGCGTCTCGCCCTCTCGGTTCTCTTTGATCCCCGCGATGAACGATCGGTCGATCTTGAGCGCATCGACGGGGAAGCGCTGCAGGTGTGCCAGCGAGGAGTAGCCCGTGCCGAAGTCGTCGATCGCGATGCGCACGCCGAGCGCCTTGATCGCCTTCAGGCGGCGTGCGGTCTGCTCGACGTTGCGCATCAGCGTCGTCTCGGTGATCTCGATCGTCAGCGCGTGCGGCGGCAGCCCGCTGCGCTCCAGCGCCACGCGGATGTCGTCGATCAGCTCGTCGTCGTCCAGCTGCCGGGCCGACACGTTCACC
>DASWSH010000197.1:0-4332 GCA_036402735.1 Solirubrobacteraceae bacterium | reverse complement strand
GCGATCGCGTCGTACTCCGCCTGCCGCGCGACCGGCTGGCCGATGTAGCGCGTCGGCGCGCTGATCACGCCGAACTCGGTGATGTACAGCGGCAGCCCCGGCGCGATCGCGCCGGCGCGCGCGGCGCGGTCGAGCGCACCGGTCATCCTCGAGAGCACCGCGATCGTCACGCTTTCAGAGTTGTGCGGCGTGTAAAAGGGCCCGCCCACGCCCGAGTAGGGATGGAGCCCCCACCCCAGCGCGGGCAGGCGCGGACAGGAACGCGCGCGCTGATAGGCGGAGTTCAGGCACAGCGCGCCGCGCAGGAACGCGAGCGGCGTGACGTTGTGATTCGGGCCGCGCACCGGGATACGCGGGTGCGCTTCGCCTTCCGGGGCGGTTTCGCCGAGCAGCACGCGCGGGTGGGCGATGCCCGCCGCCTGCAGCCCTGCGTAGCCGGCCGTGTACAGCGCTCTGTAGATGCCGGGTGAGGCGGGAGTGCCGTTGCTGTTGAACTGCGGTTCGAGGAATTCGTGGTGGTTCGGCTCGTTCCAGATCGAGAACATCGAGACGGTCGTGCCGTAGTGGCGCCCCACCGCCGTCATGAACGCCTTGAACTGTGCCGCGTTCGGGCGGTACAGCAATGAGCGCCCGCGCGGGTTGCCCGTCGCCCAGCGCGGCACCGGCGAGGTCACGGTGAGCAGGATCTTCCAGCCGCGCGCGCGTGCTTCGTTCACCAGCGGGTCGTAGAGCGCCCAGTTGTA
The DNA here is from genome assembly GCA_036402735.1 of Solirubrobacteraceae bacterium. GTDB lineage: Bacteria > Actinomycetota > Thermoleophilia > Solirubrobacterales > Solirubrobacteraceae > Palsa-744. The sequence continues at coordinate 3,589 of DASWSH010000197.1, read as the reverse complement.
GCTCGCCGGATCGGTGGCGTCGAAGGCGGGACGTCGCCGGCTGTCGGCGCCCGGCGCCACCGCATGCCAGCTCAACTCGACGCGCAGCGCCCGCACGCCGAGCCGTTGCAGCGTCGCCATCGTCGCCGGCCGCGTGGCCGGGTTCAGCAGCAGCCCGGGCGACTCGAAGAACGTGTCCTGCGCGCGGGATGCGCCGGCGGCCGGGGCGAGAACGGCGCACGCCGCCATCACGGCGACGAGCGCGCACACGAGCTTGGGCGTACGTGACACGTTGCTCCTTTCCCGGGGTCTGCGCGGCACCCCGACGACCGCTCGGGGGGGCGCGGCCGCGACTGAAGTCGGGAGCTAAGACACGCCCGCCCCCCGCGGGGTTGCGGTGTCGTGCGACATCGGCGCAGCGATGTTCCGTTCGCTGCTCGCGAGGGTAGGCAAGCTGGGTGGGCGCGACCCGCAGCCGAACGCCATCGCGCCGGCGCCCGCATCGGCCGCTGCTCTCCGCTGTGCGCACGCTGGGTCCGGGCATCGTCGCCGGCGCCTCCGACAACGATCCGACGACGGTCGCAACGGTCGCCGTCGTCGGCTCGACCACGGCGTATGCCCTGGGCTGGCTCGCGCTGCTGATCTTCCCGATGCTCGCCATCGTGCAGGCGATCGCCGCCCGTGTCGGCGCCGTCACGCGACGCGGACTCGACGAACTGGTCCTCAGCCGCTTCGGCCGCGGGTGGGCGCGCCTCTTCCTGATCTCGGTCCTGCCCGTCAGCGTGCTCACGCTGGCCGCCGATCTGAAGGCCGGTGCGGCGGCGCTCGGGCTGCTGAGCGGCATCGACCTGCGCTGGTTCATCGTGCCGCTCGGCGCATCTGTCGTGGCGCTGCTCCTGCTCGGCACCTACGGTCAGGTGCGACGCGTCCTGCAGGTCGTCTCGCTCGCGTTCCTCGCCTACGTCTTCGCCGCCTTCGCGGCCCGTCCGGACTGGGGCACGGTGCTGCGCGACAGCCTGCAGCCGAGCTTCCACAGCGGCGGTGATTACACGCGGGGCGCGCTCGCGCTGCTCGGCACGACCTTGACGAGCTACGTGTACCTGTGGGAGACGATCGAGCTCTCCGAGGAGCGCCGCGAGCAGCCGCCGCGCCGCGCGCAGCTCGACGCCGTCGTCGGCGCCTTCTTCGTCGTCGTGGTCTTCTGGTTCATCCTCGTCGCGACGGGCGCCACTCTCGGCCTGCACCACCACCGGGTGCAGACCGCCGAAGACGCGGCGCGCGCACTGCGCCCCATCGCCGGGCAGGCGGCGAGCGTGCTGTTCGGCGCGGGCCTGCTCGCCTCCGCGGCGCTGGCGCTGCCGGTACTCGCCACCACCACCGCGCACCTGCTCAGCGCCGAGCGCGGCTGGCGGCGCACCCTCTCGGCACGGTCGGTCCGCGACTCTCCCTTCTATCTCGCGATCACGGCAACCGTCGCAATCGGAGCAGCGATCAGCTTCCTGCACGTATCCGCGATCCACCTGTTGTTCGTGGCCAGCATCGCCGGCGCCGTCGGCACGCCGCTCAGCCTCGTGTTCATGCTGCTGCTCGCCCGCGACCGCGCGACGATGGGAGCGGGTCGCATCTCCCGCCGGCTGGCGGGCGCCGGCTTCGCCGTAGCCGTAGCCGTCGTCGTGTTCGGCGGCGCGGCGCTGGCGAGCTCCTGAGGCGGCTCTCCACCCGCGGCGCTAGTCGCGCGTCGTGCTCGCCGCCAGGTCTCCCGAGCCGAGCGCCGCGGCGAGCATCTCGCCGGCGACCTTGCGGGCGTCGAAGTGTTCCACCGCCAGCTCGCGCGCGGCCGCGCTGTGGCGGGCGTAGTCACCGTGCACCGCCTCCAGCGCCTGCGCGGCCTGCTCGACCGTGGAGAAGCGCAGCACCCCCCAGCCGCCGTCGAGGTATGAGCTGGGGCCGGTGTGCTGCACGACCGCCGGCCGGCCGCTGGCGAGGTAGCAGATCGTGCGATCGCTCACCCACGCGTTCTGCAGCCGCATGCACGACGGCTTCGCGCAGCTGAACTCGCCCGCTGAACGCTGCACGTAGGCGCGGTAGTCGGCCGGGGTAGCCGTCACTTCCTCGGCGCTGCGCACGTGCCAGCCGTTTCGCTCCAGCAGCGCGACATCCTCGCCGTCGCCCTCGTCCACGTTCAGCGCCAGCTCGAGCGGCACGGCAGCGAGCGAGGGCAGCGTCAGGTACTCGATGAAGCTCGCTCGCTTGCTGTTCTCATACCAGCCGCTTTCATCGCCCTCGGCTGCCCACTCCTCACTCCACCAGCTCGACACGGTGGTGAACGCCTCGCGCGGCTGCTCCTGCGCGAGCGGCCATTGCTCGAGGCTGACGGGAGGGCGGATGTGCAGCCAGTCGACCCCGCCCGAGGGGAAGCGCGCCGCCGGCGTCCCGACCGTCTCGCCGGTCGTGAAGTACAGGTCGTGCGCCGCGATCGCGAGGTCGCCCCTGTTCATCCACAGCTGCAGCAGGCCCGGATCGATGTCCACGAGCGCCGTGCGGCGGAAGCGCGAGAGCAGCTCCGGGTGGACCTCGTAGTTGAAGTTCAGCAGCAGGTCAGTTTGGGCGAACACGGCCTCCGCCTCAGCGGCCTCGACGGTCAGGAAGCGTCGCTCCTCCCCGTCTCCGGTGTAGACGATCAGCCTGTCTGGGAGCCCCGCGCGCCCGAGCCGCTCCGACAGCTCCGCCGCAACGCGCCGGTCCGCCGCCGGATCGTCGGTCGCCATCAGCCGCTCCAGCCACCACACCTCGCAGCCGAGCCCACGCAGGCCGTGCACGTACTGCAGATACGCCGAGAAGTGACCTCCTCCGAGCGGGAACTGCAGGACGTCGAAGGCCGAGATGACGACCCTCGCGCCCATGCTCAGACCTCCAGCTCGTGCGCGATCTCCGCCAGACGAGCGAAGCTGACGAGCTCGATGCCGAGCGCCTCGGCGCGCTCGCGCACACGCGGGTCGCACAGTGCGCGCACCTCCGCCTCGCGCTCGAGCAGATAGGAGGATTCGAACCCGTCACCCGCGTATCCGGGGTGACAGCCGAGCTCGGTCACTCCCGGCCCGACCTCCCGCTCCAGTGTCTCGAGCAGGCTCTCGACACTCACCAGCTCGGGGTGCGACTCGCCGTCGTCCCACTGGCCGTAGAAGTCCGCGTAGTAACGGGCAACCGACCGTGCCCGCAGCGGCACACCCAGCTCAGCCGCGAGCTCGCCGAAGATCTCCCCCAGCACCGGGTACTCGAGATGCACGTTGTGATGGGAGTCGAGGTGCGTCGGCGGCCGGCCGATCAGCGCCTCGAAGCGCTGCAGCTGGCGCTCGAGCGCCTCGCGCGATTCACCCGGCTCGACCACGAGCTCACCTTCCTCGCTCGTCAGCGTCGCGTGCAGCCCCACGCTCAGCTGGGGCGCGCGCTGCCGCAGCGAGGCGGCGTCCTGGGCCCCCGGCATGTCGACCATCAGGCTGGCGCTCGTTACAACCCCCTGCTCGTGCGCCTCGAGGATCCCACGGTTGACCCGGGCGCTGGCGCCGAGGTCGTCTGCATTGACGATCAGATACCGGGCCGGCGTGGGCAT
>DASWSH010000196.1:0-32238 GCA_036402735.1 Solirubrobacteraceae bacterium | reverse complement strand
GCCCGCGGATTGTGCGGACGCCGCCGAGGCCAGCGCGAAGAACGACAAGGTCGCGCATCCCAAGCAGCCCAACATGAACTTTCGCAAGACTCCTCCTAAACCCACGGTGGATTGGCAGGCGCGAGCAGCCCAGCGCGCAAGGTCGGGCGCGGCCCCACCTTGCGGATCGGGTACGAACGGGGTCTCCTCGCGTTACTCCGCATGGCGGAATACCCAGACGACGGCACCACCAAACCCAATCTCGACGAGAGGCGACGTCAGCCGGCGAACGCGACGAGCTCGCGCTGAAAGGCCTCCGGAGCCTCGGCGGGGATGAAGTGCCCGGACTCGGGCACGATCACCAGCTGCGCGCCTGGTACGGCGTCTGCGATCAAGCGGCCCTGCGCCGGCCCGCAGACGAGGTCCTGCGCCCCGACCAGCACCAGCGTAGGCCGTTCGATCTTCGCCAGCAGCGGCCGCACGTCGATCGTCTGCCACAGGCCGGACTCCCACGCCTTGATCGCGGCGAGATCGCTCTTCATGTCCCGGCGCCACTGCGCGATCATCGCCTGCACGCCGGGCCGATCCGGGTCGCTCGTGTAGAGCGGCAGCACCTCGGCCATCATCGCGTCGACCTCCGCGGCGTCCTCAGCCGCCAGCACGCGCTCGGTCCACTCGTCCCACGTCTTGCGAGCCGACGGATACCACGGCTGGTGCGAGTGGCGCGCGAGAAACGCCTCCATCTCGGCCGCTCCCTCATCGTCTTCGATCTCCTCGCCGACCGCGCGAGAGGCCATCGAGATGCAATGGCTCGTCGCCTCCGGGAAGAGCGAGGCGTATGTCAGCGCCACGATCCCGCCGAAGGAGATTCCCATGATCCTCGCGGCGCCGATGCCCAACGCGCGGCGCACCTCCTCGTAGAAGCGCGCGTGGCCGATGTGGTCGTACTGCGATGGGTCGCTCGGTGCCGTCGAGCCCCCGGAGCCCGCCGGATCGATCAGATGAACCGCGAAGTAATCGGCGAGCAGCTCCGCGTCGGGACGCAGAAGCGCGGCGCTGAAACCGGGACCGCCTTGGAAATAGAGGAGCGGAGGGCCCTCGCCGATCACCTCGTAGGCGGCACGGCGCCCGTCACCCAGCTCGACGCTCTCGCTCAGAGCAGGCATCCGCCCCGTGACTCTACGCCGTCACGCCCGGGCTACCCGCGCGGCGCCGCCTGACCGAACGTCACGAGCCGGCCACGCTCCTCGTCCCACAGCTTCAGTCGAACCGCGCTCAAGCCGTCCCAGAACGAAAGCGTCGGCACCGACTGCAGCACCGGGTTCTCGTCGTGCGCCCGTTGGAGGTTGTAGTTCGGGATGCGCGCGTTGAGGTGGTGCACGTGGTGCAGCCCGATGTTGCCGGTGATGAACTGCAGCGGTTGCGGAAGCTTCAGGTAGGAGCTGCCGCGCAGCGCCGCGTCCGCATAGTTCCAGGTGCACGCGCGCTCCCAATAGGTGTCCTCGAACTGGTGTTGGACGTAGAACAGCCAGATGCCCGCCGAGCCGGCGAGCAGTGCGCCCGGCGCCCAGACGAGCAGGAAGTCCTTCCAGCCGATCAGCAGGCACAGCGGCACGACTACTGCGGCGAGCAGGAGGTCCGTCGTGATCACGCTGCGCCGCATGCGCGGCCGCGCGTTCCGCGCGACGAGGCGCGGCCCGACGATCATCGCGAATACGGGCCCCAGCCCGAACATCACGGCCGGGCTGCGAAACAGGCGGTAGGCGAGTCGTCCGCGCCACGGCCGCGCGTGATACTCGGCAACCGTCAACGTGGGTACGTCTCCAACGCCTCGTGAATCCAGATCCCCCGCGCTCGCATGATGCACGGCGTGATCGTGGCGCCAGCGCACGAACGGCGCGAGCACGAGCAGTCCGAGTCCTGTGCCGAGCCACACGTTGGCCCTGCGCCACGGCAGGAACGACCCGTGCGCGCAGTCGTGGAACACGATGTAGGTGCGCAGCAGGAAAGCAGCCGCCGGAAGCGCCAGCACGAGCGTCAGCAGCGGCGAGATCCGGATCGCCAGGTACATCAGGACCGAGAGCGCCAGATATGGCACGACCGACGTGAGAAGGTCTGTGAGCGCGCGGCCCAGGTGCGGGGTGGCGTACGGCAGCAGGGCATCGCGATCGACCGTTGACTCGGCCGTCGTTTCGTGGGACGCGATCGTGGCTGGCCCGCGACTCGCTACTGGAACGGTCAAGTGGCTCCTTTCGGCTCTTTTGGGGAAGCGCCTACCCCGAGCGCGCGCGCCCCAACCTAGCGGGCGCACCGGCCTTTTGTCGAGCATGGTGGACAGGCGGTCGAGCTAGAACGAGCGTCCAGCCGCGTACTCCTCCTCGCTCACGTGCTCGCCCCAGGTGACCGGGCTGCCGCTCTCGTCGGCCTCCTGAATCGCAAGGTGCGTCATGAAGCGGTCGCGCTCGGCGCCGTGCCAGTGATCCTCGTTCGGCTCGAAGTAGGCGCGGTCGCCCGGGCGGAGCACCTCGACCGTGCCACCGCGGCGCTGGCAGAGACATACGCCTTCGGTGACGTAGATCGTCTGGCCGAGCGGATGCGTGTGCCAGGCGGTGCGGGCGCCGGGCGCGAAATGGACCATCGCCGCAGCGACCCGCGATGGCGGCGAAGGAGCCGCGACCACGTCGATGTAGACCGTTCCCGTGAACCAGTCCTGCGGACCGGGGTTTGTCTCGAGTGAGCTGCGAGTCAGCTGCATGGTCGGCTCCTTCGTCGCTGTCGTGGGAGGGTGGGCGGGAGCGGGCGGGTTGCGCACGGCCATACCTTGACTTTCCCGGTCGGATTGGGCAAGAGTGTCTGCGACCCGTATGGGCGCTCCTGGATCGGATTACGACGTGATCGTGCTCGGCGGCGGCTCGCCCGGCGAGCATTGCGCGGGCGCTCTGGCCGAGGGTGGCCTGCGCGTCGCGATCGTCGAGCGCGAGCTCGTAGGCGGAGAGTGCTCCTACTGGGCCTGCATTCCGTCGAAGACGCTGCTGCGACCCGGTGAAGCCGTGCAGGCCGCACGCGAGGCTGCGGCGCGCGCGGAGGTCGACGCGCAGGCGGTGTTCGCGTGGCGCGACTTCATGGTCTCCGACTATTCCGACGCCGGGCAGGAGCGCTGGCTGGCCGACCACGACATCGATCTGCTGCGCGGCACCGGCAGGCTCGCCGGGCCAGGCGTGGTCGAGGTCGAAGGCGTACGCCACACCGCAGAGCACGTGGTGCTCGCCAACGGTGCCGATCCGGTGGTGCCGCCGGTGCGCGGCCTGCGCGATCTCGACGGCGTGTGGACGAACCGCGAGGCCACCTCGATGAAGGCGGTGCCACGCCGCCTGCTGATCCTGGGCGGCGGACCGGTCGGGGTGGAGATGGCGCAGACGATGCGTCGCCTGGGCGGCGAGGCCGTCGTGATCGACATGTCCGAGCACCTGCTCTCGCGCGAGCCGGCGCCGCTCGGGGAGGCGCTCGGCGCGGCGCTGCAACGCGAGGGGATCGAGCTTGTTCTGTCGGCGAACGCGACGGCCGCCCGGCGCGAGGGCGAGGACTACGTGCTCCAGCTCGACGACGGCCAGGAACTGCGCGGCGAGAAGCTGCTCGTGGCCACCGGCCGGCGCCCGCGTGTGCGCGGGATCGGCCTGGAGACGGTCGGGGTCGAGCCGGACGCGCACGGTGTACCGGTTGATGCGCACCTGCGCGCGGGCGCGGGCCTGTGGGCGATCGGCGACGTCAACGGACTGTGGCCGCTGACGCACGTGGGCAAGTACCAGGGAGAGGTGGTCGCCGCGAACATCCTCGGCGAACCGCGCAAGGCGAGCTACGAGGCCGTGCCGCGCGTCGTCTACACGGACCCGCAGGCCGCCGCCGTGGGCGCGTCCGCCGGGCGCTTCAGCGCGACGATGGCGCTCTCGGAGGTCGCCAAGACCGCCACCTACACTCGCGCGTACGCCGAGCACAACGGGTTCCTCACGTTGCTCAGCGACGGTGCGCGGCTGACCGGCGCCTACGCGCTCGGCCCGGAGGCGGGGGAGTGGCTGCAGCAGGCGACGCTTGCAATCCGCGCCCACATCTCCCTCGATGTGCTGAGCGACACGATCCAGCCATTCCCGACCTTCTCGGAGATATACGTGGGTGCGCTGAAGGCGTTGCGCCACGAGGTCGCCGGTGCTCGCAACGCGGTCGGCGCAGGCCCGCCGATGAACAGCTGACAGGCTGTAGAGGATGCGCTCCGACATCGTCCCCGGCGGCACCTTCCCGGACTACGAGCTACCCGACCACAGCAAAGAGCCGCGCAGGCTGAGCGAGCTGCAGGGGGAGGACCCGCTGATCCTCACGCTCGCGCGCGGCCATTACTGCCCGAAGGAGCACCAGCAGCACCTCGAACTCGCAGCCTTCTATCCCAGGATCGCCGTCGCCTACACGCAGATCGCCACGATCTCCACCGACGCCGACCATGAGACGAAAGAGTTCCGCGCGTCGCTCGGCGCGCAATGGCCCTTCCTGTCCGATCCCGAGCGCACCGTGCAGAAGGACCTGGACATACAGGAGTACACCGACCCAGACCACGACCCGATGATCCCGTACACGCTCGTGTTGAAGCCGGGACTCGTCATCCACAGCATGTACAACGGCTACTGGTTCTGGGGCCGGCCCTCCGTCGTCGACCTCTGGCACGACCTGCGCGAGGCCTCCCGCGAGATCCGTCCGGACTGGGATCTCGACGCACCGGGTCTGCGCGAGGCCTGGGAGGCCGGCGACCGCAAGCCGTTCCACGGCTTCGACTGAGCGGGGACGCGGGCGACCGCAGGCCGTTCCACGGCTCCGAGTGCGCGCGACGGCAGAGCCGCGAGGGCCTCCGCGGGTCAGCAGGGGAACCGTGTCCTGAACTTTTTTGCGGTCGGCACGGATGAGCGGTGCGCGTTCGGGTAGGGCATGGGCACACGAGAACCCGACCGCAGAGGAAGGCAGCGATGGCATCGTTCGCGGGCGCAGCAACGGCGCGCGTCAGGCGCAGGCGCGCGCATGACGAATCGTCAGCACACAGCAACGGCCACGGGAGGAACGGCGAGGCGGCCGGCCCGTTGCCGGACGAGCGCAGCGTGGCGGCGCTCACGCGCGGGCTCGGCTACTTCAGCCTCGCGCTCGGCACCACCCAGCTGGCCGCTCCCGGGCTGGTCGACAAGCTGATCGGCGTCACCGATGACGGCACGAGCCGGCGCTGGCAGCGGATAGTCGGCCTGCAGGAGCTGTCGGCGGCGGCGGGCATCCTGCCGCGCGAACGGCCCATCGAGTGGCTGTGGGCGAGGACCTCCGGCGACGTCGTGCATCTGGCGATGCTCGCCCGCGCCTACCGCAACCGCCGCGACTCGGCGCCGCGGCTGGCGATCGCGATGGCGTCCGTGGTCGGCTGCTTCGCGGCCGACGCCTTCGCGAGCACCCGCATGACATCCGATCCGAAGCTGAGGCAGGAGGTGCCGAGGGTGAAGGGCAAAGCGAGCATCACGATCCGCGCGCCACGCGAGGAGCTGCTCGAGCAGTGGCGCCGATTCGAGCAGGACCCCCAGGGCGAGTCGCGCCTGGGACCGCTCGAGATCCTCGCCGGCGACCCGCAGCGAGGCGTCGAGTGGCGCACAGCCGACGGAGCGGCGCACAAGGCGCATGGCACGCTTCGGCTCGCCGACGCGCCTGCCGGCCGCGGCACGGAGATCCACGCGAGCATCGAGTTCGCCGCTCCCGGCGGCTCGCTGGGGGCGGCCGTGATGAAGGTCGCCGGCGACGAGCCGCTGCAGCAGCTGCGAGACGACCTGCGCCGCTTCAAGCAGCTCATCGAAACAGGCGAGATCGCGCGCTCCGACGGAGCGCCCACCGGTGCCAGCGCCAAGCTGCAGCCGAAGCAGCATCCCGCCCAGCCCCCCGCCAACGTCAACGCGTGAGAGGAAGAAGCCGATGCGCGCCACTGTCTGGTCTGGTCGCAACACCGTGCAGGTCGAGAACGTGCCGGACCCGAAGATCCTCAGCCGCGGCGATGCGATCGTAAAGATCACCTCGACCGCGATCTGCGGGTCGGACCTGCACCTGTACAACGGGTATGTGCCGACGATGCAGCGCGGGGACATCCTCGGGCACGAATTCATGGGCGAAATCGTCGAGACGGGGCCCGACGTGTCGCGGCTGTCCGTCGGCGACCGCGTCGTCGTGCCGTTCCCGATCGCGTGTGGGCGCTGCGAGCAGTGCAGCCGCGGCCTGTTCTCGGTATGCGAGAACACGAACCCGAACGCCGGCATGGCGGAAAAGTTCTTCGGCCTGGCGGCTGCGGGCATCTACGGCTACTCGCACCTCACCGGCGGCTATGCGGGCGGCCAGGCGGAGTACGCGCGTGTGCCCTTCGCCGACCACAACCCGATCAAGATCGAGCAGGACCTGGAGGACGAGCAGGTGCTGTTTCTCGCCGACGTGTATCCGACCGGCTACATGGCGGCCGAGATGGCCGAGCCCTCACCGGAGAAGGTGATCGCCGTGTTCGGCGCAGGTCCGGTGGGACAGTTCGCGATAGCCAGCGCGCGGTTGCTGGGCTGCGAGAACATCATCTCGATCGACAAGGAGCCTTATCGGCTGCGCATGGCTGTCGAGAAGGCCGGCGCGAATCACGCGATCAACTTCGCGGAGAACGCCGACGTGGTCGAGCAGCTGAAGGAGCTGACCGGCGGCCGCGGCCCGGACTCGGTGATCGACGCCGTCGGCATGGAGGCCACGCACGGGCACTTCGCGATAGCCGCCTACGACCGCATCAAGCAGGCGGCGCGCATGGAGAGCGACCGCGGCGCCGCGCTGCGCGACGCGATCCTCGCGTGCCGGCCCGGCGGCATCGTCTCGGTGATCGGCGCCTACGGCGGGTTCATCGACAAATTCCCGACCGGCGCGTTCATGAACAAGGGACTGACGATGCGCACCGGCCAGTGTCACGTGCATCGCTATCTGAAGCCGCTGCTCGAACGCGTCGTCAACGGGGAGATAGACCCGAGCTTCATCGTCACGCATCGCATGGAGCTGGACCGCGCGTCCGAGGGCTACGAGACCTTCAAGCACAAGCAGGACGAGTGCGTGAAGGTCGTCCTGAAGCCCTGAGCGGGCGCCGGCTGCCGCTCGGAGAATCGCCTAGAGGATCAGGTCGAACGGCGTCCAGCTCGGCAGCAGTCTCGAGATGGCATAGCCCCACTTGATCTCGTTGCCGCTGAGCGCGCGGTCGAAGACCTTGACCTCGTCGATCTTGCCTGGGAAGTCGAGTCCGGAGCAGCCCGCGTAGTTGCCGATCAGCAGGTCGTTCGAGGTCACGAGGCCGTAGCCGATCGGCGAGCTGTCCGGCGTGCCGGTTCCCACCTGCTGACCGTCGACGAACAGCCGCACGGTGCTGCCGTCGAAGCTGCCGATGATGTTGTGCCACTGGCCGTTCCAGAGGCTGCCGGTGGCTTCCGGCGAGAGTGTCCAGGAGGAGCCGAGCGCGGTTGAGGCATAGAACTGCAGGCCGCCGTTCGCGCCGGTGTACAGCCCGTAGGAGCTCGCCGTGCAGCCGTTCGCGCCCTTCGCGACGATGTACTTGAAGGGTCCCGGCGCGGTCGCGTTGACCCACGCGCTGACGGTCACGTTCTGCGCGTCGAGCGCAGCAGCGTCGGGGACGCGGATCTGCGCGCCCACACCGTCGAAGGACGCGCCGCCCTGGAAGCGGCCCGTCGTCCATTTCGCGCCGTTCTCGAGCGTGCCGTCGTTGTGGTGGCCGGAGAGATCGCGGGCGAGCGTGCCGCTGCTCGCATTGAGGTTCCAGGCGCCGCTCGGCAGAAGGTCCGCGCTGGCCGTGGCAGCCGTCGCCGAAGCCGTCAGCACGATCGCCACTGCAAGCCCAACAGTTGCCCTGGCCCCTCTCATCACGGTCCTCCTTGATCGCTGGATGTGCGCCGCACGGCGCCACCCGCCCTCGCGCGCACGCCAACGACGAAACGGCGCCCGCTGCGCGTTTCTTTCGCGCGGCGGCGGCTCCGGTGGCTCCGCCGACGCCGGCGCTGAGATGATGGGCGCCGTGCGCGGCGACGCCTCATGGCGGTCAACGGGATCCCCGTCCGAGCGCGTCGACGTCGCGATCGTGGGCGGCGGCCACAACGCGCTCGTAGCCGCCGCGTACCTCGCGCGCGCAGGCCTCGGCTGCATCGTGTTCGAGCGGCGCGAGCGCTTCGGAGGCGCCGCCGTGTCGGAGCCGCTGTTCGCAGGCCGCGACGCGCGGCTCTCGAGCTATTCCTATCTCGTCAGCCTGCTGCCGGAGAGGATCGTGCGCGAGCTGTCGCTGCGTGTGCAGCTCGTCTCGCGCCGCGTCTCCTCGTACACGCCGGATCCGCGCGCCGACTGCGAGCGCGGGTTGCTGGTGGACCCGCACGACGAGCTCGCCACGCGCTCGACGTTCGCGGCGCTGGGAGCGGACCTCGCCGACTGGCGTGACTTCTACTCGATGACTGCCCGCGCTGCTCGGGCGCTGTTCGGCACGCTGCTCGAGCCGCTGCGCTCGCGAGAGCAACTGCGCGCGCAGCTCGGCGACCAGCGAGCCTGGGAGACGCTGTTCGAGCGTCCGTTGGGGGAGACGGTCGCGGAACGGTTCGGCGATGAGCTGGTGCGCGGCGTGGTCCTGAGCGACGCGCTGATCGGCACTTTCGCGCATCCCGACGCGCCGGACCTGCGGGCGAACCGCTGCTTCCTCTATCACGTGATCGGCCGCGGCAGCGGCGAGTGGCTGGTGCCGCTCGGCGGCATGGGATCGCTCAGCGGCGAGCTGGAGCGAGCTGCGCGCGAGGCCGGCGCCGAGCTTCGGGCGAGCTGCGAGGTGCTCGCGCTTGAGCCGGACGGCGACGGCTGCACGGTTCGCCACGAGCGCGGCGCGGTGCACGCGCAGCGCGTGCTGGTCGGCGCCGCGCCGGCGGAGATGGCGCGTCTGTTGGGCGAGCCGGCGCCGGGGCCGGCGCCGGAGGGCGCTCAGCTGAAGGTGAACCTGCTGCTCTCGCGCCTGCCCGCGCTGCGGGACGGCGCGGTCAGCCCGCAGCGCGCGTTTGCCGGCACGTTCCACGTCAACGAGAGTGCGCCTCAGCTTCGCGACGCGTACGCATGCGCCGAGGCGGGAGAGCTGCCCGAGCCGGTGCCGTGCGAGGCGTACTGCCATTCGCTCACCGATCCGTCGATTCTCGGCCCGCAGCTGCGTGCGGCGGGTGCGCAGACGTTGACCGTGTTCGCGCTGCAGCTGCCCGCGCGCCTGTTCGCAACCGACGCGCGCTCAGCGGGACAGCGCGCGCTGCAGGCGACGCTGCGCTCGCTCGAGAGCGTGCTGGCTGAGCCGCTGCTCGACTGCGTGATGCGCGATGCCTCAGGCGAGCCCTGCATCGAGGTGCGCACGCCGCTCGACCTCGAGCGTGAGCTGCGCATGCCGGGTGGTCACATCTTCCACCGCGACCTCGCCTGGCCCTACGCCGAGCGCGAGGAGGAAGTGGGCCGCTGGGGCGTCGAGACGGCGCACCGCTCGATCCTGCTGTGCGGCGCCGGCGCGCGACGCGGCGGCGGCGTCAGCGGCATCCCGGGCCGCAACGCCGCGATCGCCGTGCTCGGCGCCCGCGCGGGCGCTTCGGCACGGTGAGGAGTTCCGGGCCGGCGCTCAGAGCACCATCTGCGTGCAGCTGAAGCTGGCCGCCAGGCGGCCCTCGCTCATCACCTGCACCTGCCAGACGTGGGTGCGCGAGCCGATGTGCAGCGGCTCGCCGATCGCGGTCAGCTCATCACCGTCGCCCGCCGCGGCGATCACGTTGATCTTCAGCTCGATCGTCGTGAAGCCACGCCCCTCGGGGAGGTTGCGCAGCGTGCCCCACGCGGCGACTGTGTCCGCGAAGGCGACCCACGCGCCGCCGTGCACATAGCCCATCGGATGCAGGTGGCGGCGATCGACGCGCATGCGGCCGAGAACGTGCTCGTCGGTGATCTCTGTCAGCTCGATGCCGAGGTCGCCGGGGAACGTACCCTTCAGCCGCTCGACGCTCAGCTCCGGGGTGATCGCTGGGTTCGTGTCGCTCATGCGCCCCAGGCTAGCGACGCAGACGCGGTCGGCCGTGCCGAATTCGACACGCAGGCGATTCGCGGCGCGCGCGTGGCTACGATCGCGGGCGTGGTCCGCAGCGGACAGCTCGCATCCCGGCCGGGCCTGATCGCGCGCACACCCTCCGGTGTGCTGGTCGTGAGCGCGATCGCGTCGATTCAGTTCGGCGCGGCGCTGGCCGCAACGCTGTTCGAGCGCATCGGCCCCGGCGGCACCGTGTGGCTGCGGCTGCTGTTCGGCTCGCTCGTGCTCGTCGCGATCGCACGGCCCTCGCTGCGCGCGCGCAGCCGGCGCGAACTGGTGTTGGCTGCGACGTTCGGCCTCGTGCTGGGCGCGATGAACCTGAGCTTCTACGAGTCGCTGCAGCGGATCCCGCTGGGCGTTGCGGTGTCGTTGGAGTTCGTCGGGCCGCTGACCGTCGCGCTGCTCGGTTCGCGACGGCCGGCGGATCTGCTGTGGGTCGCGCTGGCTGCGGGCGGGATCGTCGCGCTGACCCGTACCGGCGGCTCGCACCCGCTGAGCGGAGTGGGTGTAGGCCTCGCGCTGCTGGCGGGCGTGTTCTGGGGTTGCTACATCCTCCTGAACGCCCGTCTCGGTCGTGTGTACGAGGGTGTGAGCGGGCTCGCCCTGGCGATGAGCGTGGCGACGATCGCGGTGTTGCCGTTCGGCATCGTCGATGGCGGCGCGCAGCTGCTGAGCGGCGAATCGCTGCTGCTGGGCGGCGCCGTCGGGCTGCTCTCCTCCGCGATCCCTTACACGTTCGAGGTTGAGGCGCTGCGGCGGATCGCGCCGCCCGTGTTCGGTGTGCTGATGAGCCTCGAGCCGGCCGTCGCGGCGCTGGCCGGCCTGGCCGTGCTGGGCCAGCGCCTGGCCGCGCGCGAGCTGCTCGGCATCGCGCTCGTCATCGTCGCCTCGGTCGGCGCCTCGCGGCGCGCGCGCTCCTCGCCGGTCGCCGTCTAGCCCGGCGGCTCGGGCAGGAGCCGATCCACGAGCGCGAAGGCAGGCCGTGCTCGCAGTTGCGGGCGGATGTCCAAGCGGTAGTCGAGCAATGCGAGGCTCGGAGCGATCATGAAGTCCGCGGCGTTCAGCCGCTCGCCGTCGAGCACGCCCTCGGCGACCCATGCGTCGAGGCGGTCGAGCATCGGCGGCAGCGCGTCGATCAGCTTGCGGTCCTTCTCGCCGCCGGCGTCGAACGTCGTGCGCGCGGCCATCGTGGCGATCATGCGGCGCTGCAGGTCGTTGTGCGCCAGCAGCGCACCGAGCCGTCCCGCGCCGCCGCGCGCGTGCAGCTCGTCGAGGTTGCGCGCGCCGGCGGCGAGCACGATGCGCCGCGCGGTCATCTGCAGCGGCTCGTCGCCCCAGCGCTCGGCCTCTTCGACCCTGGCTCGCAGCAGCGGATCGGCCGGGAACAGCGGTGGATCGGGCTGCAGGCGCTCGAGATAGCGCGCGATCTCGATGTTGCGCTGCACGCGATCGTTGCCGAAGCGCACCGCGGGCACCGTGCCGAAGCGATCCATCATCGCGCTCAGGCGCGTGGGGCGGCCGTCGACCATGCGCAACGGCTCCGCCGAGCCGCTGAAGCCGCGCAGGCGCACCAGCTGCGGGTGCAGCCCGGTGATCAGCTCCACGACGCGGTACGGCACGCGCTTGTGGTCGAGCAGCAGCATGCCCGTGCGGCAGGCGTGCGATCCGGGGATCACGTAGAGCGTCGCGATCGCGCCCGCCTCGGTGCGGAGCGCGCCGGCGACGGTCGCCTCGCTCGCTGCCATCCGTGAAGTATCCCCGAGCGCAGG
Organism: Solirubrobacteraceae bacterium; assembly: GCA_036402735.1. Taxonomy (GTDB): domain Bacteria; phylum Actinomycetota; class Thermoleophilia; order Solirubrobacterales; family Solirubrobacteraceae; genus Palsa-744. The sequence goes on along the minus strand of DASWSH010000196.1, from coordinate 20,313 downwards.
CGAACGCGCTAGTCCAGCGGCGTCGTGTACGCCGCGGACAGGCCGCCGTCGACGAGGAAGGTCGAGGCGGTCACGAACGAGGCCTCGCCGCTCGCGAGGAACAGCACGGCGTTCGCGATCTCGCCGGCCTCGGCGAAACGGCCCACGGGCACGTGCACGAGCCGCCGCGCGGCCTGCTCCGGGTCCTTCGCGTAGAGCTCTCTGAGCAGCGGCGTGTCGACCGGCCCGGGGCACAGCGCGTTGACGCGCACACCGCGCCGCGCGAACTCAACGCCGAGCTCGCGCGAGAGCGAGAGCACCCCGCCCTTGGAGGCCGTGTAGGAGATCTGCGAGGTGGCGGCGCCCATCACGGCGACGAACGAAGCCGTGTTGATCACCGAGCCGCGTTCGGGGCCCTCGTTGTCGAGCAGATGGGGGATGCCGTGCTTGCAGCACAGGAACACGCTGCGCAGGTTGACCATCTGCACGCGCTCCCATGCCTCCAGCGTGGTGTCGAGCACGGAGGCGTCGTCGTTCGGCGAGATGCCGGCGTTGTTGAACAGCACATCGATGCGACCGAACTGCTCGCGCACCCGCGCGAACAGATCGCTGACCGCCTGCTCGCTGGTCACATCGGCCTGCAGAGCGAGATCGCCCGGCGCGCCCTCCAGCAGGTCGACGCCCACCACCGTCGCGCCCTCTCGCTGGAAACGCTCCGCGGTCGCCGCGCCGATCCCGCCGCTCGCACCCGTCACGACGCACACGCGTCCCTCGAGCCGTCCCGCGCCTGGCGCTGCCATCGAGTCAGGCCCCCGTCGCGTAGTAGATCGTCTTGACCTCCGTGTAGGCGTCGAGCGCGTGCGGTCCCAGCTCGCGCCCGTAGCCGGACTGCTTGAAGCCGCCGAACGGCGTGGTGACGCGCACGGAGCTGTTGGAGTTGATCGAGAGCACGCCGGTCTCGACGGCACGAGCGACGCGCAGCGCGCGGGCGCCGTCCCGCGTCCAGATCGACCCGGACAGGCCGTAGATCGTGTCGTTGGCCAGCTCCACCGCCTGCGCCTCGCCCTCGAACGCGATCACCGCGGCGATCGGCCCGAACACCTCCTCGCGCGCCACACGCGCTGACGGGTCGACGGGCGCGAGCACCGTCGGCGCGAACCAGAAGCCGCGGCCGTCGGGTGCGCTTCCGCGGAACGCTACCGGCGCCCCGTCGTCCAGGAACGACGCGACGTTCTCGCGCTGGCCGGCGGAGATCAGGGGGCCCATCTGCGTCTGCTCGTCGAGCGGATCGCCCACGCGCAGCCCCTTCACCGCCTGCTCGAGCGCGGCCATGAACTCGTCCATCGCCGAGGCCTCCACGAGGATCCGCGAGCGCGCGCAGCAGTCCTGGCCGGCGTTGCCGAACATCGCCAGCGGCGCTGCCGCGGCGGCGGCCTGCAGGTCGGCATCGGCGAAGACGACGTTGGCGGACTTGCCGCCCAGCTCGAGCGTCACGCGCTTGATGCTCTGCGCCGCGCCGGCGGCGATCGAGCGTCCCACCTCGGTCGAGCCGGTGAAGGCGATCTTCGCGACGCCGGGGTGCTCGACGAGGCGCTGTCCGCAGGTGCTGCCGGGTCCGACCACGACGTTCACGACGCCCTCGGGCAGGCCGGCCTCGCGCGCCAGCTCGGCGAAGCGCAGAGCGGTGAGCGGCGTCAGCTCGGCCGGCTTGAGCACCACCGTGTTGCCGGCCGCGAGCGCCGGGCCGAGCTTCCACGAGGCGATCGTCAGCGGGAAGTTCCAGGGCGTGATCAGCCCCACCACGCCGACCGGCTCGCGCACCGTGAAGGCCTGGCCGCCGGCGACGGGGATCGTGTCGCCGAGCAGCCGCTCCGGAGCTCCCGCGTAGTAGCGGAAGGTGTCCACGACCATCTGCATCTCGCCGCGCGCGTCGCCGATCGCCTTGCCGGCGTTGCGAGCCTCGAGCACCGCCAGCTCCTCCAGATGGCTCGCCACGTTCTCGGCGATGTCGCGCAACAGCCCGGCGCGCGCCCCCGGGGCCAGCGCGCGCCACCCCGGCAGTGCGGCGCCCGCCGCGGCGACCGCCGCATCGACCTCCTCCACGCCGGCGCGCGGGATCTCGGCGAGCACCGCCTCGGTGGCGGGCTCGAGCACGGACAAGTGCTCGCTCAGAGCTCAGTCACCCCTCGTGAGGAGGGGGTGGGCGCGCGTCGACGCTGGTCCACCGCCGCTCCTACGGCGAATCAGCCATCGCGGGCAGCGCCACTTCCTGATCGAGCTCGTCGATCGTGCGCACCGGACCCGTGAAGGTGTGTCGCGCCGACACCCACCACCAGATGGCTACCGCGCCTATCACTGCGATCAGGACGAGCGGAGCGTAGTTCACCGCAGACCAGCTGAATCCGTGTTTGAAGAACACCGCTTCCGGGACGAACGGCAGCGAGCCGATGATCGTGTAAAGCACGACCCAGACGATCGCGATGCCATTGATCCACTTGTGTTTCCCGCGAAGCGTCCACGGCCCCTGTTCGAACCTGTCGCCCATGCGCCAGCGCAGGTAGGTGGGGATCGTGTAGGCGATGTACAGGCCGACTGTCGAGAGCGTCGTCACGGCCAGGAATGCCACGGGCGTTCCGAGCTTGTTGGGGAAGTAGGCCGGGATCGTCACGATGACCGCGAAGGAGGTCACGAACAGCACGGCCCACGTCGGCGTCCGTCTCTTGCTCAGGCGTCGCCACAGCCGGTGTCCGGGGATTGCGCCGTCGCGGGAGAATGCGAACGACATCCGCGAGGCGCTCGTCAGGCATGCGACCCCGCAGAAGAGCTGTGCGATGACGGCGATCAGGATCACGGCCTTGGCTGCGGCCGACGTCAGCGCGCTCGTGAAGATCGGAAGCGCGTTGGCCTTTCCTTTCATCGCTTCCGGATTCGTCGCGGCGAACGTGACGGCGAGCAGCAGGATCCAGCCGAAGATGGCCGAGTAGAGGACCGACCGCCACACGCCTTTCGCCGCCGAGTCCGCGGCGTTGTCCGTCTCCTCGGAGAGATGAGCCGAGGCGTCGTAGCCGGTGATCGTGTACATCGTCAGCAGGAAGCTGATCGGCACCACGTAGAACCAGAACATCCCATGGCCGAAGCCTGAGTTGTTGATCTGGTGGGTGAACACGAACGAGGCGCTCTGGTGGTGGCTGGGCACGAGCGCCAGGATCAGGACCACGGCGGCGACCCCGGCCACGTTCCACCAGACCGAGACGCGGTTTATCAGGGCCAGGAGGTGGCTGGAAAACACGTTGATCAGGCCACCGACGATCATGATCGCGACCATCAGCGCAAAGATCACGTGTGCGTCGTACTTGACGTTGGTCGAGGTGAAGTCGAAGATGAAGTTGACTTCATAGAGGCCGAGCAGCGATTGCAGAAAGATCGCGGCGGCGTAGTCGACGGATGCCACGACAGCGATCAGCCCGACGAGGTTGAACCATCCGGTGAACCAGCCCCAGCCGGGACCGCCGAGTTTCGAGGCCCAGTAGTAGATGCCCCCTGCTGTCGGGTAGGCCGACGCGAGTTCGGCCATGGACAGTGCGACGCACATGATGAACACGCAGATCACCGGCCAGCCGATCGAGATTGCGATCGGACCGCCGTTGTTCCATGCCTGCCCGTAAGTCGTCAGACAACCCGCGAGGACGCAGATGATCGCGAAGGAGATCGCGAAGTTGGAGAACGAACTCCAACCGCGGTGCAACTCCTGCTTGTATCCCAGCTCCGCCAGGCGCTGCTCGTCCGTGGTCAAGGTCGTTGCGTTCATCAGCCGGGCCCCCCTGAGAGAAGAAAAGGTCTGGTCTTCCGTCCTTCGATCGTGACGATACGCGCATGGACGGACGGAAGTCAAGTAACGGTTCGAGGCCGCTGGCGCATTTCCCGCATGAGCACGGTTTCTTTCGGCGGCCACGCACGGATGGATCGCCGAAGCCCCAGAAATGGGTCGCGTCGCGGCTTGCATGGGCCGAGTTCCGGGCGGGTAGATGAACTCGCGTTCCCCGACGCGCAGGAGGTGTCGCGCATGGCCAAAGACCACGGACCGAGTGTCAAGAACGACAAGCAGTACGAAGGGCTCCGCAAGAAGGGGATGAGCAAGTCGCGTGCTGCCGCGATCGCCAACTCCGGCGGTTCCTCCAAACGCGGCGGCGAAAGCTCGGGCAGCGCCAGGAGCCGCAAGAGCAGCGGAACGGGCAGCGGCGGAAACAAAGCCCAGAAGTCCGCAGCCGGGCGCAAGGGCGGCAAGAAGTCGAGCTGACGCGCGGGTCCGGCGGGCCGGCAGCCGCGACCCCGACGGAGCGCGCGCTCGTCAGCCCGGCAGCAGGCCGGCGAGCACGTGCTCGGTGCCCTGCAGGTGTTCGGTCGTGACGCGCGCCGCGCGCATCGCGTCGCCCTCGCGCACGGCCGCCAGCAGGCGCCGGTGCTGGGCGTTGGATGAGGCGAGCACCTCTGGCGGGTGCGCGATGTAGGAGATCAGGTCGCTCATCGCCCCCTGCACTTCGGTCATCAGGCGCACGAGCCTCGTCGAGTAGGTCGACTCGGCGAGGCCCACGTGCAGGCGGATGTCCGCCTGGCGGTACGCGGCGAAGTCTTCGAGCATCCCCTCCAGTGCGCCGGCGACGTCGTCGAGCGTGCGCAGGTCCTCGGGACGGGCTCGCTCGCATGCCAGCACCGCCACGCCCAGCTCGACCGCGAGGCGATGGTCGCAGGTGTCGCGCCATTCGGAGAGCACCGCGTGCGACGGTGGGTCGGCCGGCGGCTGCGGGTCGGACACGAAGGTGCCGCCGCCGCGCCCGCGGGTGGCGAACACGTGGCCGCTCTGCGTCAGCGCCGTCAGCGCCTGGCGCAGCGTGGAGCGTGCAATGCCCAGGCGCGCGCACAGCTCGCGCTCTGCAGGCAGCTGCGAGCCGGGCGGGAGCAGGCCGAGCTTGATCGCCGTGCCGAGGCGGTCGACGGTCTCCTCGAAGGCCGTCTGCGAGCGGACCGGAGCGAACACTGCGTCGGGCGGTGCGAGCATGCCGCTGTCGCCCGGGGCGCTCACAGCCGCTCGAACCCCCGGAAGCGCTCCCAGTCGGTGACAGCCGACTGGAACGCGGCCATCTCGACATCGGCCGCGTTCAGGTAGTGCGCGACGACCTCCTCGCCGAACGCCTCGCGCGTCACCTCGCTGGCCGCGAACAGCTCGCGCGCGTCTCGCAGCGTCTGCGGCACGCGCGGGCGCTCGCTGGCCGCATAGGCGTTGCCCTCGAACGCCGGCTCCAGCTCCAGGCCGGCGTCGACGCCGTGCAGGCCCGATGCGATCAGCGCGCTCAGCGCGAGGTACGGGTTCAGGTCGGCGCCGCCCGCGCGGTTCTCGAACCGTCGCGAGGGGCCATGGCCCACGACACGCAGGGAGCAAGTGCGGTTGTCCCTACCCCAGGCCACGGCCGTCGGCGCGAAGCTCGCCGCGGCGTAGCGCTTGTAGGAGTTGATGTTCGGCGCCAGCAGCAGCGTCATCTCGCGCAGGCAGGCGAGCTGCCCGGCCAGGAACGACTCGAACAGCTTCTCCTCGTGCGCGAACAACGCGGTGGGTGGGTCCGAATCATCTGCGAGGGAGAAGTGGATGTGACACGAGTTGCCCTCGCGCTGGTCGTACTTGGCCATGAAGCTGATCGCCATGCCCGCCTCGGCTGCGATCTCCTTCGCGCCGTTCTTGAAGATCACGTGCTCGTCTGCCGTACGCAGCGCGTCGGCGTAGCGGAAGTTGATCTCGTGCTGGCCGAAGTTGCACTCGCCCTTGGAGTCCTCCACGACCATGCCGGCGGCTGCCATCGAGTTGCGGATCCGCCTGATCAGCGGCTCCACGCGCGCGGTGCCGAGCAGCGAGTAGTCGACGTTGTAGAGGTTCGCCGGCTGCAGGTCTCGGTACGCCTTGTGCCACGCCTGCTCGTAGGTGTCCTTGAAGACGATGAACTCGAGCTCGGTGCCGGCGTTCGCGCTCCAGCCACGCTCGGCCAGCCGCGCCAGCTGGCGGCGGAGGATCTGTCGCGGAGAGGCGACGACTTCACTACCGTCGAGCCAGGCCACGTCTGCCAGGCAGATCACGGTCCCCTCCTGCCAGGGCACCGGCCGCAGCGTGCCGAGGTCCGGCACCATCATCATGTCGCCGTAGCCGCGCTCCCACGAGGACATCGCGTAGCCATCCACGGTGGCCATGTCGACGTCCACGGCGAGCAGGTAGTTGCAGCCCTCCGCACCATGCTCGACGACCTCTGAGAGGAAGTGCGTCGCCGTCAGGCGCTTGCCCTGCAGGCGCCCCTGCATGTCCGTCAGCGCCAGCAGCACCGTGTCGATCGTTCCCTGCTCGACCGCCTCTGTCAGCTCGTCCAGCGTCACCGACGTGAAGGTACTGGACGCGGACCTTCCGGGGCTGCTACGCGGCCGGTGCGGGCGCCTCGCTGCCGGCGCGGGCCGCGTCCGAGTGGGCACGGCTGTCGCGCGAGGAGATCAAAACGAGCGTCAGTAGTGCGCCGACGAGAGCGAAGCCCGTGCCGACGAGGAACGCTCGCTCGAAGCCGCTGGTGAGCGCTTCTGCGTGGGAGTGAGCGCCGGCGTGCAGCACGCTCTTCGTGCGGCTGTTGGCGATCGTCGCGAGGATCGCCAGGCCCAGCGCGCCGCCGACCTGCTGAGCCGTGTTGACCAGCCCGGACGCGAGACCCGCCTCATGTGGGCGCGTGCCTGTCACCGCGGCGATCGTGACGGGCACGAACGACAGCCCGAGGCCGACCGCGGCGAGCAGCGAAGGGCCGAGCACATCGGCAGCGAAGGAGCCGTTCGCGCGCACGCGCGAGAACCACAGCAGGCCGGCCGCGACGAACAGCAGGCCCGTGAGCAGCACCGGCTTGAAACCGAAGCGCGTCACGAGCACCGAGGCAGCGCCGGCCGAGAGGATGATGCCGACGGCCAGGGGCAGATAGGAGAGGCCGGCGCGCAGCGGCGAGAAGTGCAGCACCTGCTGCATGTACAGCGATACGAAGAAGAACATCGAGAACAGCGACATTCCGATCAGCAGCGCCACGGTGTCGGCCCCGCGCAGCGTGCGCAGGCGGAAGATCGAGAAAGGCATCAACGGCGCGCGACGACGCCGCTCGAGCGCTACGAAGATAGCCAGCAGCACGAGCGCGCCCGCGATCTTGCCGAGTGTCGCAGCCGCGCCCCAGCCGACGTTGACGGCTTCCACGAGCGCGTAGACGAGCAGCGAGAGGCCCGCGGTGACCGTCACGGCGCCTGGGATGTCGAAGTCGCGCGACTCCACCTCCGCACGGCTCTCGATGAGGATGCGCGGCGCGAGGAACGTGCACAGCAGCCCGATCGGCACGTTCACGAACAGCACCCAGCGCCAGCTGAGGCCGCTGGTGAGGACGCCGCCGAGCAGCACACCCGCGGCGCCGCCCGCTCCGGCCACGGCGCCCCACGCCCCGAGCGCGCGGTTGCGCTCCTCGCCTTCCGCGAACGTCGTCGTGATGATCGACAGCGCCGCCGGGGAGACGATCGCGGCGCCGAGGCCCTGCACGGCGCGCGCGGCGATCAGCCAGGCCTCCGACTGCGCCAGCCCGCCGAGCAGCGACGCGGCCGAGAACAGCACCAGCCCCACCATGAACATGCGCCGGCGGCCCATCAGGTCTGCGAGGCGGCCGCCCAGCAGCAGGAAGCCCCCGAAGGTCAGCGTGTACGCGTTCACCACCCACGACAGGTCGTTCTGGGAGAAGTGCAGCGCGGTGCCGATCGAGGGCAGCGCGATGTTCACGATCGACGCGTCGATCACGATCACGAACTGCGTCATAGCCAGCAGCAGCAGCGCCAGGTTCTTCCTGCGCCGGTCGGCCTCGCTCATTGCGCCTCCAGTCGAATGATCAGGTGATGTTAGGAAGGCCGCAGCATTCGGCCGATCGGCGCCGCCCCGGCGTTCGCGCCCGTCAGCGTTTATGCGCGCCCGCGGTGGTGGTGGGCCGGTGCAGATCGGCGAACGGCTGCATGCGTAGCGCCAGCTCGAGCTCGAAGCGCCCGTCGGGCTCGTCGAGCGCCTCGCCGAACAGCTCGCGCAGCCGCGCCATGCGGTAGCGCACCGTCTGCGGATGCACGCCGAGCGTATGCGCGACCGCCTTGCGCTGGCCGGGCGCGCGCAGCCACTCGCGCAGCGTGCTGCACAGGTTCTCGCGTGTCTTCGCGCCGCTGACGGTCAGCAGCGGCGCGAGCCGCGCGGCCGCGAATTCGCCCGCGAGGGCCGGCTGCGCGCTCAGCAGCAGCTCCACACGGTGCTCCTCGGCGCTCGCCAGCGGCGCCGAGTCGACCAGCCCCGCCAGCATCAGCTCGAGCAGCGCTCGCGCCCGCTCATGGCTCTCGCGCGCGCGTGTCAGCGGTACCGCCGGGCCGAGCGCCAGCCGCGTGCCGGCACGTTCGGCGGCAGCAGCCAGCCTGCCCCGGCGCGAGGGGCCGTCCGGGTCGAACAGCGCGCCGACGAACTCGCCCTCGCGCGGGCCCAGGACGACCTGGTCGCGCGCAGAGCGCACGAACTGCTCATACACCTCGCCCGCGCCGACGAACAACGCAACAGACGGCGCCAGCTCGACGCGCGCCGTGCGCGCCGCTGCACGCAGCACGTCCTGCGACGGCTGCGGATCGCGCAGCAGCAGCCGCACGAACTCGCTGCGCCGCGTCTGTGCGGCGCCGGACCGGTGCGACTGCTCCGCTGCGAAGCCGGCGGCGGCCTGCGTCGAGATCTCATCGACGCACTCATAGCCGCTCGCCGCGAGCCGGTAGAGATCCTCGGGCCGCCCACCGCGCTCCTCGCCCAGCGCAGCCGCCTGCCGCCACATCGCCTGCGCGGCCGTCCGGTAGAAGCCCATCAGCTCCTCGAGGCTGCGCGCAGCCCGCGCCTGCGCGCGCCCGAGCGCGAAATGCAGGTCGGACTCTGCAGCCCCGTCGCCCTGGCCGAACCAGCGGTGCGCAGCGTCGGTCAGGCCCCGTCTGAGGTTGCGCTCGAGCGGGCTCTCAGCGATGCGCTGGTCCGGATGGCGCTCGCGGATCGCCGTGATGCCCGCCTCGACGATCACGGGCACCGTCGGCATCAGCGCGCCACGTAGCGCCTCTCCCGCCGGCGTCGTCGTCGTGGCCGGCAGCATCGCCTCGGCGGCCGGCATCGCGGCATCGTCCTCGAATTCATCCGCTGCGGTCAAGATCGGCGCCCTCTCGTACGCGATCGCGGTGGCGAGAGTACAAGACTTGGCCGGCCGAGCGGAATTACACTCGCAACCTCCAGTGCCGCGGGTCGGCGGCGCCTCCCCCCGGTGCCGCCGACCCGCTCGCGCTCCACATCGGGTGCTCCTGTCAACCCGCTCGCTGCTGTGGGCAGGTACTGTCGAGCGATGGCCGCATCGCTTCCTCCCGCGACCATCCACTTCTACGACGTCGTGCTCTGGATCCACATCACAGCCGTCGTCGTCGCCTTCGGAGCGCTGTTCGCATACCCGCTGTTCCTGTCTGTCAACGCCGCCGCGCCGATCGCGCAGCGGGCGAGCCTGCACCGCCTGCAGATCGCGTTCAGCAAGCGTGTGACCGGCCCGGCGATCGCCGTCGTGCTCGCTGCCGGCATCTATCTGGCCAGCGACGCGCACCTGTGGTCGCGCGCATGGGTGGGTGGCGGCCTCGGGCTCCTGATCGTGATCGCAGGTCTCGGTGCGACCGCATTGCGGAAAGGAGAGCAGCGGCTGCTCGCGCTCGCCGAGGCGCAGGACGAGGCCGGCTATGCGCGCGAGCTGCGCACGCTGATGCGCTGGACGCTGCTGACCCTGGCGCTGCTCGTCGCGGCGATCTTCCTGATGGCCGTCAAGCCGTAGCTCTTGCGGACAGCCACCGTCCCGGCTTCTCGCGGCGGTGTTGCAATGCCCGGCATTCGGCCTACAGGTATCCGCATGGCGCTTGCGACACGTGAGATCCCGCGCGAGCAGTGGCGCGCGTACTTCGACGATTTCAGCCGCAACCACGAGCCGGACGAGCTGCTCGCCGACCTGGAAGTCCTCGGCCTCGAGGTGGGCGCGCAGGTCGAGGCGCAGCGCCCTCGCCTCGCGGGGATCAGCTACGACGACAAGGACGACGTCCTCGTGATCGGGCTCGATGCTCCCGGGGGAACACCGGAGGATCTCGAGCACCTCGTCTACGAGCCGCAGAAGATCATGGTCGCGGAGGGTGACGGCGAGATGGTGTTCGACATCGAGGATGCCGAACGCACCCAGACGCTGCTGCGTCTGAACGCCGGCGGCTGACCGGCGACCACGCGCGTGACCAACCACCACATCGAGGTCATCCCACTCTCCGGCGAGCACTGGGTCGTGAAATACGAGGGCGACCCGCAGCCGCTCGTGGAGACCGCGCATCGGCGTGAAGCGGAGGCCGAGGCGCGGCTGCATGCGCGCAACTTCGGCGAGCCGCTGATCCACATCCAGGGGCTGAACGGCAGCTGGCAGGCGGTGCCGGTCGACCCTGATTTCCCCGCGCCCACACCCGCCGACGTGAAGGGTCCTCATGTCGAGCCGTGACTCCCCCGGCGCGACACGCACCGCTTCCGCTGCGGTCGAGGGCGCTCTCGACGCGGCCGAGAGTGCCCCGGCCGCGGCGGGGGGCGAGGGCGCCCCGCGAGCTTCGCTCGCCGGCCGCGGCAACGGGGACAGCGCCCTCGGCGCGCCCGTCGCCTACACGGCGCTGCGCGAGGGCATGCCCGTGTACGACAGTGCCGGGCGCCGTGTCGGCGTGATCGAGCAGGTCGTGGGCGATGAACGGCGCGACATCTTCGAGGGCGTGATCGTCCACACCGAGCCGCTGCCCGGCGAGCACCGCCTCGCGCGGGCCGAGGAGATCGCGCAGCTGCGCGAGCGCGGCGTATTGCTGGCGGTCGAACGCGACGCGTTGCGCGTACCAGAGCGCGCACGCCGGGCGCCGCCGGGAGACGACGCTGCGCAGTTCGGCGAAGGCAGGCTCAGGGCGCTGGTGCGGCGGGCCTGGGATCGCATCCGCGGAGCCTGAGCTCCTTGCTCGGCGCTACGTCGCGCCGAAGCGGGCCTGCTGCTCGGCCGTACGCTCAGCCCACGGGATCAGGCGCAGGCGCTCGTCGGGGATCGGCTCGCCGCTCTCCACAGAGCGCCCGTAAGTGCCTTCGGCAAGACGCCGTTCCGCCCGCTCGACCGCTGCAAGCTCCTCCTCGAGCGCCTCGCGCACGCCCTCCTCCAGCGCCGACTCGACGAGCTCCGCCGCCTGGTCGCCGGCCTCCAAGGGGTCGGTGTCCCCGTCGTCTTCTCGGCCGACGCTCGCGCCGAGTGCGCCTTCGATCCGCTCGCGCTCGCGCTGCAGCAGCTGCCGGGCCTCGGAATCGTCGATCACGCCGTCACCAGGTCGTGCGCAGCGGCAGTCATGCGAATCGCCTCGGCGGACGCGGCAGGGTCGTCGTAGAAGGGCACGTGCCCCGCACCGAGCACGAGATGCGTCGCGTCGGGCAGCAACCTGCGCGCACGGGGAGCCTGCAGGCGGTAGGGCAGCAGCCTGTCGCGCCGGCCCCACGCGATCGTGATCGGCACGTTGCGCAGCTGCTCGGGCCGCTCGAAGCGGTAGCAGTCGAACGCAGCGAGGGCGGGGCCGAACGCGGGCGAGGCCCATGCATTGCGCAGCGTCGCCACGGCTGCCTCGCCGGGCAGCCGCGCGGGATAGCCGAACGTCTGCGAGAACAGCGCGGTGCGTCCTGCACGGGTGCGGGCGGCGGCTTCGACCGCGGGCCGCGCCGGCGCCGGCAGCGAAGCGAGCGCGCTCAGCGAGAGCTGGCAGTAGCGACGCTCGGCGGCGGTCCAGAAGCCGGCGGGCGAGAAGGCGGTGACCGAGCCGATCGAGTGTCGGCGCGCGAGCTCCAGGCCGATCGCGCCGCCCATCGAGTTGCCCGCGACCTGCGGGCGCTGCAGCCCCAGCTCGGCGATGAACCACTCGAAGGCGTCCGCATAGGAGGTGATGGTCGGCTCGATCCCCTCCGGCAACGGTGCGGAATCGCCGAAGCCGGGCGAGTCGCAAGCGATCACGTCGAAGTCCTCGCGCAGCAGCGCCATCACCGGCTTCCAGGCCTGCCAGTGGTGGCCCACTCCGTGCAGCAGCAGCAGCGCCGGCCCGTCGCCTTCGCGCCGGTAGTTGATCGCGACGCTCATGCGCGCTCGCGGATCAGGTCGGCGCCGCGCTCCGCGATCATGATCGTGGGAGCGTTCGTGTTGCCGCCCACGATCGTCGGCATGACCGAGGCGTCGATCACGCGCAGGCCCTGCAGGCCGTGCACGCGCAGCTGCGAGTCGACCACAGCCTGCTCGTGCGTGTCGCTCATGCGCGCGGTGCCGACGGGGTGGTAGATCAGCATCAGACGCCTGCGCAGGTCCGCTTCCAGCTCGGCGCGGTCGACGGTGCCGGCGCCCGGCTTCAGCTCCTTCAATGTGATCTCCGCGAGCGGCCCCTGCGCGGCGATCTCGCGCGCCAGCGTCATCCCCGCGACCATCGACTCGACGTCCTCGGTCTCCGACAGCGTGTTCGTGAGGATGCGCGGCTTCGCGAGCGGGTCTGCCGAGCGCAGCCACACCTGGCCGCGAGCTTTCGGCGAGACGAGCACGGGTGCGATCACCATGCAGTGCCCGTCGTATTCCTCGGCGCCGTGATCCTCGAAGTAGGCGGCGCCCATGTGGAACTGGATGTCGGCCGCGGGCAGACCGCCGCGCGTGCGCGTGAACGCGACCACCTCCGCGACCGTCGACGTCAGCTTGCCCGAGCGGCGCAGCAGCCACTCCAGCAGGTGCCTCGGCTTGTCTGCTCCGTAAAGCGTGTCCTCGCCCGTCACCTCCCAGATCATCGTCACGAAGGGGTGATCCTGCAGGTTGCGGCCCACGCCGGGGAGCTCGTGTCGAACCTCTACACCCGCGGCACGCAGCTCGTCGGGAGCGCCGACGCCGGACAGCAGCAGCAGCTGGGGCGAGCCGATCGCGCCGGCGCTGAGCAGCACCTCGCGCTCGGCGCGTACGAGCTCCACGCCGCTGCGGCCCTTGCGCAGACGCACGCCGGCCGCGCGGCCGCCCTCGAGTTCGACGCCCAGCACCGTGGTGCCGGTCCTGACCTCGAGGTTCGGGCGCGTCATCGCGGGCCGCAGGAAGGCATCGGCGGCGCTGAAGCGCTGTCCGTTGCGCTGGTTGACCTGGAAGACCGAGACGCCGTCCTGCTCGGGGCCGTTGTAGTCGGCGATGCGCGGGATGCCGGCCTGCTCGCTGGCGTCGAGCAGGCGCGTGTTCATCGATCGCGGCGAGCGCTGCTCGCTGACCCTCAGCGGGCCGCCGGCGCCGTGGAACTCGGAGGCGCCGCGCGCGTTGTCCTCCGAGCGGATGAAGTAGGGCAGCACGTCCTTGTAGCCCCAGCCGGGCGCTCCCTGTGCCTCCCAGCTGTCGTAGTCGAACGGGCGCCCGCGCACGTACAGCATCGCGTTCATCGAGCTCGAACCGCCGAGCATCTTGCCGCGCGGTATGTAGAGGGCGCGGTCGTCGACGTGCGGCTCCGGCTCGGTATCGAACTCCCAGTCGAGCTTCGTGCGGAACTGTTCGGGGAAGGCGGCCGGGATCTTGACCTTCAGCGAACGGCCCTTGCCGCCCGCCTCGAGCAGCAGCACGCGCACCGACGGGTCCTCGGAGAGGCGGTTGGCGAGCACGCAGCCGGCAGAGCCGGCGCCGACGATCACGTAGTCGTACACGGGAGCGGTGGCTGCTCTCACGCGCCTGCCAGCGCGGCGGGCTCGGGTTGCGGGCTGAAGCTGTACTGCGTGGCGTCGAGCTGCGCCGCCTGCTTCTTGTACTCGCGCATGTAGCCCGGCCAGTTCGCGACGATGCGACCGTGCTCGTCCCGGTACCACGAGTCGCATCTCGTCCAGGCGGTGCCGGCGAAGCGCTGCTGCAGCGCGCGGTCCGCGGCCGCCTCGACGTCGGCGCGCACCTCGATCGCGCGCGCCCCGCGCGCCCTCGTCTGCGTGAGCGCCTGTCGCAGGTAGGCGGCCTGGGTCTCCAGGTAGAAGATGATCGAGCCACCCGAGGTGTTCGTGTTGGGCCCGTACATCACGAACATGTTCGGGAAGCCCGGCACGCAGATGCCGAGGTGGGCGTGGGCGCCCGCCGCCCACACGTCGCTCAGCTCGACCCCGTCGCGGCCGTTGATCGCCATCGGGAACATGAAGTCGTTGGTCTTGAAGCCGGTCGCCCAGATGATGCAGTCGAGCTCGTGCGTTCGCCCGTCCGAGCCGCTGATCCCCTCGGGCGAGATCGCCGCGATCGGGTCGGCCACGAGCTCGACGTTGGCCCGTTCGAGCGCGGGCAGGAAGTACGTGCTGAACAGGATCCGCTTGCAGCCGAACGTGTAGTCCGGCCACACGCGCTCACGCAGCTGCTCGTCCTTCAGCTGCGAGCGCATGAAGGAAGCCGAGCGCCAGCCGCCGATCCGCCCGATCGTGCGTGGATGGCGGATCATCAGCGTGAGCGACTCGCCGTACTCGAACATGAAGCGCCGCCGGAACTCCTGCAGGCCCGGTATCCGGGCGACCGCGGCGCGGAACGCCTTCGGGTAGGGCCGGTTCTCGCGCGGCAGGAACCAGTTGCCGGTGCGTTGGAAGACCGTCAGGCTCGCCACTTCCGATGCGATCTCCGGCACGAACTGCACCGCGCTCGCGCCCGTGCCGATCACGCCGACGCGCTTGCCGGCGAGCGGATATGAGTGATCCCATTCGGCCGAATGGAAGCTGTGCCCGGTGAACGAATCGACGCCCGCGATCGCCGGGCGGTGCTGCTGGTGCAGCTGCCCGGTGGCGAGCACGATCGCGTCGGCCTCATAGCTCTCGCCCTGCGCCGTCTCGACCGTCCAGACGCAGGCCGCGTCGTCCCAGCTGCAGGACGTTACGGTGCGTCCGGCGCGCACGAGCTGGTCGACACCGTGGTCTCGCGCGACCTGGTGCAGGTACTCGTGGATCTCCTGCTGAGGAGAGCACAGACGCGACCAATCGCGCCGCTGCGCGAAGGAGAACGAGTACAGATGGCTCGGCACGTCGCAGGCGGCGCCCGGATAGCTGTTGTAGAACCACGTGCCGCCCAGGTCGGGAGCCTTCTCGAGGATCGTCACGTCGCGGATGCCATGACGGCGCAGCTCGATCGCTGCGGCCACACCGCCGAAGCCGGCGCCGACGATCAGGACGCGGGTGCTGTCCCGGCGCTGCGCTCCCGAACCATTTGCTGCTGCCATCTTCGCGACTCCCTCCCGACGCCCGGCTCCGCGACGAACCTTATGCGCTCGGCAGCCGCTCCGCCAGCCAGCCGGCCGCGCGCGTGAGGTGCGCTGGATCGATCTGGTGTCCCAGCTGTGACTCCATGTACTCGACCGCCAGTCCCGCATCGCCCAGCACGCGTGCCGCCGCGCGCCCGAACTCGACCGAGATGACCGGGTCGTTGCTGCCGTGTGAGATCAGCACGGGCAGGCCGCGGCGACCCTCCAGGTCCGGCTGCCAGCCTGTCACGGTCGGCACGAAGCCCGAGAAGGCGAGGATGCCGGCGGGCAGCGGGCGTTCCGCGTCGAGCCCGAGCGCGTAGCTCATCACGGAGCCCATCGAGAAGCCGCCGAGCACTGTCCTCTCCGGCCCCAGCCCGGTCCGCTCCCACAACTCGTCGTGCAGCTCGGCCAACGCCTCGCGCGCCGCCTGGAACGTGGCGGGGTCGGGATAGCCCACGCGCGGCACCAGATACCAGTGGAAGCCGGGCGAGCCCGGAACCCTCAGCGGCGCGCGCGGCGTCACCACGTGCAGCCGCTGCTCGGGGTCGAGCAGATCGGCGAGCCCCAGCAGGTCGTTCTCGTCCGTGCCGCGGCCGTGGTGCAGCACGAGCAGGCCCTGTGCAGCTCCCGCGGCGGGGCGCTCGGCTGTCATGAGCGTGCTCATTGCGCCCCCAGAAGTGCGCGCGCGACGCCGGCGATCGTTTCTTCGCCGTAGCTCTGTGAGGGGACGTGGTCGGTGAGCACCGCGACGCTGAAAGCTACGCCGTTGCGTTCGAGCAGCGCGACCTCGTTGAACAGCCCGCGCGAGGGCAGCGCGCCGGTCTTGAAGAACACCTGCCAGCGTGGCCGCGCCACGGGCGGGAAGCCCCAGCTCTGTTCGGGCTCGATCGTCGACATCAGGTAGCGCGCGTATCCATAGAAGCGCCGCGGCATCACGGCGGCGAGCCGCGACAGCAGCTGCGCCTGGTCGGCGGCCGATGTCTGCGAGAAGGCCCACCAGCCCACGCCCGGAGCGTAGTCGCGCATGCCCGTTTCGCGCGCCACACGCTCAACTGCGCTCTCGCCGACGGTGCTCAGCACAGCCGAGGCGGCATCGTTGTTCGATTCATGGATCATCGGATAGAGCAGCGCGCGGTCGTGGGCGCCCAGCGGCCGGCGTGCGCCCGCGAGCCGCTGCAGGTAGGCGGCCAGGAACATCACCTTGATGACGCTCGCCGTCTGGAAGTGAGCGCGCATGCGCAAGCCGCTGAGCCGCCCGGAGCTGTCCACGACGGCCAGCGCCGTGGCGCCGGCGCGCGCGTCGAGCCAGCGCTCGGCGGCGGTGATGGCGCGCTGCGACGGATAGGGCGGTGCGGGCGTGCCGCGGCCTTCACCGCCGTACTGGAACGCCGCGCGTGCGCGCGGCAGCGTGAAGGCGTGTCGCGGGCACGGCCCGTGCGCCGCCGGCGGTCCCATCGCAGCTTCCCACGGCGGATTCAGGCACACGCGGTAGACGAAGCGCCGGCTCGGCGGATTGACGATCGCGGCGGCATAGCTGACGCCGCTGGAGCGCTCGCGCAGCGCGATCGTCGCGGCCGGCACGAAGCGGAGGCTGCCGCGGGGAGCGAGGTACCACTGCGCGTCGGCCGCCGCGCCGCCGGCTTCGGTCGTGTGGGCGATGCGCACGCTCAGGCGTACACGGCCCGGACCGAGGCTGCGCGCGGCGAGCGCGACCGTCGGGTCGACGATCACGGGCAGCGCGGCGCTCGTGGTCGGTCCTTCTGCGATCACACGGAGGCGGCTGTTGAGGCGCGGCGCGATGCCTGTGAAGGCGAACGCGCCGTCCGGGCCGGAGACCGCGTGCGCTGTCGCTGTGAAGGAGGGGTACGGGTAGGGCGCGCTCTGCAACGTCAGCGCTGTGCCGGGCGCCGGGGCCGTGCCTGCAAGCGCACGGCCGCTGACCGTGATCGTGTTGCCGATCGGGAGCTCGGCCGGCTGCGCGACGGCGGTGATCGTGAGCGTGCCGCCGGCGTGGGCCCGTGGCGGCCGCGCCGCTGCGTTGTCCGCACCGGCCGCGCTGCGGGCGCTGCTCGCCGCCGGAGCCCACAGCGCAGCCGCGAGCACGACAGAGGCGGCGGCCGCCGCGCCGGGCGAAAGGGCGCGGCCACGGCGCGTGCGGGCGATCACGCGCGCAGGCTAATGCTTGAACGTGACCTTCGTGGTGAGGGCGGAGCGAGCTTCGTTCTTGTGCTGCGGCACAAACCCGATGCGCGCCTTGAAGCGCAGCGGCCGGTGGTGGGCGAGCGCGCGAGTGCCCTTCTTGGACAGCGGCACCTTGATCGTCACGATCCCGGCGCCCTTGACCTTCTTCGCCGTGCCGCGCAGGTTCTTGCCGCTGACGCTCAGACGACCGGCTGTGAAGACCTGCACGCGCAGGATCAGCGTGTGGCGACGGATCTTTTTGCTGCGCAGTTTGATCTTGCAGCTGCCGATCGAGACACGCGTGTTCTGTTTGATCACGGCGCCGCTCTGTGCGGTGATCGTCGTCGGCATGTACAGCGGCTTGGCGCAGAGGTCGCCGAATGAGCCGAGGGCCGAGTGCGGCCCGGTCGGCAGTTTCAGTTCGAAGCTCGACACGGGCACGTCGGGCACCGACGCGAACGTCGAGGTGGTGATGCCGTTTTTGATGTCGGTGTTGCCTTCGAGAATCACGCGCACGCCGTGGTTGCCTTCGAGCAGGAGGTCGAGGTCGGGGAACGCCGCGCCGCCGTGCGAGACCAGGTAGGCCGGGCCGGTGAGCGGTTCCGGCAGCACGGGCGTTCGCACCGAGACGGTGCCCACGTTCGCCCCGGCGGGGCACGCTTTGAAGTTGGTGCCGCCGGCCCACGTCGCCTCGGGGCAGGCCATGTGCAGCGTGGTCAGGCGCGAGGGCAGCTGCTTGGGCAGGCTCGCGACGACCGATTTGATGTTCGCCTGGTGCGGCGGCTGCGTGACCGTGACGGTGAGACTGGCCCCGTTGGGTCGCGACGGCGGCGTCGGGCTGGCAGCTGCGAACGTCGGTTTGAACGCAAGGCCGCTGCAGCCGGTCACCGCGAACGGGCTCGAGGTCGCGGCGGTCGCGCCCTGGATGGCGCCGAGCGAGGAGTTGGTGGAGAGCGCGCCGCAGTTGCTCGGGTTGAACAGGAAGTTGGGCTTGCTCACCGTGACGCTGAGTGTGCGCAGATGCAACGGCACGCCGCCGACGATGCGCGGCAGGCCCGAGGTGGCGACGACGCGAGCGGTGTGCGAGTCGACGCCCACCGCAACGCGCGTCTCGACGCGGCCGAGGTCGAACGGGCCGGCGGCCGCCTCGATCGGGATCGACATGCCGTAGGGCGCGCCGTTGGTCGGGCCGGTCAGGTAGACCGGGCCGGAGAAGCCGAAGGGTTCGCTGCCCACTCCCGCCGTAGCCGCCGCGGTGCCGATCTGGCTGGTCGCGGGGCAGTTGCCCTGGTTCGCGCCCGGTTCGGGGCACAGCGTGACGGACGGGATCAGACCGACGAGCCCCGCGGGCAGCGTCGTCTGCACGCTCGAGATGTTCTGCTGGCCGTCAGCGCGGCCGAGATTGAACGTGAAGTTCGTGAAGGCGCCGGCTTTGTTCGTCGTCTCGGTGGTCGACTGGCCGACGGAGAACGGGATGCCGGCGGGGCAGCCTGTCGCCGCGAAGGGGAAGGTCGGCTTGAGTTCTTTGAGGATCCCTTCGCCGGAGTAGGCGACGAAGTCGGATTCGGTCTTTCCCGGCGCGCAGCCCAACGGGTTGGCGAGCGGTGCGCGCGGCCCGTTGTTGAGGGTGAGCGTGGCGCTGCTGAACGGCAGCTGGGGCAGGTTGAACGGATGCGCAGCGCTGTTGACGACGTCGACTTTCAGGCGGCCGGTGTTGGCGTCCGGGGTGACGGTCGCTTCGACCTTCACCTTCACGTCGTAGATGCTTTCGGCGATGATGTAGATCGAGTACGGCGGCCCGGTGATGGGCGTACCTTTCGGCGCCGCGAGATAGACGCCCCCGTTCAGCGAGCCTTTCGGCAGGTCGGTTTCGATGTTGACGCTGCCGACGCGCGAGCCTGCGGGGCATTGCGCCGCCGCGCTGCTTTCGAAGTGGACGAGCGCCGGCGCGCACGCTTCCAAGCCGTGGGCGGCTGAGGGATTGAGCGTCAGCCCTTCCGGGAACAGCGCGTGGCCGGACGCGACGTCCGCGGTGTTGATTTCGTTTTCGCCTTCGTTCTGGGGAACGATCACGTTCGTGACCGCGCCGTCGGGCTGGTCGTAGCCGGAGGTCTGAGGCGTGACCTGCGTGTTCAGCCCGGCGAAGGGAACGTTTTTGCATTCGTCCACGCCGAACGGCGGCACGGTAGACGCGCTCGTGACCTCGTGTTTTTCGTCTTCCAGTTCGACGTACGAGGTCGACTGAGCGGGAGCGCCGCATTCACTGGGCAGCGTCAGGAAGTTGCCATGGCCGGCGCGGCCGTTGAAGAGGAGCTTCGACTTCAACGTCTGTAGTTTCGCTTTGACCAGTTCGAGCAGTCCGACTTTCACGCCCACTTCGTTGGGGATGTTGTTGATTTCGAACCACTCGTGGAAGTCGCCTGAGCGGACGCTGCGCCCTTCCAGGAGGGGTTCTCTGGCGTAGCTGACGTGCCCTTCGAGGAGCAGGCGCGTGTTTTCGACGAGCGGCGGAACGCCTTTGACTTCGATCCCGAACAGCAGCGGAAGTCCCGGTTCCTGTTCGAGGTCGTAGACGTTGCCTTCGAGCTGCAGGACTTTTTCGAGTGGCGCTCCGACAAAGGCTTCGAGTTCGACGTCGCCAGCTTTGGTCGTCAGGGGGTCGCAAGTTCCCGCGTTGAATTCCGCGCGTGTGCACGGTGTCAACGTCTGGGGATCGGCGGCGAGCCCGGGGGGCACGTCCACTCGGATCCGCTTGAGCGTTTCTTCGGG
>DASWSH010000195.1:0-2500 GCA_036402735.1 Solirubrobacteraceae bacterium | reverse complement strand
ACGAGCCGCATCAGCCCGGCCGGACCGTGGCCGTAGATGCCGCTCGGGAACTGGAAGCGCCGCTGGCGCGCGGCGAACCCGCCGTGCTCCTTACGGCAGGTGTAGACCGGGTAGTCCGGCGCGAACCTCACAAGCGTCTTGCCGGAGCCCGTGCAGGACGACGGGCGCGCGACGTAGTGGAGCACCTTCTTCGCGTTGTAGAGGTTGCTCGCGCACGCGTACTGCATGCGGCGAGGGCTTGCCGCCGCCTTGGGCTTGGTCGCCGCGGCGGCGACGAGTACGGCAGATAGGGCCGCGAGCAGCAGCGCAGACACCGCAACCGCGGCGAATCTCCTCGCCCTACCTGAGCCCATCCATGCCCTTTCCAGTGACTACCGTTGGGGGAGCGCCCGGGAGCCATGGCCCCGTCGTGAATCTGCGTCCCCTTCGAGCCCTCGCGTCCGTGGCCCGACGGTACACCCGGTCGGCCCGATGCGCAATACCCTTGAGCGGTTGGTACCAATGCGAACAAATTCCGCGTTGGTGCGCGAGGCCGGGGAGGGCCGAAGCGCCCGCGACTCAGGCTGAGGGTGAGGCTGAGGGAGACGGGCCCTCAGGCAGCCGCTGGGCGCGCGGTGGCGGAATCCGCGTGAGCCCGTAGAACCGCATCGAGCAGGCCGGGGAACCGGGCGTCGAGATCGTCGCTCCGCAGCCTGCTCAGACGTGCCGTGCCGTCCTGGCGCTGGCAGATGACACCAGCCTCGCGGAGGACGCGGAAGTGGTGCGTGAGCGTGGACTTGCCGACCGCGACCTCGAAGCTGCCGCAGCGCCGCTCCTCGCCACAAGTGCGCAGTTCCGCCGCGATGCCCAGCCGCACGGGGTCGCTGAGCGCGTGCATCACGGCGGCGAGCTCGATCTCGTCGCGCCCGGGACCCCTCAGATCGTGTGCGTCTTCGGACACTGCGCATTCCATTGTACGACAGACATCGTACTTTTGGTACGGTAACCGTCGAACTTCGACGAGGAGCGCACATGGACGACAAGCAACAGCAAGAGGCTGAGCGGGCGAAGGCAGAGCGCCGCGCACTCCGTGCTGCCGCCGCGGCGGAGGCCGGCTACATCCTGAGCATGCGCGCTTCGTGAGCCCGGCCGCGACCCAACGGGCGCGCTGGGCGGCGGTCGTGCTCGCGTGCGTCGCGCAGTTCATGGTGATCCTCGACGTCTCGGTGGTGAACGTTGCGCTGCCCTCGATCCGGCACGCGCTCGGGTTCTCCGGCGCGGGCCTGCAGTGGGTGGTGAACGCGTACACGCTTGCGTTCGCCGGGTTCCTGCTGCTCGGCGGCCGCATGGCGGACCTGCTCGGCCGCCGGCGCGTGTTCATCGGCGGCCTGCTGCTGTTCTCGCTGGCGTCGCTCGTGGGCGGGTTCGCCTCGAGCCAGGCGATGCTGATCGGCGCTCGCGCCGCGCAGGGTCTCGGCGGCGCGATCGTGTCCCCGGCCAGCCTCGCGATCATCACGACCGCTTTCACGGACGGGCACGACCGCAACAAGGCGCTCGGTGCGTGGGGTGCGATGGGCGGCGCAGGCGGCGCCTTCGGCGTGCTCCTCGGCGGCGTGCTCACCGACCTGCTCAGCTGGCAGTGGATCCTCTTCATCAACGTCCCGATCGGGCTCGCCGCCGCGCTGCTCACGCCGCGCTTCGTGGAGGAGGGTCGCTCGGCGCTCGGAACGCGCAAGTTCGACGTCGCCGGGGCGTTATCGGTCACGCTCGGCCTCGTGGCGATCGTCTTCGCGGTCGTCCGCACCGAGGTGAACGGCTGGGGCTCGGCGCAGACGATCGTCGTGCTCGCGGCCGGCCTCGCGCTGATCGCCCTGTTCCTCGCGATCGAGGGGCGCTTCGCCGCGCGGCCGCTCATGCCGCTGCGGATCTTCCGCTCGCGCCCGCTCAGCGGCGCCAACGCCGTGGTCTTCCTGCTCGGCGCCGGCATGTTCGGCATGTGGTTCTTCGTATCGCTCTACCTTCAGCAGGTGCTCCGCTACTCGCCCCTCGAGGCAGGGCTCGCGTTTCTGCCGATGACGCTCACCATCATCGTCGGGTCGACCGTCGCCTCCCGGCTCACGTCGCGGCGCGGCGCGAAGCCGCTCCTCGTCGCCGGGATGACGCTGCAGGCGATCGGCCTGCTCCTGTTCTCGCGCGTCTCGCCGCACGGCAGCTACGTCTCGGACGTGCTCGCGCCGTCGCTGCTCGTTGCGGCGGGCATCGGCACCGCGTTCGTGCCCGTCACGATCACCGCCGTGGGGGGTGTTGCGCCGGGCGAGGCCGGCCTCGCCTCGGGGCTCGTGAACACCTCGCGCCAGATGGGCGGCGCGCTCGGCCTCGCGATACTCGCCACCGTTGCGACGGCGCGCACCGACTCGTTCGGCGGCCGCGGCGCGGCGGCGCTCACGGCCGGATACCAGCGCGCGTTCGAGATCGGCGCAGGGTTCGCGGTCGCGGGTGCTCTCGTGGCGCTGTTCGTACT
>DASWSH010000194.1:0-11431 GCA_036402735.1 Solirubrobacteraceae bacterium | reverse complement strand
AGTGGCTCGCGCTCTCGCGCGCTGCGATCGGCATCCCCGGTAACAGTGGCGGGTCCGCGCCGGACTCACACCGGCTTCCCTTCGCCACCGACCATGATCAGTGGAGGCGGAGTCTACTCCACCGCCCCTTGCCCGAGAGCGCGCGGCGCTCGGCTCAGCCGGGCGCCTCGCCGCCGCCCTCGAACGCGGCCTTGAGCCGGTCGAGCCGCCGCTCCCACGACGCGTCCGCCTCTCGCAGCCACGCGCTCGCCTGCGCGAGCGCCTCGCCGCGCAGGCCGTAGCTGACCTCGCGGCCCGCGCCGGGTAGCCGCTCCACGAGGCCGGCCTGCTGGAGCGTCGCGAGATGCTTCGCGATCGCCTGGCGCGTGAGCGGCAGCTCCGCGCTCAGCGCGGGCACGCTCGTCCTGCCGTCGCGCAGCAGCGTCTGCACCATGTGGCGGCGGGTGGGGTCGGCGAGCGCAGCGAAGACGGTTCCGAGCTCGTCGTTCAAGCGGCCACCAGCGCGAAACGCGCCGCCAGCGCCGGCAGCGGGAAGCGCGGCGCGGTCTCGGTCACGATCACCCGCGCGCCGGATGGCAGCGCCACGATGTCGAAGCTGACGCGCGTCGCCGGCTCGTCCTCGCCCGCCCACCACCACACGAGCCGCTCCGGCGGCTCGCAGGACTCGATGTGGATCTGCCGATCGTCCTCCTGCAGCCAGCGCTCACGTCCCTGCTCGGTGACCAACGCCTCGAACACCTCCTCCGGGGTCGCCTCAACGTCCACGTGCCGCCGCACGCGCTCCCCCGCGAGATGCTCCTCTCGCGACGCGCCGCCGGCCGCTCCAGGCTCCTCGTCCATCTCGATCTCCGTCATTGACGACCTCCTTGACAACCATTCGGTTGCTATGGTTGGTGACAACCGTTCAGTTGTCGAAAGGATAGCCGAGATGCCACTGATCCCGATGGTCGTCGAGCAGAGCGCACGGGGCGAGCGCTCGTTCGACATCTACTCGCGACTGCTCAACGAGCGAATCGTCTTCATCGGCACGCCGGTCGACGATCAGGTCGCGAACCTCGTTGTCGCGCAGCTGCTGCACCTCGAGAGCGAAGACGACGAGAAGGACGTCTCGCTATACATCAACTCGCCCGGCGGCGTGGTCTACTCCGGCCTGGCGATCTACGACACGATGCAGTTCATCAAGCCGGACGTGCAGACGATCTGCTTCGGCGTCGCGATGAGCATGGGATCGCTGCTGCTGGCGGCCGGCGCGGAGGGCAAGCGCATGGCGCTGCCCAACAGCCGCATCCTCATCCACCAGCCCTCAGGCGGCTTCGAAGGGCAGGCCGCCGATATCGAGATACACGCGCGCGAGACACTCGAGCTGCGCCGGAGCATCGACGAGATCTACGCGCGCCACACCGGGCAGCCGATCGAGCGCGTCCACGACGACATGGACCGCGACCGCTACTTCACCGCCGAGCAGGCCAGGGACTACGGCCTGATCGACCGCGTGATCTCCTCGCACGAGCTGACGCGCATCAGGGCGGGATTCGCCAGCGGCGACATTGCAAGCCTTGCCCGCGGCGGTCAGTAATCGGACGGCTGAGCGGCGGTGATGTAAGCACGAACGATCAGCCGGGTAGCTGCGAACTCTCAGGAATCTCTGACGAACGCACAAGGTTCCGTTGAGCCACGTCCCCGAACCTGCAGGTAAGAGAAAGCAACGGAAGGAAGCCATGCCCCTCTCGCTCGCCATAGCCCTGATCGCGGTCCTCGACGTCGGCCTGCTCGGCACGCTCGCGTGGTTCATGTCGCACCCGCGCAAGCTCGTGCCCCACGAACCAGCCGCCGAGAACGTCGAGGTCATCCAGTTCCCCAGCGGCCTGGTCGCCGAGGTCGAGACGCGCCGCGCCGCCTGAACCGCGCCCTCCCGGCAGCGCCGCCCGAGCCGCGGGCGCCCGCCGCGCCGGCACGCATGCTGTGCCGCCCGCGGCGGCTGTCAGGAGCCGACAGCGCTGAGGTCGCTGTCGAGCGACGCCAGCTGGGCGCGATGGTGCTCGGCAAGGCGCTCGCCCGAGGTGATCAACCTGCGGGCGTGGTCCAGGTCGTCGGAGCGGCCGATCGCGAGCGCCGCCTTGACGGCGCCGTCCTTCAGATAAAAGACCGTCAGCTCACCCGCCGCGAAGGAGCCGCGCACGATTTCCTCATCCCAGTCGTGGGCGGGGCCGACGTACTCGAGGCCGCCCCAGTCGGCTAGGTCGGAGAAGAAGTAGGGAACGACTTCGTGCGGCATGTTCCTGCCCAGCATGTTCAGCGCGGCGGTCTTGCCGTGGTTGAACGCCACGTCCCAGTGCTCGACTCGCAGCAGCTCTCCCCCGTGGATCGGTGACTCGTATTCGCAGATGTCGCCCGCCGCGTAGATGCCGGGCACCGAGCTCTCGAGCAACGAGCTGCAGCGCACGCCGCCCTGCTCGCCGATCACCACGCCCGCCTTGCGCGCCAGCGCAACGTCCGGTATCACGCCCGCGCCGACCACCACCGCATCGGCGTCGAGCGACAGTCCGCCGCGCGTGATCACGCGCGAGACCCGCTCCTCGCCCTCGAATCGCTCGAGCTCGTCTTCGCCGTGCACGGTGACGCCGTGGTCTTCGAGCATCTGCTGGAAGAAGCGCCCCGCCGGCTTGCCGAAGTTGCGTTCGAGCGTCGTCTCCTCCTGCATCACGATCGTGCACTGCTTGCCGAGCGTCGTCAGCGACGCCGCGACCTCGCAGCCGATGTACGAGCCGCCGATCAGCACCACCTTCTCCGCGTCGGCCGTGCCCGCTTTGATGCTGTCGGCGTTGCCCAGCGTGCGCAGATAGAAGATCTGCTCGAGCTGACAGCCCTCGACATTGAGTCGGCGCACGTTCGCTCCGGTGGCGAGCAGTGCCTTCTCGAACGCGATCTCCTGCTTGTCCGACAGCTTCGCCACGCGCGCCTGCACGTCCAGGTCGGTCACGCTCGTGCGCGTCAGCAGCTCGATTTCCTGCTCGGCCCAGAACGAGTCGGGACGGAACAGCGGCTCCTCGCGGCTCTCCTTTCCCTGCAGATAGCCCTTCGAGCAGTCCGGCCGGTTGTACGGCGGGTCCGGCTCGCGGCCCACGAGCAGGATCTGCCCGTCCGCGCCTTCCTCGCGCAACCACCGCGAGCAGTTCGCGGAGGCGAGACCGCCACCGACGAGCAGGTAGTCGACCTTGCGATCGGGCATCAGCTGGACCCTACAGCCCCGGCGGATGCCTGACCGACCAGTGCGCCCACGTAGGGATCTGGTCGAGGATGCGCCAGCGCGGCCCGTCTTCGTATCGGTTCGGGCCCGTGTCCGTGCCGTCGTGACTCGTGTCCAACCGCAGCCCCGCAATCGTCATGAACGTATGCGGCGTCGGCAGGTCGGTCGCGTAGATCGTCACCCAGCGCCCCCGTCCTGGAGCGCCCCATCCGAGATAGTCCTGCGCAAGCGGATTCTGGCGCAGAACTTCGGCTATGGGCCTGACTCCCGAGCGATACAGCACGTAGTTGACGGTGCTCGAGCAATCCTCTTCCGGCGCGCCGCGCGGATCGGGATGACCGGCGGGCCCATACGGCAGCGCCTGCAGCTCGTTGCCCGCGATCAGCATCGCCTGAACCACGGCAGGCGCCAGCAACGGCAGCAGCGCCACGTGCCCGTCGCCCGCCATCAAGCGTGCTTCCCCGCCTGCGACGAAGCGCACGGGCGTGTTCGTCTCCGCGGCAAGGGACGACGAGCCGGCCTGGACGGAGACGAGCTGGGCGGATTCGCCCACCGGGGCTCGGTAGCGCGCCGCCCAGCGCTCGACCTCCTGCACGTACCAGACGGCGTGGTTGTACGCGAGCAGCGCGCGGCGGTAATCGCCGGGAGCGCCCGACGCGTGCAGATATCGCGCTGCAGCGAAGATCGCATCGGCTGCCTCCCACCGGTCGGCCCGGCCATCGCCGTTGCCGTCGATCCCGTACGCCGCCCATGTCGATGCGAGGAACTGCATCGGGCCACCCGCTCCGGCCGAGTTGACGGCGCCCTCCTGCCGGCAGGAGGGATCGGCGTCCCGGCCGTGGTCGCACTCGACGCGACCGATGCCCGCGAGGACCGCCCAGTCGATTCCGAAGCGCGCCGCTGCCCGCTCGTACAAGCGCAGGTATTCGGCGGGGATGTCCTGCTGCGCGAACGCGGAAGCGCCGGCCGGGTCGCCCTGGCCCGGCGCGAGTGCGCCGCCCGCGGACACCGTGCCAAGGACCCCCGCGACGGCCGCCAGCGACACGAGCGCTAGCACGCTCAGCCCGCCCGCGCCCAGCGCGAGCCGCGCCGCCGCCCCCGGGATCGCGGCGCGCGCGGGCGTCGCGGCGTGCGCCCCCGGCGCAATGGACGCGGCGGCGCCCGCGCGCATCACGGCTTGCCGATCCCGAGCTGTCGTTTGCGTCCGTCGCTGTACGCGCGGATGTCCTCCCAGACCGCCTCGATCGAGCCGTCGTCGGGCGCCGGGGAGACGGCCTTCGCCGCATCGCCGGCGGCTCGGTCGCCTCGCGCGGGAGCAGCGATTGCGTGCCGGGCGGCGAGCTCGCGATCGATCTCCAGCCGCACGGCCGGCGCGTCGCGTTGCGCTCCCGGCCGCTCATCGGCCGTCTCGCCGATCCGTTGCGCGACGCGGGCCCTGCGCAGCTCGAGCGCCACCAGGCGTCGGCGGTCGCCGTCCGCTCTCGCCCTCGCCAGCGCGTCGTCGATACGCGCCAGCTGCTCAGCGGCACGTAGCTGCACGGCGCGCTCCTCCTCAGGTGCACCCGAGCCTCGCCGATGCGGCGGCATAGAGCCGGCGTGCACAGCCGGAGCGCTGCGACCGCCTCGTACGCCCGACAACCGCAGCCGGTCGTGGCCACTGCCGGGTTGCTGCTCGGCAGTGTCCGGCCCCGGCTTCCCGCGCGCTCGCTCGCGACGGCGACGGGCGCGCTCACGTGTGCGCTGCGAGATGTCGTAGGCGTTCTCGAGGCTGCGCGCGAGCGGCCGAGGTGGACGCGAGGCGCCACGGGGGATCGCGCCGGCGGTGGCTGCATGCAACTGGTGGCGGCGCAGGAACGCCGACCACCAGAACGCGGACATCAACAGCCACTGCGCCCACCAGCCGAGCCCCTGCAGTGCGCTCAACAGCGCGATCAGCGTCAGCACCACGCCGAGCAGGAACGCGTAGACGAGCTTCGACACGACCGCGCCGAACAAGCGGCCGGCCCATGCGCGGAACAGCTCGCGGCCGCGCTCGCCGAGCGTCGGCGCGAGCACGACACCCGGCGCCAGCAGCAGGTACAGCACGCTCAGCACTGCCGCCATCAGCAGCCGCAGCGCGAGGTGTCCGAGCAGCAGGATCAGGCCGAGCAGGCCGATCGCGATCAGCAGCAGCCCGCCGACGCGCGACCAGGTGCCGCCGTTGGTGCGGAACTGCGCCTGCGCCGCGGTCTGCCCGTGGCAGTTCGTCGCTTCATCGCTCTGGCACAGCGTGCGCAGCAGCGACCAGTCATCGTTGATCGAGTT
Source organism: Solirubrobacteraceae bacterium (assembly GCA_036402735.1). Classification (GTDB taxonomy): domain Bacteria; phylum Actinomycetota; class Thermoleophilia; order Solirubrobacterales; family Solirubrobacteraceae; genus Palsa-744. Next base: position 5,880 of record DASWSH010000194.1, on the reverse strand, counting down.
CCGCGCCGCCCCGTTCGCGGGCAGCGCCAGGAACAACGCTCCGTTCGAGCGCGCTTCGCGCAGCAGCCGAGCGCTCGTCTGCAGCGAGCGCGCTACGTTGCCGCCGGCGCCGGAGCAGGCACCGGTGATGCCCCCGCACCGCGCTTCGCCCAGCTCGCGCTGGGCGATCTTCAGCCCAGCCGCCCTGAGGCTCGGGTCCAGACGAGACGGATCGCTGCACCAGCGAACGTCGCCGAACTCCAGGTAGCACCACGGAGCTTGCAGCGCCGCCGAGAACAGTCCGGCCATGCTCGCGCCGAATGCCCGCTGCGGCGCCACAGGGCTGCCCTGCGTGGCCACCGACAGCGTGCCCGCCGCCGCCTGGTCGGCCCACCGGCTCACCATTCCCACCGTTCCCGCGGGATCGAGGATCAGCCACAGGCCGCCGGCGATCATCAGCGCCATCGCCAGCGCCTCTCCGAGCGAGTCCGCTACGCGGCGCAGCACGAGGCCGCGGTAGGCGATCAGCAGCGACGCGAGCGCCAACACGAGCGGCAGCCATGGAGCGGTGAGGCCCGACTGCGCGCTCAGCAGCTCGGCGTGGATGCTCGCCGCACCCGCGCCGTCGAGCAGGTCGATCGAGAAGCTCCACTCGAGCATCACGAGCAATGCGTGGATGATCCAGACAAGCGCCATCCATACCGGCGTGACGACGAGGTCCTGCACCGCGCTGAGCAGCCCGCCCGAGCTCAGCCCGAGCAGACCGGTGTCAATGTGCACGTCGATTCCGTAGCTGCCAGTCGGCGCGGCCGAGCCGACGAAACCGGAGGTCCGGCAGTTACGTTGCTCGCTCGCCGCCAGTTCGATTTCTCCGGTACGAGAGCCGCATGCCGGGCTGCCGAGCCCGTTCGCGACCAGTGGGTCGGTTTCGCCGGCCGGTGATCCTGTTTCGGCCTGTTCGTCTCGTTGCGCGCCGCCTGGCGGGACCGTCAGCGCCGGCGCCGCCGGCGCTCTGGGCGCCGCCGCGGACGGCGAGACGGCCCGCGCCGGCGAATCCGCGCGCGCGGCCTGCGCGTCAGCAGCGGCCGGCGCGGGAGCGCGTCCTCGAGCCGACGCCAGCGCGCGCGCCGCCTCGCTGTCGATCGCCAGAGCCGACAGCGCCGCGGTGGCGAACACGACCAGCAGGCGGCCGCTGCTCATCGTGCGCTCGGCGTCGTCGAGAATGCGCGCAGCAGCGCAGGAACGACGACGTCCACCTGGATCGCCTCGATCCGCCCGCGATGGTCGCGGAACAGGCAACGGCCCTGATCGAGCTCGAGCAGCCGTCGCCGCAGCCCGCGGTCCGCTGGGTCGAGGCCGAGCAGCGACAGCGCTCTCGCCGCCTCCTGCTCGGAGCGGACACCGAACACGAACGTCGCGCCCACGAGGCCTGCGAGCGACTCGCGCTCGTCGAGCAGCGTGTCGGTGACGAGCTGCGTGCTGATGATCGGTACCGCGAGCTCGGATCGCCCCATGCGCCGCAGTGAGGCGAGCAGCAGCCGGCCCGCCGGGTCGGTCAGCAGCCGCCAGCCCTCGTCGAAGGAGAACAGCTTCAGCCGGTCCCGTTCGGCGGCCATCAGGTGCATCGCGAACATCGCGATCAGGCGCACGATCTGCTCGCCGACGCGCTCGCTCTGGGAGTAGTCGGCCCGTGCCGCTCCCGGCGGCGGCCCCGGCAGGTCGCGGATCGGCAGGTAGGTGACCTGGCGCCGACCCACCGGCGGCAGCTTCAGCGAGGCATCGGCAAAGCCGAGCTGGGTCAGCCCGGAGCGCGAGTACACCTCCAAAGCCGCAGCGACTCGCGCGTCGGTCTGCTCCCCCTCCTTCAGCGCGCGCACCACCTCGAGGCATGTCGGCTGGCGCGATCGTGCGATCACGCGGTCGACGGCGCCGACGATCGCGGTCTCCCACGCTGCGTCGGCACGCGACGGCAGCAGATCGCGCAGGAACGACACAGCCGCGTCCTGGCGCAGATGCGCCGGAGCAGTACGCAACGGATCGAGCATGCCGCGCAGCCGTGGATCCGGTCGCAGCGTGATGCACTCGACGTGCGGCGCCACCTCCTCCAGCAGATGAAAGCGGTGATCGCCCTTCGGATCGCAGTCGATCACGCGCGCTCCGCACAGGAAGCCCTCGTACTGAAGCTTCTGCGCCAGCGTCGTCTTGCCCGAGCCGAGCGCGCCGACGCTCAGCACCGTCGCGTTGGCATCGCGGTCGGAGCCCTCGCGCAGGCTGAACAGCACCGGACGCCGCGACCCGGACAGCGTGTGTCCCAGATACCAGCCGTCGCGCGCGCCGGCGACGTGGGTCGCAGTCGGCATCATCGCGGCAAGCTGCTCGGCGGTGAACGTGTCGTCGAAGCCCGCCACCCGCCCGCGCTGGCCGGGAAGCTGCTGCACGAAGAGCGGCAGCTGCTCGCCCAGCGGCCTGTGCAGCTGCACCTCGCCATACGCGCGCCTGAGGAGCTCGACGCGCCGCTCGAGCTGCTCGAGCGAGGCCGCACCGACGGCCAGCGCGATGGTCGCTCGCAACAGCGGCGGCCTGCTTGGAGCCTGCAGATAGGAGAGCAGGTCCCGCGCGTCCTGCGTTCGCTCGTAGCCGAGGTCCGACATGCCCTGCTCGCCGACCGACTCGGCGCGCGCGATCTGATCAGCGTCCTGTATGCGCCGGCGTGCGATGCGCAGTGCCAGGTCGTTCGGCAGATACCGCGCGCTGACGCATACGTCGACGCCGAACCCGAGGCTTTCAAGGGGCGCGAACAGCAGCTCCGCTCGCGGCGACGGGAACTGCATGCGCTCCGGCACCGCGCCGAGCGCGAGGCTCGCCTGCCAGCAGCGGCCCAGCTCGGACTCGACCCGCAGCAGCCGCCCGCGGTCTTCGATCTCGCTGTTCATCCAGCGCAGCACGTCGCCTTCGAGTGGCGCGAGCACCGCTCGGCCATTGCGCTCGAAGGACAGTGCGCGCGGCTCGTGCAACCCGTCGACACGCGGCTCGCCGAGCCCGCGGCAGAAGGCGCGGCGCACCAGCCACTGGATCTCCACCGATCGCGCCGGGCGCACCGGCAGCGAGCCCGCCAGCCGAGCATGCGCGCGGTCCGCCCGTAGGCGCACCCGCTCGAGCTCGTGCGCCGCGAGCAGGCGCCTGTCTGACGCCGCGACAGTCCGCGCGATCGACCGCAGCCACGCCCGCGGACCCGCGCTTGCGGCCTGCGAGACGTAGGAGGCAACATCCCGCTCCGGCTCGCGCAGGCGCACGAACACGAACAGCGCCGGCCTGACCGCCCCGAGCGATCGCACGCGCCTCATGTGCTCCTGCTCGTATGCCGAGCGCGCGCTCGCGTGGCGGCGACCGGCCGCCGAGCCGCGCGCGGCCGCAGGCCGGCGCTCGCGCCGCCCGTCGCGCCAGGCTGCGCCCACGCGCAGCATCTGCATGTCGGCCTCGACCGCCTCGAGTCCCGCCACCAGCGCCAGGAAGCGGGCCTGCTTCTCATCCTCGCGCAGCCATGCGTAGGAGCGGAGCTTCACCGCGAAGCCGGCCCATGCATCGCCGGGGCCGTCGGCGAACACACAGTTCCCGTAGGTGAACGCGATCGGCGCCCTCACGCCTGCGGGCGGTCGGCGAGCACGTCGAGACCTGCGCCGGCGGCGACCACGATCACCGTTCGTCTCTGCCCCGCCTCACGTGGTTGGGAGCTGCTGCGCAGGCGCAGGGTGCGCCTGCGTCCGTTGCGGATGCCGGCGCGGTCGCGCTCCGTCAGCCCCTCACGTCGATGATCGCGAAGCACCAGCACAGCGCCCGGCCCGCGATAGCGAAGACGTCTGAAGCGCCCCTCTGAGCCGTCGGGGAGCATCGCGATCGGCGCTGGTCGCCACACCGTGCCGCCGCTCGACGCTCTTGTCAGATGCGAGACCGTCCGCGCGCGCAGGCGGTGGCGCACGATCGCGCTCGCCGCCACGTGGAAGCTACGTCCGTCGATCCTCACAACTGCCAGCACCGCCGCGAGTACGCCAGGCGCTGCGAGGTCGCGCAGGTACCACGGCACTGCCCGGATCAGCGGCCCGAGCGCCGGAAGCACTGCGAGCGCCAGCATCGTGACGACCGCTGCGAGCAGGTAGACGATCCCGCGGACGGGCACGCCCGTCGGGTTCAGCCGCATGCCCTCGAGGCTGTAGATCCTGCGCTCGAGGTCGAACACGCGCCGGTAGGAGCGGATCTCGATCACGGCCCTCCGAACAGCGACGAGACTGTGCCGCGCAGCAGCGAGATGCCGGCCGGAGTGGCCAGCAGCACCGCGACGATCCCCACGGCGAACACGCCCGCTGCCTCCTTGAAGTCGCGGCGGAACGCCAGCACCGTCGCGGAGACAGCCAGCGCCAGCCCGATCAGGCTCATCGCGACCGTGCGCCCGATGTTGCCCGCCTTGGCCGCGGCAGCTTCCAGCGAACCTCCTTCGCCCGCGCCCGCGCGCGCCGGCGCCGCGGCGCGAGGCGCCGAACCGGCCACCGCAGCATCGGCGCGATCGCTGCCCGCAGCTGCACAGGCCAGCACCGCCGCGAGCAGCGCGAGCATCGGCAGCGCGCGGCGACTCGCGGCCCGCGGGAGCAGCGGCGCGCGGCGCCTGCGGTCGCGGCGGCGGCCGAAGGTCACGAGTGCCCCTCGGGTGCGGTCTGGATCGCCGAGATCTCCCAGCGGCCCTGCGCGCGCCTCACGTCGAGTTCGTAGGAGAGCGTGTAGCGCGCGCCGCGCCGGTCCTGCGCCTGCACGACCGCGGTGACCGCGCCGCCAGTCGCCCACAGCAAGCGCTCGATCGACAACAGCTGGAGCTGAAGCGCGGGCGTGGGCAGCGCCACCCCGGGTGTCAGATCTGCGGCCAGATCCGGCCCCGCTCCCGCCAGGTAATTCGTCATGGCGCGTTTGACCACCACTTCCAGCTGGCCGTCCCCGACCGGCCGGCCACGGGGGCCGGAGCGGGCCGGCACGGCAACCGGAGCGCCCACGAAGGCCGGATAGCCGGCGAGCTCCAGCGCCCCTCCGGCGGTGCGCGCTACCGCCACCGTCAGGTACAGCAGGCCTTCCGGTTCCGTTTCGGCCGCGAGCGTGTAGACGTGTTCACCGGGCTGAGGTTCGCGCGTCTGCGCCACTTCCACCCAGCTGACGCGCTGGCTGCCGGTCGGCGCAGGCACGAATCCTGCTGCCGGTTCGAGCGCCGCGCCGCCGAATGTTTCCAGCGCCTTCGCCTCGGCCGCCGCTTCGCCGCCGCTCCACGTCAGGTAGCGACGCGCGAACAGCGCGGCGTAGGCCTCCGCAGCGCGGTCCTGGACCGGAGCGATCGCGGCGGCGGCGGCAGGTGCCGCCTTCGGTGGATCGACGAGCATGCGTGCGCTGGCGGCGATGCCGAGCGCCGCCACCACACAGAGCACGTATCTCGGCAGCTCGCGTCCGAACCGCAGCCGCCTGATCCCGTGGCGGCTCACGATGACCTGCGCCTCGTGTCCGTGGCTCACCTGCGCACCTCGACTGAGAACTCCGCCGCGGCCGGGACCGCCACCGCGTCCGCCGCCTCGACCTGCGCCGCCGCCATTGGCGGCGTGGCGGACCTCTTGGGCGCGGCTGCGTGCACGAGGTTGGCCTCGATATCGCCGCGAGCTGATGGACCATGGCCGCCGCGCGCTGCGCGATGACGGCCGCCGGCGCCGCGAGGGGCGTGCCGACGGCCGCGCCGTTTCGTCTGCCTCGTTGCCGGCTGGGAGGTGCGGCCGTCGCGCACCAGGCGAACGGCCATGGGCGCGGTCGCTCTCGCCAGCCCCGCGCTGCCGCGGCCGAGTTCTGCCGTAGCGCGCGGCCGGGTGCGCCGTCCTGGCG
>DASWSH010000193.1:0-5683 GCA_036402735.1 Solirubrobacteraceae bacterium | reverse complement strand
GCGGCCAGCGCCGCCGCCTTCATCAACGGCCTCGCGCGCTTCGCGCTGATGTTCCTGTTCGTCTTCTACTACCAGGGCGCGCAGGGCAACTCGCCGATCACCGCGGGGATCAAGCTGATGCCGCTGGCGATCGGGATGCTGATCGCCTCCCCCCTCGCCGGCATCCACGCCGACCGCCACGGCTCGCGCACGCTGGCCGCGCTCGGCATGCTCGTCAGCGCCGCCGGCCTCGCGGGCATGACGACGCTGCAGGTGCACAGCGCCTACTGGCAGAGCGCGCTGTGGCTGGCGCTCGTGGGAATCGGCTCGGGCATGTTCAACAGCCCCAACACCTCCGCGATGATGGGCGTCGTGCCGGCGCACCGGCGCGGCGTCGCGGCGGGCGCCCGCACGCTGCTGCAGAACACCGGCGCCGTTCTGTCGATCGCGTTCGTGATGGCGATCGTCACCTCCGCGATCCCGAAAGCGACGCTGTTCGCGATCTTCTCCGGCGTCAGCAGCGGTCTCTCGCAGGCCAAGCTCGACCCGTTCATCGCGAACATGCACGTGGCGCTGTGGGTGCTCGCCGGCGTCTCGTTCCTCGGCGTGTTCGTGTGCCTGCTGCGCCCGACGCACGAAGGCGCCGTCGTGTCCGCTCCCCTCAGCGGGCGCGAAGCCAGCGAGGAGGCGATCATCGAGCAGGTGGGTGCGCATGCCTGAGCGGCGCGACCGCGAGGCGCGCAGCGAGCGCCCGGTGGGCCCTGCGCATCCCCTGCGCATCGGCGAGATCGCCAAGCTCGTCGGCACCACGCCGCGCACGATCCGCTACTACGAGGAGATCGGGCTGCTGCCGAACGCGCCGAGCCGCCAGTCCGGCGCGCACCGCCTCTACAGCCAGGCCGAGCTCGAGCGGCTGCGCGAGGTGATGCGGCTGAAAGACCTGCTCGGCCTGACGCTCGATGAGCTGAAGACGCTGATCGCCGCCGAGGAGGCGCGCGCCGAGGTGCGCGCCGAGCTGCAGCGTGGCGACGTCGTGCCGGAGCGCCGGCGCGAGCTGCTGCAGAGGGCGCACGGCCATCTCGACCGCCAGCTCGAGCTGGTGCGCCACCGCGCGGCCGAGCTGGCGAAGCTGCAGGAGGAGCTCTCCGAGCGGCGCAAGCGCGTGAAACGCAAGATCCGCGAGCTCGACGCGCACGCGCAGGGGACCTTCCCGCCCGAGCAGTCGTTGCCCGCGAGCGCCGAGGGCGGACGTTGACGGCGCCGCCCGCGCTGCTGGTCGACGACCTCGTGGTGCGCTTCGGCGAGCTGGAGGCCGTCGGCGGCGTGTCGTTCGCGGTCGCGCCGGGCGAGGTGTTCGGCCTGCTCGGCCCCAACGGCGCCGGCAAGACGACCACGATTCGTGTGCTCACCACGCTGCTGCCGCCGACCGCGGGGCGAGCGCTCGTCGCGGGGCACGACGTGCGCGCGGAAGGGCTCGCGGTGCGCGCGAGCATCGGCTACATCCCGCAGGCGATATCCGTCGACGGAGCGCTCACCGCCTGGGAGAACCTCGACTTCTACGGGCAGGTCACGGGCGTGCCGCGCCGCGAGCGCCGCCGGCGCATCGACGAGGCGATCGAGACGATGGGCCTGCAGCCGATGCTCGACCGCCTCGCGCGCACGCTCTCCGGCGGCATGCTGCGCCGCCTGGAGATCGCCACCGCGCTGCTCAACCGCCCCGCCGTGCTGTTCCTCGACGAGCCCACCGTGGGCCTCGATCCGACCGCGCGGCGCGTCGTCTGGGAGCACCTGGGCGCGCTGCGCCGCGAGGCCGGCACCACGATCCTCGTGACCACCCACCTGATGGAGGAGGCCGAGCGCCACTGCGCGCGCATCGGCATCATCGACCGGGGGCGGCTGGTCGAGCAGGGCGAGCCGGCGGAGCTGCTCGAGCGCCACGACAGCGACAGCCTCGAAGATGTCTTCACGGCCGTCACCGGCCACGAGATCACACCAGCCGAGGAGGAAGGGAGGCTCGCCGATGTCCGCACACAGCGCCGCGTCGCACGCCGGCTCGGCTGAGCGGGGGACCGCCGCCGGGTTCGCCGGCGCAAGCGCGCTGGCGCGGCTGGCCGGCGGCTCGTTCGCGATGGCGCAGGCCGAGCTGCGCAAGCTGCGCCACGACCACATCGACATCATCACGCGCTCGGTGCAGCCGCTGCTGTGGCTGTTCATCTTCGGCACCGCGCTGCGCCACAACCACGCGCTGTCCGCCGGCACGCTCGACTACCGCGCCTACATCGCCCCGGGCGTGATGGCGCAGGCGGCTCTGTTCATCGCGATCTTCTACGGCCTGTCGGTGATCTGGGAGCGCGACGTCGGCCAGCTGCAGCGCCTGCTCGCGACGCCGCTCTCGCGCACGTCGATCGTGCTCGGCAAGGCGATCGGCGCGTGCGTGCGCGCGCTCGTCCAAGCGGTGCTGCTGCTGCTCGTGCTGCTCGCGACGGGCATCGACGTGCGCTGGAACGCGCTCGGCATCCTCGGCACGCTGGCGCTGCTGATGCTCGGCACCGCGGCCTTCGCCTGCATGTCGATGCTGCTCGCGGCCGGCGTGAAGGAGCGCGAGCGCTTCATGGGCATCGGCCAGCTGATCATGATGCCGCTGTTCTTCGCCTCGAGCGCGCTCTACCCGCTGAGCACCTTGCCAGGCTGGCTGCACGTGATCGCGCGCGTCAACCCGCTCACCTACGAGGTGCAGGGGCTGCGCCAGACGCTGCTCGGGGTGGGCGCCTCGGGCGAGCTGTGGCTCGACTTCCTCGTCGTCGCCGCGTTCTTCGCCGTGATGCTCGCGGCCGCCGCACGCGCCTATCCGCGCGCGATCCTGTAATCGCCGAAAGGAGCAGCAGATGTCGCAGGTGCAGGTGAAGCCGAGCCCCGAGGGCGTGCCGGGCGCGGTTCGTGACACGAGCGGGATCCGCGCCGAGGAACTGGTCTATCCAGGCTACGGCGGCGACAGCGTCAACGGCTATCTCGTCCTGCCGGCGGCGGCCGACGCAGACACTCCGCACCCGGCGATGGTCGTGATCCACGAGGCGGGCGGCCTCGGCGAGCACATCCGCGACGTTGCCAACCGCTTCGCCGCGCTCGGCTACGTGACGCTGGCCGTGGACCTGTACACGCGCGAAGGCGGCCCGCCCAACATGGAGGACGTGCAGGAGATGATGGCGCGTCTGTTCTCGATCCCCGACGAGCGCGTGCTCGGCGACCTCGAGGGCGCCGCCGATTTCCTGCGCGCCCGCGAGGAGGTGACCGGCAAGGTCGGCTGCATCGGCTTCTGCATGGGCGGCCGCTACACGCTGCTGTTCGCGACCGCCTCCGAGCGCCTCGACGCCGCAGTCGACTGCTGGGGCGGGTTCATCGACCGCGCCACGCCCGAGCAGCGCAGCAGCGAGCAGCGCCCGACGCCGCCGCTGGAGCTCGCCGGCCGCCTGTCCTGCGCGCTGCTCGCGGCGGTCGGCGCCGAAGACCAGAACCCCTCCCCCGCGCTGGCCGAACAGCTGCGCGCGGCCACCAAGGACAGCCCGCACGAGGTGCAGATCGACGTCTACGAGGGAGCCTCGCACGCCTTCTTCGCCGACTACCGCCCCAGCTACCGACCGGCGCCGGCGGCGCTGCTGTGGGAGCGCGTGGTGCCGTTCCTCGCGCGCCACCTGCAGGCCCCCTAGAACGCGCTAGAACAGGGCCCCATGGAGCGGAAGTGGTGGACTCTGATCGCGGTTTCGGTCGCGATCTTCATGTTGCTGCTGGACATCACGGTGGTGAACGTCGCGCTGCCGGACATCCAGCGCTCGCTGCACTCGAGCTTCAGCGACCTGCAATGGGTCGTGAACGCGTACTCGCTGACGCTCGCCGCGTTCCTGCTCACAGCGGGCGCGGTCGCGGACCTGGTCGGACGCCGCCGCGTGTTCGTCGCGGGGCTCGTGCTGTTCACGATCTCCTCCTTCGCCTGCGGGCTGGCAGGCTCGCCGCTCGAGTTGAACCTGTTCCGTGCCGTGCAGGGGGTGGGCGGCGCGATGATGTTCGCGACCTCGCTGGCACTGATCGCCTCCGCCTTCCACGGCCGCGAGCGAGGCCTCGCGTTCGGCATCTACGGCGGCGTGATCGGCGCTGCGGTCGCGGTCGGGCCGGTGATCGGCGGCGTGATCACCTCCGGCATCGGCTGGGAATGGATCTTCTTCGTGAACGTGCCGATCGGCATCGGCGCCGTGGCGCTGACGCTGAGCCAGGTCGAGGAGTCGCGCGACCCGAACGCCCGCGGCGTCGACTGGATCGGCCTGATCACGTTCTCCGGCTCGCTGTTCCTGCTCGTCTACGCGCTCGTGCAGGGCAACCAGAAGGGCTGGGGCTCGACCGAGATCGTCTCTTTCCTACTCGGCTCGGTCGTGCTGTTCGTGCTGTTCATCGTCGCCGAGCTGCGCCAGCCGCGGCCGATGCTCGACCTCGCGCTGTTCCGCCGCCCGGCCTTCGCGGGCGCGAGCATCGTCGCGTTCGCGATCTCCAGCTCGATGTTCGCGATGTTCCTCTACCTCACGCTGTACGTGCAGGACGTGCTCGGCTACAGCCCTCTGCAGGCGGGCCTGCGCTTCCTGCCGATCACGCTGATCTCCTTCTTCGTCGCGCCGCTCTCCGGACGGCTGAGCGTGCGCGTGCCCGTGCGCCTGCTGCTCGCGCTCGGCTTGCTGCTCGTCAGCGGCGGGCTGCTGGCGATGACGGCCGTCGACGCGGGCTCCAGCTGGACCGTGCTGATCCCCGGCTTCCTGCTGGCCGGCTGCGGCATCGGCCTGATCAACCCGCCGCTCGCCTCCACGGCGGTCGGCGTCGTCCACCACTCGCGCTCCGGCATGGCCTCGGGCATCCACAACACGTTCCGCCAGGTCGGGGTGGCGACGGGCGTGGCCGGCCTGGGCGCGATCTTCCAGCACCAACTGCTCGTCAAGACGGACGCGGTCCTGCACGTGACGCCCGCGCAGCTGCCCGCTGCGACCCGCGGCGTGCTCGTCTCCGGCAGCGTGCGCGAATACGCCAAGCACGCCCCTGCGCTGGTCGGCCATCGCCTGCTGCACGCCTACCGGATCGGCTTCACCGGCGCGCTCACGGACATCCTGCTGGTCGGCTCGCTCGTCGCCTTGATCGGCGCGATCTTCGCGATCGTGCTCGTGCGCAGCCGCGACTTCGTCGCCTCCGGCGCGCCCGAAGCCACAGGCGCGCCGCAGCCGGCCGCAGCGGCCTAGCGGTGGACGCAGCGACCGAGCGGGTCCTCGCCGAGCAGCGCGACTACTACAGCGCCCGCGCCGGCGAGTACGAGGACTGGTGGTTCCGCCGCGGGCGCTACGACCACGACGTGGCGGTGAACGCGCGCTGGTTCGCCGACGTCGCGCGGGCAGAGCAGGCATTGGCGCGATTTGCGCCCGCCGGTCGCGTGCTGGAGCTGGCCTGCGGCACCGGGCTGTGGACGGAGAAGCTGGCGGGTCGCGCCGACGCGCTCACCGCGGTCGACGCTTCCGCCGAGGTGCTCGCGCTCGCACAGGGAAAAGTGCCGGCCGCGAACGTCGAATGGGTTCGCGCCGACGTGTTCGCATGGGAGCCCGCGCAGCGCTACGACGTGTGCTTCTTCAGCTTCTGGCTCTCGCACGTGCCGGGCGAGCTGGCCGGGCGCTTCTGGGCG
>DASWSH010000192.1:0-2505 GCA_036402735.1 Solirubrobacteraceae bacterium | reverse complement strand
GCGCCCCGGAGGAGGGGCGTGAGGCGATGGACCCGAGCGAGCAGCGATACGACTACGACTGGCTGGTGATCGGCTCCGGCTTCGGCGGCAGCGTCTCAGCGCTGCGGCTCGCCGAGAAGGGCCACTCGGTTGGCGTGCTCGAGTGCGGGCGGCGCTTCGCCGACGACGAGTTCCCGAAGAACACCGCGGACTTCAAGCGCTACTTCTGGAACCCGCGGCTGGGCATGAAGGGGATCTTCCGGCTGACGACGTTCAAGGACCTCGGCGTCGTCTCGGGCTGCGGCGTGGGCGGCGGCAGCCTCGGCTATGCGTGCACGTTGTACGTGCCGCCGAAGCAGTTCTTCGAGGATCGCCAGTGGGCGGAGATGCAGGACTGGGAGACCGAGCTCGCGCCGCATTACGCGGAGGCGCAGCGCATGCTCGGCGTGACGGAGAACCCGCACGAGGATCCCGCCGATCAGCTGCTGCGCGAGCTCGGCGAAGAGCTGGGCGTGGGAGACAGCTACAAACGGACGCCGGTCGGCATCTACTTCGGAGAGCCCGGGCGCAAGGTCGCCGACCCCTACTTCGGCGGCGAGGGGCCGGAGCGCACCGGCTGCACGCGCTGCGGACGCTGCATGGTCGGCTGCGTGCACGGCGCGAAGAACACACTCGTCAAGAACTACCTCTACTTCGCCGAACGGCACGGCGCCGAGGTGATGCCGGAACGCACCGTGCTTGACATCCGGCCGATCGGAGCCGCGGACGGCAGCGACGGCTACGAGGTCGAATCGGTCCGCTCCGGCGCGTGGCTGCGCAAGGAAAGGCGCGTGCAGCGAGCGCGCGGCGTGGTCGTCTCGGCGGGGCCGCTGGGCACGAACAAACTGCTGCAGCGCTGCCGCCTGAGAGGCTCGCTGCCGGCGATCTCGCCGCGCCTGGGCGAGCTGGTGCGGACCAACTCGGAGTCGATCCTGACCGTGACCGTGCCGGCGGACTACTCGGAGAACCTGATCGAGCGGGTCGCGATCAGCTCGTCGATCTATCCGGATGCGAACACGCACATCGAGACCGTGACCTATGGCGACGACGGTGACTCGATGCGCCTGCTGTACACGCTGCTCACCGGGGACGGCACGCGCGTGACACGCCCGTTGAAGCTGCTCGTGCAGCTGCTGCGGCACCCGACGCGCCTTGCGAAGGTGCTGTTCGCGAAGCACTGGTCGCGGCGCACGATCATCCTGCTCGTGATGCAGACGCTCGACAACGCGATCGCGCTGCGTCCCAGGAAGGGACCGTTCGGCTCGCTGTGGCTGCAGACCGAACAGGACCCAGAGCGGCCCAACCCCACTTTCATCCCGATCGCCAACCAGGCGGCCGAGTGGTTCGCGAAGCGCACCGGAGGCATCGCGCAGAGCTCGTTCTTCGAGGCGATGTTCAACATTCCCACGACCGCGCACATCCTCGGCGGCGCCGTGATCGCGCCGGACGCCGAGCACGGCGTGGTCGACTCCCGCCAGCGCATCTTCGGCTACGAGAACCTGCTCGTCTGCGATGGCTCGGCGGTGCCGGCCAACGTCGGCGTGAACCCCTCGCTGACGATCACCGCGCTGGCCGAGCACGCGATGAGCGCGGTGCCGGCGAAGGGCATGGCGGCCATGCCGCTGCCGCTGCCGCTGCCGCTGCCCTTGCAGATAGTCCCTGAAGGCGGCGCGCAGCCGGCGGCAGCCGAGCCGGCAGGGCCGGTCGCCCCCGCCGCCTGAGCTACGCCCTGTAGCGCACGAACGCGACGTGCGCGCAGCCGACGAGCCGGAAGTGCCGGTTCTGCGGCAGGTAGCGCACGACCAGCGTCTTCAGTCCCCGCCCTTCGCAGAAGACCGTGCCGTAGCCGTACACGAGCGCGACGTGGTCGTTGCCGGCGCCCGTCCAGATCTCGTTGAAGCCGTGGCTCGCGTACAGCCAGTCTTCGCCGGGGCCGCCGTGCAGGTAGTCGTGCTGGCTCGATGGCTGCCCGCCCGGATGCGAGTCCCCCCAGATCACGTCGCCCAGCTCGCCCGCCCAGATCGCGTCGTTGCCGTCGCCGCCGAGCAGCATGTTGTGCTGCTGCTTCAGCCCGCGCAGCGCGCCGCTTTCGTTGTTCGGATGGCCCTCGTGATGCGTGGTCCGCGGCCAGCCCTCATGGCTGGCCATCGCGAGCGCTCCGGGCGCCGTCGCGAGCGTGAGACAGGCGGCGGCGAGCAGCACGGAGCGGACGGTCATCGCCCCCCCTCATCGGCGGGGCCCCCGGGAGCGCGCCGCTGCGTCGCGGCGGCTGGACGTACGGACGATCTTGCCTAGCGCCCGCCGGCCATCGCCGGCAGGATCACGAGCGTGTCGCTGTCGTTCACAGCCGTCTCGAGACCGTCCAGCACGCGCACGTCCTCGTCGTTCACGTAGACGTTGACGTAGCGGTTCAGCTCGCCGTCCGCAGCGAACAGCTGGCTCTCGGTCGCGGGATGGTTAGCGGCCAGATCGCGCAGGACGGCGCCG
>DASWSH010000191.1:0-2616 GCA_036402735.1 Solirubrobacteraceae bacterium | reverse complement strand
GCCTCCTCCCAGGTGAGCGCATGCGGCTTCGGCAGCAGCTGCTGAGCCTGCACCTTGGTGAACTGCGCGAACGAGCCCCATGTCGTCTCGTAGCCCCAGATCTTCTGCGACGGCGCAGCCATCGGGTCGAGCCCGTGCACCTCGGGGTCCTCGTAGGAGGCCTGGTTGCAGTGCACCACGACCTCGTCGCCCGGCTTCCAGCGGGTCACGCCGGGACCGACCTTCCAGACGATGCCCGACGCGTCCGAGCCGCCGATGTGATGACCGTACTCGGGGTGGTCGCCGTACTTCATCACCGAGACGGGCTTGCCGAGCGCGGCCCACACGTTGTTGTAGTTGACGCCCGCTGCCATCACGCGCACGATCACCTCAAAGGCGCCGGGCTCCGGCACCTCGACCTCCTCGATCTGGAAGGCGTCCTTGGGCTCGCCGTAGCGCTCCTCGCGGATCACCCAGGCGGCCATCGTCGATGGCAGCTCACCTGGCTCGGCGTCGACGGCGGAGACTTGCTGGAGATCGATTGCCACGTGCTCTGAACCTCGTCTTTCGTGATTGGGCAGCGCGCCCAATGCTACCCGGGCCGGCTGGTGCGCCGCTGCTTGCGCCAGACCAGCCGCAGGCCGGACCAGTCCTCGTCGATCGCCGCGACCTTCACGTCCACGATGCCAAGCGGCAGCGCCAGATCGCGGATGTCCTGCTCGCGGATGTCGCTCGCATGCCCGCCCGCGCGCCGCGGCCACGCGACCCACAGCGCTCCCTCCGGAAAGATGCGTTGCGCAAGCGGCTCGATCGCGCCGGCGAGCTCGGCGCGGGAGGAGACGAAGGCGATCGTCACATCGCCGGCGCCGCCTGCCGACTCCAGGGTGCTCGCGCGCGCGGATGCGGACGGCTCGGCGACGGCCTCGCTCGCGCCCCCCGGCAGCGCGCCGACCGACCAGCGCGGCGGCGCGCCGAGCAGCAGCAGGCGCCCGTCGGGCTTGACGCCGAGCTTCTTCCAAAGCGGCGTGCCGGAGTAGCCGGTCATCCGGCGAGACTAGACGCCGACGGTCTCGCCGCGGCGAGACTAGACGCCGACGGTCTCGCCGATGCGTGCCGCCGCCGGCTCGCCCGCAGCGGGCTGAGCAGCGATCGGCGCAGCGCGCCGCAGCCCGGCGCGCTCGCGACCGATCATCGTCCACGCGACGATCGCGCCCGTGAGCGCCACCGCCGCACCCAGCCGCAGCCCGTTCTGCAGCGCGTACACGAAGGCCTCATGGCCGGCCTGCACGACCTGTGCGGAGCCGCCCTGAGCGGCTCCCGAGCCGAGCCCGGCCGTCAAAGCTTCGCGCGTGGCCGCCGGCACGCCGGGCAGCAGATGCGCGAGTCTTTCGCTGCCGAGCGTCGAGACGAGCGCGCCGAGCACCGCCACGCCGAAGGTGCCGCCGACCATGCGGCTCATCGAGAGGATGCCGGAGGCGACGCCGGCCTTGGCCGGGTCGACAGCGTTCATCGCAGCGGTGCTCATCGGCGACATCACGAAGGCCATGCCGATGCCCATCAGCACGAAGCCGGGCAGCAGGAAGCCGTAGGAGCTGCCGACGCTCAGCCAGGACTGCCAGAACAGCGACCCGGACACGCAGAGCAGGCCGAATGTCATCAACGGGCGCGGCCCGACCCGGTCCGCCAGGCGACCGGCGACCGGCGCGAGCAGCACGATCATCAACGTCGAGGGCAGGAACCGCACGCCCGCCTGCAGCGGGCTGTAGCCGCGGATGTTCTGCATGTAGAGCGCGAGGAAGAAGAACATCGCGAGCATCGCGAAGCTGACGATGAAGGCGACGACGTTGGCTCCGAGGAAGCTGTTGAAACGGAAGAAGCTGAAGTCGACCATCGGCACCCGCCGGCGCGTCTCGACGAGCGCGAAGCCGCCCAGCCCGATCACCGCCGTCGCGTAGAGCGCGATCTCCCTGAGCGACGCCCAGTGCCAGCTGTTGCCCTCGATCAGCGCGAGCACGAGCGCCGCGAGACCGACCGACAGCGTCGCCACGCCGGGAAGGTCGACGGTTCGCGCGACCGTCTCGTCGCGAGACTCGACGACCGCGAACAGCGTCACGAAGACGGCTGCCACGGCGACCGGCAGGTTGATGAAGAAGATCGACTGCCAGCTCACGGTTTCGACGAGGAAGCCGCCCAGCACCGGGCCGATCGCAAGCGCCAGCGCGGACACGCCGGCCCAGGTCCCGATCGCGCGGCCGCGCTCCGCGGCGGGAAAGGCGTTGGTGATGATCGACAGGGTCGCCGGCATCATCAGCGCCGCCCCGGCGCCCTGGACCGCCCGCCAGGCGACCAGCCAGGTGTCGTTGGGGGAGAAGCCGATCGCGGCGCTCGAGCCGGCGAAGACGACCACCCCGGCGAGGAACAGTTTGCGGCGCCCGAACAGGTCGCCGAGGCGCCCGCCCGTCACCAGCAACACGGCGAAGGACAGCGTGTAGGCGTTGACCGTCCACTCCAGCGAGGCCGTCGAGGCGTGCAGGCTGCGCTGGATCGAGGGCAGCGCCACGTTGACGATCGTGGCGTCGAGGATGACCATGAACTGGGCCACGCAGACGAGCACGAGCACGAACCAGCGGTTCGACT
>DASWSH010000190.1:0-7576 GCA_036402735.1 Solirubrobacteraceae bacterium | reverse complement strand
GAGGTCGCCGAGCGCGATCTGGACGCGCACGCGCTGCGTTCCGAGCCGCCGCGGGTCGCGCACCAGGCAACGAACCTGGCGCCCTTCGGCGAGCAGCCGGCGGAGCAGGTTCGAGCCCACCAGGCCGGTCGCGCCCGTAAGCAGCAGCATGCTTCGTACAATATGGCGTCTCTCCGCAGACCCCCCCGCAAATCGACTCGAGAAAGAAGCGAATGGCCTACGTAATCGCCGAGCCGTGCATTGGCACCAAGGACAACTCCTGTGTCGAGGTGTGTCCCGTGGACTGCATCCACCCGACTCCCGATGAGCCCGGATACGACGCGGCCGAGATGCTCTACATCGACCCGGAGGAGTGCATCGACTGCGACGCCTGCGTCGAGGCATGCCCGGTCGACGCCTGCTTCGCCGAGGACCAGCTGCCCGACGAGTGGCAGAAGTTCGCACAGGTCAACGCGGACTACTTCCGCACCGGCGGCGCCGCCGCGACCGGCTGAGCGCCCACCTCCGCGAGCGCGTCGCCCTCGGGCGAGCGCAGGTACAGCACCGAGCGCGCCACGCGCCGTCCGCACACGAGGCCCGCGTCGCGCAGCACAGCGAGGTGCTGTGAGACGCCGCCGGGCGTCAGCCCGAGCGCGCCCGCGAGCTCGGTCGTCGAGCGCGGCGAGTCGAGCGCGGTGAGCAGCGCCGCGCGCGTGCGGCCCAGCAGCCGCTCGAGCGCCTCCGGCGCCGGCGGCTCCTCGGGGCTCCACAGCATGCCGATGCCGCGCGCCGGGTATGCGAGCGTCGGCTGCCACGGCTCCAGCGTGAGGATCGTGACCTTCGGCCACACGAACGCGCTCGGCACCAGCAGCAGCCCGCGCTCGTCGAGGTCGAGGTCGTACTCGCACTCGCCGCACTCGATGCACAGCACGCCGTCGGCCCAGCTCACCTGCGGGTCGAGATCGCAGAACAGCCGCGCGGTGCCGCCGTCGGCGATCTGGCGCGCGCGATGCAGCACGTCGTGCTCGAGCAGCGAGCGCAGGCGCGGCCAATGCTCCGCCAGGCAGCGCTGCCAGTACTCGAGCATCAGCTCGGCGAGGCGCTCGATCGCGCCCGACGGATCCGCCAGGAACGGCTCCAGCACGTCAGGCATCGCGGCTCCGCGGTAGGCGTAGCGCACCTCCGCCGCGATCTGCTCGGGCGGCGTTGCGAGCATCACGGCGAGCTCGTCCTCGAACTCCACGAGCGGGCTCGTCGGCGGCGGGTTGACGAAGTCGGGGTTGTAGACCGGCGAGCTCTGCAGCGCGAGCAGCGGCGCGAGGTCCAGCTCGCCGAGCTGCAGCGCCGCCTGCTCCACCCACGGCAGGTGCAGCGCGGCGCTGGCCGGGTCGTGCAGCGCGCGCACGCTTCGGATCATCTCGAACATCGGCGAGATCGCGAAGCGGACCCGTGTGAGGGCCTCGGCGTGGAAGCGGGCGAGGATCATCTCGGTCTCGTTCCGATCATCGGGCAGTTCGCTCGGCGCCCGTAACGATTTAGCGCAGTCTAAATGTCTTCTGCCGCTGCAGCTGGCGCGCGATGCTGATCACATGATCACCACCAGCCACCACATAGCAGCGCAGCTCGCACACGAGCGCCAGCGCGACGCGCTTCGCTCGCGTCTAGACGTCTCGAGCGAGCGCCCGCGACGCAAGCTGCGCAAAGCGCTCGATCGCGAGCAGCAGGTCGCGCTCGGCGGTGTCCTCCTCACGGCTGTGGCTGATGCCCCCGATCGAGGGGCAGAACAGCATCGCCGTGGGGACGCCTGCACGGGCGACCTCGGCTGCGTCATGTAGCGCGCCGCTGATCATCGTCAGGCCGTCCGCCTGCTCGGTGGCCAGCGCGACCAGCGACTGCTCGAACGCGACCGGCTCGATGCGCCAGACGGGGATCTCATCGACCGTGCAACCGCGCGCGGCTGCGACTCGCTCGGCTGCAGCGCGCACCATCTCGAGCATCGTCGCGAGCGGCTCACGGTCGCGATGGCGCAGATCCACTGTGACGGTCGCACGGCCGGCCACAGCGGTCGCGATGTTCGGCTCGAGCGCAAGCTCGCCGGTCGTCACGCGCCCCTCCAGCGCGACCGCGATCGCCTCGGCGGCGAGCGCCAGCTCCGCCGCCGCGAGCGCCGCGTCGTGACGGTCGGACATCGGCGTCGTGCCTGCGTGCGACGCCTGCCCGCTGAACGCCAGCCGCACCCGCTCGATGCCCACGCAGCCGTCCACCGCCGCCAGCGGTCTGCCCAACCTCTCGAGCTCCGGGCCCTGCTCGATGTGAAGCTCCAGGTAGCCGTCCAGTCCCGCGAGTCCGCCACCCGGCGCTCCCTGCTCGCCGGCGCGCACGGCGGCGGCCAGCTCGACGCCGTTCGCGGCCAGCACCTCCTCGGCGCTTCCTCCCTGCGCGTCGCGCACGCCCGCCAGCTCCGCCGGGTCCAGACGACCCGCGGCCGCGGAGCTGCCGAACAGGCTGCGCCCGAAGCGCGCGCCCTCCTCGTCGGCCCAGTCGATCAGCGTGAGCGCGCGCGGCGGCGTGGCGCCGGCGTCCTGCCACGCGCGCAGCACCCCGACGGCCGCCATCACGCCGAGCGCGCCGTCGAGCCAGCCGCCATCCGGCACCGAGTCGATGTGCGAGCCGAGCCCCAGCGCGCCGCGCTCGCCGTCCGCTCCCGGCAGCGTGCACCACAGGTTGCCCGCCGCGTCGAGCCGCCCCTCCAGGCCGATCTCGCCCAGCAGCTCGGTCAGGAACTCCCGCGCATCGCGCCAGCCCTCGCCCCAGCACAGCCGCTGCGCACCGTCCGCGCCGCCGGTGCGGCGCTGCAGCTCGCGCAGGTCGGCGAGCACGCGCGCGGCGTCGATCTCAGGCGGCTGCGGCGGCTGCTCGCTCACTGCGCATCGCGGTTTGTGACGATCGGAGCTGCGGGCCGCCGGGCCGCACGTTGCGACGGCGCCCTCGCGCCGGGGTACGCAGGGTGCAGCACGTCGAAGATCGGCACGTCCTCGATGCGCTCGGCCAGCAGCGTGCGCAGCTGCGAAGAGTCGAAGCTGTGCGATGCGGGCGCTACGGGGTTGACGGTGAGCGCGCGCAGGTCGATCGCGCGCAACGCGCGCAGCTCGACGCCGCCCGAGGCGTAGAAGTCGAGGCCGCGCTCGGCCAGGAACACATGCGTCGGATCCGCCACCACGACCGTCAGCTGCCGGCGAGCGCGCCTGGCCCAGGCGAGCACGCTGCGCAGGAACGACTCCGGCAGCGCGCCGCTGACGAGCAGCCAGCGCGGCGGCACGCCTTCGCCGAGCAGCTCCTGCACGGCGGGCGGCTCGGCGGTCAGCACGAAGCGCGATGCGGGCAGCGCGCGCGTGTTCAGCTGCTCGTCGAGCACCAGACCGCTTCCCGGCTCCAGCGCCGCGGCCAGCTCGCGCACGCGCGAATCCTCCAGCGCCGGCACGCGCACCAGCGCCACGGCGTCGGCCGTGCGAGTCACCACCTCCTCGATGTCCTCGCCGAGGATCGCGCCGGTCGACATCACGAGGCCATCGGAGATCGACGGCGAGGAGGCGGCGCGGCGGTCGATCGCGCCGTCGATCAGCGCCTGCTCGGCGCCCGCTGCGAGCATCGCGTCTGCCACCTCGCGCGCGTCGGCGGCCGCGGAGGGGCCGGCCACTTCGATCGAGCCGGCGCCGCGCAGTCGCGCCACCAGCACTTCGCCCAGCGGCGTGCGGATGCCGGTGCGCTCGATCGTCTCGTGCGGGATGCCGCTGGCGCGCAGCAGCCCGTCGGCCGTCGCCACGATGTCGTTCGCCACCAGCTCTACGGCCGGCTTCTCGATGCGGAAGTCGATCACGTCGTGCTCCTCGCCGTCGCGTCCGACCGATGTCACGCCGACCGTGCGGCCCGCCTCGTGCAGCTCGCGCAGCAACGCCGCCAGCGCGACGGTCTTGCCGGTGTTCTTCGCGAGCCCGACGAGTGCGAGCCGGCTTGCCGAGGCGGTCAGCTCGCTCAGCGTGTGCGCCACGGCTCAGCCGGTGACCGCTGCGGCGTCCGCGCCGGCGCCGTCGTCCCCGGCCGCCACGTCCCCGGCGGAGCCGTACGGCGCCGGCTGCGGGCTGCGCGCGGCCAGCTCGCGCACGATGAAGGTGGCGAGATGGTGCGGATAGGTGCCCTTCGAGAAGCCCGCGTCGTAGCCCAGCTCCTTGGCGAGCTCGTTCGACACCCGCGGGCCGCCGCAGGCGAGGATCAGCTGGCTGCGCCGGCCCTCCGCCTCGACCATCTCGACGAGCTCGGTGAGGTTGTGCACGTGCAGGTTCTGCTGCGTCACCGTCTGCGAGACGAGGATCGCGTCGGCGCTCAGCTCGATCGCCTTGCTCAGCAGCACGCTGTTGGGCACCTGGCTGCCGAGGTTGTGCGTCTCGAAGGCGCGATAGCCCTCGAGGCCGTGGTGCCCGTGGTAGCCCTTCAGGTTGAGCATCGCGTCGATGCCCACGCTGTGCGTGTCCGAGCCGGTGCTGGCGCCGACCACGACGATGCGCCGCCCGAGCTGACGCTCGGCGAAACGTTCGATCTCCTCCTCGCTCATGTACTCGATGTCGAAGCCCTCGCCCTGCAGCGAGGCAAAGTCGACGCTCTGCACGCAGCGGCCGTACATCACGAAGTACGTGTAGCCCTCGGTGAGCTGCTCGTAGTGCACGACCTCCGGCTCCTCGAAGCCCATCTTCGCCGCCAGCTCCAGCGCGGCCTTGCGCGCAGCCAGCGAGTAGGGCACGGGCAGCGTGAAGCTCATCTGCACGAGCCCGTCGCCGAGGTGGTCGGCGTAGGGGCGCACGTGCTGCAGGTCGAGCTCCCTAGACATGTGCGGGCTGCCGCTGCATCAGCTCCACGGCCGGGTTG
The DNA here is from genome assembly GCA_036402735.1 of Solirubrobacteraceae bacterium. Classification (GTDB taxonomy): domain Bacteria; phylum Actinomycetota; class Thermoleophilia; order Solirubrobacterales; family Solirubrobacteraceae; genus Palsa-744. The sequence goes on along the minus strand of DASWSH010000190.1, from coordinate 2,677 downwards.
AAGTAGCCCTCAGCCGTCTCGACGATTCCCTCGAGACCGCGGCCCTCGCCGATCTTGCGGCTGACGTCGCCGAAGGTCGCTCCCTCGACCGCCGCGAACAGCCCCTCCTCGGCGATCTGCTCGAGCAGGCGCTGCGCGTTCGCCAGCACGTCCTGCGCGCGCGTCTGGATGATGCCGCCGCGCTTGAACTCGATCTCATCGCCCAGGTCGCGAGCGGAGTTGAAGACGTAGTCGACGTTCTGCAGCCCGAGCACGCGATCGTGGATGTGCGGCGTGAAGATGCCCTCGGTCGGCACGCCGATCGTCTGGATGCCCTGGCCGGTCGCGATCGTGACGAGGTTGAACAGCGTGTCTGCGGCGTGCGTGCGGAACAGGTTGCCGTCCATGTGCCTGGTCGGCGGCATGTACTTGACGGGACAGTCCGGGAACAGCTCCCGCGTCAGTTGCGCCTGCGCCCACTCGTACAGCAGGCCGTTGGTCACCGGCACGTCGATCTCGAACGCGTCGCCGAGTCCGATCTGCGCGTCCGGCACTCCCGACGCGCGGGCCAGCTCATAGTTGATGAACTGCGAGGCGGTCACCGACGGCGCCGCCTGCACGCCGTCCGCCGTACGCAGGTAGTTGTCCTCGCCGGTGTTGATGACGACGCCGAACCAGCCGTTGATCATGCGCGAGACGCGCTGGTCGATCAGGCCGCGCACGATGTTGATGTCGCGGTAGAGGATTCCGTAGAGCGCGTCGTTGACCATGTTGTCGAAGCCCTCCCACGCGCCCATCACGGCGATCTCGGACATGCACAGGCCCGAGCAGAAGCTCGACAGGCGCACGTAGCGACCGTGCTGCTCGGACCACTCATCCAGCGCTTCGCGCATGATGCGGAAGTTGGCCTGGGTGGCGAAGGTGCCGCCATAGCCCTCCGTCGTGGGGCCGTACGGCACATAGTCGAGCAGGCTCTGCGCGGTGGAGCGGATCACCGCGACGATGTCGCCGCCCGCCTCGGCGACCGCCTTCGCGTGCACGACGTCCTCGTACACATTCCCTGTCGCCGTCAGCACGTAGCGCTGCGTCGCCGAGCGCGGCCCGCCGAGACGCGCGCGCATCGCCGCGCGCTCTGCGAAGCGGCCGTTGATCTCGCTCAGACGCGCGTGTGTCTCCTCGAGCACGCGCTGGCGGATCACGCTCTCCTCGGCCTGGTCGAGCGCGAGCAGGTCCAGCTCGCCGGCGCTGACGGCTTCCGCGATCTGCTGCGGCGTCCTGCCCGTCTGGATCATCCCGTTGCCGAGCCAGAACGCGATCCCGGCGTCGAGCCGGCCGCGGTCGTGAACGTGGTCGACGAGCACGTTCGGCAGCGGCGCCTCGAGCGCGTCGGCGCCGTCCACCCCGAGCAGGCGCGTGACGGATCGCTCCACCGAGACCGTCGTGCGGCCGGCGATCTGATCGCCCACCTGATCGGCGATGCGGCGCGCCGCCGCGCGACACCCCTCGATCACCGCGGGATCGAGTCCGAGCTTCGACTTCGCGCTCGGCCCGGCGGCGCTCATTGCAGGTCCCTCACGATCGGGAAGGGGATGACCTCGCGCAGCGTGTCGCGTTCGGTCAGGATCATCACGAGCCGGTCGACGCCCATGCCGCCGCCGGCGGTCGGCGAGTAGCCGTACTCGATCGCGCGCGCGTACTCCTCGTCGTTCGGGTGCGGCACGTCGGCGTCGTCGATCATGCGCCGCTTGCGCTGGTCGACGAAGCGCTGCCACTGGTCCACCGGGTCGTTGAGCTCGGTGTCGCCGCTGACGAGCTCGATGCCGCCGATCACCGCGTCGAAATGTTCGGCCAGCTCCGGGTGCTCGGGGTGCGGGCGCGTGATCGGGAAGGGCTCGAGCGGGAAGTCGAACACGTGCGTCGGCTGGTTGAGCGTCGACTCGATCTTCTCGGAGTAGATGTCCGCGACGACCTCCGCCCACGTCGCCTGCGGGTCCATCGGCGCGTCGAGCACCTCGGCGAGCTGCTCGCGCGTCGCCTCCATCATGTCCAGCCCGAAGCGCTGCTGGATCAGCTCGCGCATCGTGATGCGCTGCCACGGCTTCGCCAGGTCGATGTCCTCGCCGCCCCGTTTGATCGTCGTGCGCCCCAGCGCCTTGTGCGCCACGTCGCGGAACATTTCTTCGGTCACGGTCGCCACGTCGTTGTAATCGGAATAAGCGCACATGAACTCGATGATCGTGAACTCGGGGGAGTGCTTGTGCGAGATGCCCTCGTTGCGGAATACCTTGCCCATGTCGTAGACGTTCTCCATGCCGCCCACGATCAGGCGGTTGAGAAACAGCTCGACGGAGATGCGCAGGTACAGGTCGCGGTCGAGCGCGTTGTGATGGGTGGTGAAGGGCCGCGAGCCGGCGCCGCCCGCGAGCGACTGCAGCGCGGGCGTTTCGACCTCGACGAAGTTTCGCTCCGCCAGCCATTCACGGATCGCGAGGATGATCTTGTTGCGCGTGATGAACAGCTCGCGCGTCTCCTCGTTGGCGATCAGGTCGAGCTCGCGGTAGCGGTAGCGCGTGCCGGTGTCGCCGAGGCCGTGGTGCTTGTCAGGCGGCGGCCGCAGCGACTTGGTGAGCAGCGTCACCTTGTCGGCCTCCAGCGCCAGCTGCCCGCGCTGCGTCACGTACACGTGGCCTTCGACGGA
>DASWSH010000189.1:0-19283 GCA_036402735.1 Solirubrobacteraceae bacterium | reverse complement strand
CTTCGGGCAGTCGCCCTGGTTCTGCGCGTTCGGCGGCTGGCCGGAGACGAGCGAGATGTAGTTGTCGTTGCTCGCGTGGCCCGTCGCGTAATAGCTTTCGAGCAGTGCGCCCTGCGCGGGCAGCGTCTGCGCCAGGTAGGGGTCGGCGCTCGGGTCGCCGAACGTCGCAGCGTAGCCCTGGTTCTCCAGCACGATCACGAACACGTGCTTGATCTTCGGAAGCTTGAACGCGCGCGTGCGCGCGCCGGCCGCGCCGGGCGCGAACGAGCACCCGAGCAGCACGAGCGCGGCGGCGGCGAGCGTACGCACGAGCCTGATCGGCGTCATGGTTCCGTGGCCGCTGCGCTCGGCGCCGGCGGTTCGGCGATCGTGGGCGGTTCGATCAACGCCGCATGGCCGAGATCGAGGAAGTCCTCGACGGTGCGCGCGTTGGCGTCGCGATAGGTCAGCGCGGGCAGGTTCCACTTTGCCTCCACGGTCGCGAGGAACGAGGTGTGATCGTGCAGCACGTTCGTGACGGAGTTCGGCCGCGAGTACGGCGACACCACGACGGCGGGCACGCGCGGGCCGTAGATGTCGTAGCCGCCCGGCGTGTCGTTCGGGCCGAGCTTCGGCGGGATCGAGTCGGGCGCGATCGCGGCGGGGGGCGGCACGTGGTCGTAGTAGCCGCCGTGCTCGTCGTAGGTGTAGATCAGCAGCGTGCGCGGCCATGCCGGCGAGCTCAGCACGGCATGCAGCGCCTGGTATGCCCAGTACTCGCCGTAGGCCATGTCCTGCGGGTTCTCCTCGTCCCCGCCGGTCGTGTTGAGCTTTTCCGCGATCGGCTGCAGCGCGGGCAGCGTCGCGAGGCCGCCGCCCACGATGCCGGCCACGCCGAACTCCGGGTCCACGATGCTGACCGCGGGCAGCGATCCGCTCGCGCAGTCGGCGAAGAACTCGGCGATCGGCGCGAGGTTCGAGGGGTACTTTTCGACCGTCGAGCCGATGATGCCGACCGAGGGCAGGTCCGTGAAGTAGTTGCGCCAGCTGATTTCGTGGTGGTGCAGGCGGTCCCAGAGCGTGCCGTTCGGCGGCGGCGGGTCTTTCAGCGATTCGGTGTCGGTCGAGATGTTGCCGTAGGCGGTGCCCGCCATCAGGAATCGCCGGTTCGGGTAGGTCTGACAGGGCGCCGAGCCGAACCAGCGGTTCGCGACCGTGAAGGTGCGCGCGAGCGAGTAGGCGAACGGCAGCGTCTGCTCGGTCCAGTACCCCATCGGCTGTTCGTCGTGCACCGAGGCGACGAAGCCGTCCATGCGCCCGCCGTCGATCTGCTGGTGGGTCGCGTTCCAGGACTGCGACACGTTCGGTCCCTGGGCGGTGCCCGTGAACGGGAACGAGCGCACCGGGCCGGCGGCGCCCGGGTTGCTGTTGCGCGCCGCGCCGCGACGGTCGAAGCGCAGACCGCGCGCCTTCGGCTGGCCGGAGTGCGCCAGCGCCCCCAGCAGGTTGTCGAACGAGTGGTTCTCCATCATCACCACGATCACGTGGTCGAACGGCAGCGATTCGTCCGGCGTGCCCGCGGGTCGGCGCGGGTCGGGCAGGCTGTCCGGCACGCGCAGCGGGCGGGCGAGCGCGCTTGCCGTGTGCAGCAGGCTGCCGGCGCTGCTCAGCCCTGTCAGCGTCGCGCCCGCGGCGCCGCCGTAGCGCAGCAGCGTGCGCCGTGTGAACAGTCGTGTCTCGCGCTCGTTCAACTCATGCCCCACTACACCCTTGCTTCCCGCGCCGGCGCTCCGACTCGTGAAGATCCGGTTAGCGGCTACTACCCGGCGCGGCGCGTTTCGCAATCGTCGCGCCGGCAGACCCGTTGGCCGCCGCTAGCCTGTCGAGCCGTGCTCCGCACCAGAGACGACATCCGAAATGTGGCGATCGTGGCCCACGTCGACCACGGCAAGACCACGCTCGTCGACGCGATGCTGTGGCAGTCCGGCGCCTTCCGCGTCGGACAGGACGTCGCTACGCGCGTGCTCGACTCGATGGACCTGGAGCGCGAGAAGGGCATCACGATCCTCGCCAAGAACACCTCGCTGCACTACGCCGGGGTCAAGCTCAACATCATCGACACGCCGGGCCACGCCGACTTCGGCGGTGAGGTCGAGCGGGGGCTGACGATGGTGGACGGCGTGCTGCTGCTGGTCGACGCCTCGGAGGGACCGCTGCCGCAGACCCGTTTCGTGCTGCGCAAGGCGCTCGCCGCGAGCCTCCCCGTGATCCTCGTGATCAACAAGGTCGACCGATCCGACGCGCGCGTGGCGGAGGTCGTGCACGAGGTGGAGGAGCTGTTCCTGGAACTCGATGCGGCCGAACACCAGCTCGACTTCCCGATCGTCTACTGCAACGCGAGGGCCGGCGTCGCCTCGCTGCAGTACCAGCCGGGCGAGAAGTTCGAGTCAGGCGATCTGAAACCGCTGCTGGACCTGCTGCTCGAGCACATCCCCCCGCCGCGCTACGACACCGACCACCCGTTGCAGGCGCTCGTCACGAACCTCGACGCCTCGCCCTACGTCGGCCGGCTCGCGATCTGCCGCGTGCGCCACGGCTCGATCCGCAAGGGCCAGCAGATCGCGTGGTGTCGCGCGAACGGATCGATCCAGAAAGCGCAGGTCGCCGAGCTGTACGTGACCGAGGCGCTCGAACGCGTCGACGCCGCCGAAGCGGGGCCCGGCGAAATCATCGCCGTCGCCGGCATCGCGGAGGTCACGATCGGCGAGACGCTTGCCGACCCCGGCGACCCCCGCCCGCTGCCGGTCATCACAGTCGACGAGCCGGCGATGTCGATCACGATCGGCGTCAACACCTCGCCGTTGGCCGGCAAGGAGGGCGAGAAACTGACCGCCCGCCAGATCAAGGACCGGCTCGACCAGGAGCTGGTCGGCAACGTCTCCCTGCGCGTGGAGGCGACCGAGCGGGCGGACACGTACGAGGTGCAGGGCCGCGGCGAGCTGCAGCTGGCGGTGCTCGTCGAGATGATGCGCCGCGAGGGCTTCGAGATGACCGTGGGTCAGCCGCACGTGGTGGAGCGCGAGATCGACGGCAAGCGCCACGAGCCGGTCGAGCGGCTCTCGATCGACGTGCCCGAGGAGCACGTCGGCACCGTCACGCAGTTGCTGGCGGCGCGCAAGGGCCGCATGGAGCACATGGCCAACCACGGCACGGGATGGGCGCGCATCGACTACCTCGTGCCGGCGCGGGGGCTGATCGGCCTTCGCACCGAGTTCCTGACCGAAACCCGCGGGACCGGGATCATGCACCACGTGTTCGAGCGCTGGGAGCCGTGGGCCGGCGAGCTGCTCACGCGCACCACCGGCACGCTCGTCGCCGACCGGCGCGGTGAGACGGCGACCTATTCGCTGATGACGCTGCAGGAGCGCGGCACGCTGTTCATCGGCCCCGGCGAGGAGGTCTACGAAGGCATGATCATCGGCGAGAACTCGCGCTCGGAGGACCTGGATGTGAACCCCACCAAAGAAAAGCATCTGACGAACATGCGCGCCTCGACCGCCGACGTGCTCGTGCGGCTCGACACGCACCACGCGATGACGCTCGACGAGGCGTTCGAGTTCGTGCGCGAGGACGAGTGCGTCGAGGTCACGCCGCTGTCGGTGCGCCCGCGCAAGGTGGAGCTGTCGAAGCTGCAGCGCCAGAAGGCGATCAAATCCGCGCGCAAGTGAAGGCCGCTGCCCGCGCGGGCTGCACGCTTCGTTGCCCCGCGCGCGGCACGGCCACGGACTAGCGGCTAGGGTACGCAGCTGTTCCACCCCCGAGCGGGAAACGGACGGGCGAAGCTCCGTTTCCGCCTGACACAGGAGAATCGATGACGCGACTGACGCGGGCGAGCGGGTTGGCGCTTGCAGCACTTGCCGCGCTGATGCTGACGCTGAGCGCGCCTCTTGCCGGCGCGCTGGCGGCCACCGCTGCGCAGTTCACCAAGGAGAGCAAGCAGGCCTACGAACGGCAGCTGAGCAAAGGCGAGATCAAGCAAGGCACGTTCAACAAGAAGCTGCGCAACCTGCACATCGAAACCAGGAGCGGCCAGCTCTTCCTCTACCACTACGGCAAGAAAGAATCCAAGAAGCTCGCCGCGGAACTGGAAAAGAAGCATGCGCGGGTGACGTTCCTGACGCCCTCGCAGGCGAGCAAAGAAGCGAAAGCCAAACCCGCCAAACACAAACTGCGCTACATCGCCGGCGGAATCCTCGTTGCCGTGGTCGTGATCGTCGGCATCGTGCTGCTCGTCAACCGGCGCCGCGCGCGCGACGAGTAGGTCCCCCCGGCGGGCGGGGATCCGATCCCCGCCCGCTCAGCAGTGCGGGCGGCGGCGAGGCCGCTCGCTGTGCGCGGTGCCGTGCTCGCGCGCAGCGCCGAGCGCCTCGCGCAGGTCGCGCGTGAGGATGTCCGCCATGTCGCGCGAGAAGTTCTCCTTGACGACGATCCTCAGCACGCTGATCTGATCTGCGTTGGCCGGCAGCGTGTAGGCCGGCACGATCCAGCCGCGCTCGCGCAGCCGGTGTGAGAGCCGCACCACGTCGACTTCCTCGTCGGCCGCCTTCAGCGCCACGACCGGGAAGCGCGCACCGTCGGAGACGAGCTCGAGGCCGTCCAGGCGCGCCAGTTTCGCGGCCAGCGCCTGCGCGTTCTCGAGCACCGTCTGCACGATCGCGCGGTAGCCGTCGTGCCCGAGCCGCAGGAACTCGAAGTACTGCAGGACGACCTGCGTCGCCGGCCGCGAGAAGTTCAGGGAATAGTTGGGCATGTCGCCGCCGAGGTAGTTGATGTGGAACACGAGCTCCTCGGGCAGGTCCGAGCGGTCGCGGAACACGACCGTGCCCATGCCGGGATAGACGAGCCCGAACTTGTGGTTGGAGACGTTGATCGAGCGGACCGAGGCAAGGCGGAAGTCCCACTCGAGCTCCGGCTCGGAGAAGGGCACGATGAAGCCGCCGGAGGCAGCGTCGACGTGCAGCGGGATGCTCCAGCCGCGCTCGCCGTTGACGCGCGTGAGCAGCGCGTCGATCGAGGCGAGATCGTCCATCTGGCCGGTGAAGGTGGTCCCCAGCACGCCGCCCACGCCGATCGTGCGCTCATCGAGCAGCGGCTCGACCTGCTCTGCGGCGATCGTGTAGCGGTCCGGCTCCATCGGGATCACGCGCGCCTCGACCTCGAAGTAGCGCGCGAACTTCTCCCAGCAGGTGTGCGCGTCCGCGCCCATCACCATGTTCGGAGCGGCCGTGTCGAGCCCGGCCTGCTCGCGGCGGCGCTGCCACGAGCGCTTGTGCGCGAGCATCGCGAGCATGATCGCCTCCGAGGAGCCGATCGTCGCGCTGCCGGTCGGCCGCTGCCCGCGCGGGGGGTTGAAGAGGCGTCCGATGATCGACACGACACGCCGGTGCAGCTCCTCGCTCTGCGGGTACTCGTCCTGGTCGATCATGTTCTTCGCCATCGTCTCGCTCGCGAGCACGTCGGCCTGAGGCTCCATCCAGCTCGTCGCGAACGACGCGAGGTTCAGCACCGGGTTGCCGTCGAGGTTCAGCTCGTCGTGCACGACCTGATAGGCCGCCTGCGCGCTGACCCCCGCCGCCGCCAGCCGGTACTTCGGCATGTCGTGCGTGAACCAGCGTCCCGCGTAGGTGGGAGCGATCATCTGCTCGGAGGCCAGCTCCAGCTCGTGCATCACGTGCTCCTTCCGCTTTGAGAATGAGACTCAGTCTCATGATAATCTCGGCTCGTGAGCAGCGAGAACGCCACCCTCGCACCCGATGATGCCGTGCGGCTCGACGCGGCGAGCGTGCGGCTCGGCGGCCGCGCGGTGTGGAGCGAGGTCTCGCTGCGCATCGAGGCAGGCGAGTTCGTTGCGCTGCTCGGCGAGAACGGCTCGGGCAAGTCGACGCTGCTGAAGGTTCTGCTGGGCGCGCTGGCGGTGGAGTCGGGCACCGTGTCGGTACTAGGTCGATCGCCCGGGCGCGCCGCACGCGAGATCGGCTACCTGCCGCAGCGCGGCTCGCCCGCCGCCGGCCTGCGCCTGCGCGGGCGCGATCTCGTGCGACTCGGCCTGGACGGTGATCGCTGGGGCATCGCCGTGCCGGCGCTGCCGGGGCGACCCGGCAGGCGCGCGAGCGAGTCCCGGCGCCGCGTGCAGGAGGCGATCGAGCTGGTCGGCGCCGAGCATTACGCGGACCGCCCGTTCGGCGCCTGCTCCGGCGGCGAGCAGCAGCGGCTGCTGATCGCGCAGGCGCTCGTGCGACGACCGCGCCTGCTGCTGCTCGACGAGCCGCTCGACAGCCTCGACCTGCCCAACCAGGCCGCCGTCGCGGCGCTCGTCGACCGCATCCGCACCGAAGCGGGCGTGGCGGTGCTGCTCGTCGCGCACGACGTCAACCCGTTGCTGGCCTACCTCGACCGCGTCGCCTACCTGGCGGCGGGGCGCGCCGTCGCGGGCACCGTCGCCGAGGTCGTCAACAGCGAGACGCTGAGCGCGCTGTACGGCGTGCCCGTCGAGGTGCTGCGCGCCTCCGACGGACGGCTCGTCGTCGTCGGTCAGCCCGAGGCGCCGGCGCACCATCACGACCGCCACGGCCACGACCACGGCCACGGCCACCACCACGGCGCCGCCCCCGCACTGCATGTCCGCTGAATCCTCGCCGTCGCTGAGCTGGAACCTCGGCCACGACATCGGCCGGCTGTTCGAATACCACTTCATGATCAACGCCCTGCTCGCGGGCAGCGCGGCGGCCGTGCTGGCGGCAGCGGCCGGTTGGATGATGGTGCTGAGGCACGAGACGTTCGCCGGGCACACGCTCGCGGTGATGTCGTTCCCGGGCGCAGCGGCCGCCGCGCTCGCGGGCGTGCCGGCAGCGGTCGGCTATCTGGCGTTCTGCTCATCGGGCGCGCTCGCGATCGCGCGGCTGCCGCGCGGCGGCGGCTGGCGCGAGGAGTCCGCCGGCACCGGCGCCGTGCAGGCGCTGGCGCTGGCGCTCGGCTTCCTGTTCGTGTCGCTGTACGGCGGCGTGCTGGGCGATCTGGAGAGCCTGCTGTTCGGAGACGTGCTCGGCGTATCCGACGGGCAGGTGCTCGAGCTGGCCGTGCTCGCGGCGCTGACACTCGCCGTGCTCGCCGCGATCGGCCGGCCGCTGCTGTTCGCCTCGGTCGACCCGGTCGTCGCCGCCTCGCGCGGCGTCCCGGTCGCGCGTCTGTCGAGTGGCTTCCTGCTGCTGCTGGGCCTGGCTGTCGCTGCGACCAGCCAGGTGACCGGGCCGCTGCTGGTGCTGGCGCTGCTCGTGATGCCCGCTGCCAGCGCCCAGGCGCTGAGCGCGCGGCCGCTCGTCAGCCTCGCGCTGTCGATCGCGATCGGCCTGCTGGTCGTGTGGGTGAGCCTCGCCGCCTCGTACTACTCGGTGTATCCGCCCGGCTTCTTCATCGGCGCGGTCGCCTTTGCCGGGTGGCTGCTCGCGCGGGGGACTGCGGCGCTGCGCGGGCGCCGCCGCCGGCCCGCCCTCGCCGCTCGCCTCACCGGAAGTCCGCCGGGGGCGCCCGCCTGATGTTCGCCCAGGAATTCATGCGCAACGCGCTGCTCGCCGGCACGTTCGTGGCGCTGGCGTGCGGCGTGTGCGGCTGGTTCGTCGTGCTGCGCGGCCAGGTGTTCGCCGGTGACGCGCTCAGCCATGTCGCCTTCCCGGGCGCGCTCGCGGCGGCCGTCGCGGGCATCGACCAGCGCATCGGCCTGTTCGCTGCCACCGTGCTCGCCGGCGCAGCGATCGGCCTGGCGGGACGCGGCGTGCTCGCGCGCGGCAAAGGCGCCAACGCGGGCGGCGGCGGGACCGTCGCGGCGCCGGCCGACGACGCGACGATCGGCGTCATCTTCACCTTCATCCTCGCGCTCGGCCTGTTCCTGCTGACGCGCTTCAGCCTCGGCTCCGGCGGCAGCAGCGGCATCGAGGCGGCGCGCACGCTGTTCGGCTCGATCTTCGGACTCGGCGCAGGGGAAGCACGGCTCGCCGCGCTCGTCGGCATCGGCGTGACGGCGCTCGCGCTCGCGATCGCGCGCCCGCTGCTGTTCGCGTCGGTCGCTCCCGACGTGGCCGCCGCACGTGGCGTGCCCACGCGGCTGCTCGGCATCGGCTTCCTGGCGCTGCTCGGCGTGGTAGCGGCGGAGGCAGGGCAGGCGCTCGGCGCGCTTCTGCTGCTCGGCCTGCTGACCGCGCCCGCGGCTGCGGCCCAGCGCGTGGTGCGCTCACCCGGCGCCAGCCTCGCGCTCGCCGCCGCACTCGCGGTCGCCGCCACCTGGAGCGGCCTTGCGCTCGCCTACGCGATCCCCTCGCTGCCGCCGAGCAGCGCGGTCGTGATGATCGCCGTGGCCGTCTACCTGCTGACGCTGGTGCGGCGATGAGCGACGAGCGCTGGGTCGAGACCGCCGAGCGCGCGCTCGCCGACGCCGGGCGCAAGCGCGGCGGCGCGCGGCGTGCGGTGCTCGAGCTGCTGGGCGAGCAGCACTGCGCGCTGACCGCGCCGGAGATCGAGCGCGCGCTGGCAGGCACCGCCAAGCGCGCCGTCAGTCGCGCGAGCGTGTACCGCATCCTCGACGAGCTCGAGGGTCTCGCCATGGTGCAGCGCGTGGACACCGGCCAGGCGATGGTCCGATACGAGCGCGTCTGCACGCAGGAGGAGCACCACCACCACCTCGTCTGTGACAAGTGCGGCCTCGTGATGCCGTTCAGCGACCCCGCGCTGGAGCGCGCGATCAGAGGGCTGAGCGCGCGTGTGCCGCTGGCTGTCGCCGAGCACGAGATCGTGCTGCGCGGCTCATGCCGGCAGTGCCAGACGGCGGGCGCGCCCACAGGTAGCTGAGCACGCAGCCGAGCGCGAACACCGCGACGACCAGCAGCACAGGACCGGAGTCCTCGACCAGCGCTCCCACCACGCCCGCCGCCACGCCGCCCGCCAGCGCGGCCGGCCACACCTGCTCGCCGGCGACGGGCGCGAGCAGCCGCTCGCGGCGCCGGAACCCCGCGACCGTCGCCGCCAGCGCGAGCGCCGCGGCGAACGGCATCGCCTGGTTGCGCAGCTCGCCCCAAGCCGCGTGGTAGCGCCGCACGAGGATGTCGCGCACGTCGCCTGCCGAGCGCGCGTGCAGGATGCTTCCCGTGAAGTGGCCGCTGCCGTGCGCGCTCAGAAGGTCGATCGCCGCCAGTGCGAGGAGCCCGGCGAGCGGCGCGAGCAGCACGATCAGCCCGCGCCGGCGGCTGAGCCTGCCAGGCAGCAGCAGCACGCAGGCGAGGGCGAAGCCTGCGCACACGAGGATCACGCCGCCCACGCCCGCGCCGATCCGCGCGGCGCCCTCGATCGCGGCCAGCACCGCGCCCGCGAGCGCGAACGTCAGCAGCTCGCGCCGGGGACGAGCGCGCGAGGCGGCGCCAACGTCGGTGCCAGCGCCTCCGCCACCGGCTCGGTCCCCGCGGCCGCGGCCGCCGAGCGCCGCTGCGAGACCAGCCAGCACGAGCACCGCGAGCGCCGACTTGAGCTCGTTGCCGATGCCGTAGAAGCGCGCGCCCAGGATCGGGTTCGGGCCCAGCAGCGAGCGGGTCAGCAGCTCCGCGCCGCTGAGAGCGTCGATCGCGATCGCAGCGGGTACCGCGACAGCGGGCACGAGCAGCGCACGCGGCCAGTCCGCCAGCAGGTCACTGAGCGCGCCGAGCACGAGGCACAGCACGATCACCAGCGCGTACTCCGCGGGCTCGGCCGGCTGCAGCGCAGCCGTCGCCATCACGGCCAGCGGCGAGAGCAGCACGCCCAGCGCCCCCGCTCGCATCACCCGCGCCCGTGCCCGCGGCCAGGGCGCCGCCGCGAGCAGCAGCGCCGCCCAGCACGCGAGCAGCAGGCCCAGCGCGCGCAGCCTGCGCCCGCCCACCACGCGCAGCCGCGCCATCAGCGCGCGCAGCTCGCCGCCGTCGAGGCGTCTGCCGGCTTCGATCGCTCGACCGCGAACCTCCGGGGGCACCGGCAGCGCCAGCCAGCGCAGGACCGTAGGTGCGAGGTCGATCGCCGCGATCAGGCCGCGGTCGCGCGTCGTCGGCGAGCTGAGCTCGCGTTTCCCGCCGCCGCTCAGGCCCGCGGCACCGGCCCACAGCAGCCGCCCGGCGCGCGCGAGCGGCGGGACGCGCTGGACGACGAGCACGAGCTGCCCCGGCACGCGCGTCCGCAGCAGAGCGCTCAGCGCCTCGATGCTCGGCAGATCGGCCACGAGCAGGCGGTGCGAGCGCAGCAGCGACTGCGCGCGTGCGCTCAGCGAAGCGGCCGTCCCGACCGACGCCGCCGCGATCGTTCCGTCCCTGCTCGCAGCGGCGAGCGCGTCTATCGAGGTGTCGCCGGAGCTCGCCAGGTAAGCCGCACCGCCGGGGATGCTGCTCGCGAGCAGGCCGGGCGTGAGCAGCTGCGGCGCGGCCCGCGCTCGGCGAAGGGCTGACGCCCAGCCGATCATCTGCACCGGCGATTGCCCGGGGCGGGGCCGCAGCGCGGTCAGCACGCCCACGGGCGGCGGTGAGGAATGCGCGTACGACGAGGAGGAGATCCGCGCGCCCTGCGTGATGTCCAGCAGCATCTGCGTCGCGCTGTATGCGCCCTGTGTCGCCGACATGACCCCGACCGACAAGCCGGCCGCGGCCATTTCGCGCTCGCCCGCCGGCACGAACGCCAGCACCGCCGTCCGTGGAGGGGGCGTTTGCGGGGAGGCGACGGCGGCCGCCGCAGGGCCGGCGCCCGCGAGCCCGAGCGAGGCGCCGCTGAGCAGCAGGGCGAGCGCCGCCCGCCCGCGCGTCGTGCTCAGCCGTCCGCTCCCTCCGGCGCGACGCCGGCGCAAGTGCGCGGCTCCGCGTTCGATGGCGCGAGCACGACGTACTTGCGATCGGTGGTCGACCAGCGAGCGAGCTTCAGCACTGCGGACTCCTTGGAGGGTGGAGGAGAACACGGCCGGGGTGGCGCTCTCGGAGGGTAGCTGAGGCTCCAGGGCCCGCGGCGGGACCGCCCAGCCGGCGTGGAGGACCTAGTTCAGGCTCGGGTCGAGCGGCATGCGCGCGAGCAGCGCGTAGCGGCCGCCCTTGCGCGTCAGCACGCTGCTCCACAACTGCGCAGGCACCTGTGTGAAGACGTCGTTCGGCTCCGGATCGTGCGGGATCCAGTCTCCCGCCTCGACCTCCGCGTCGAGCTGGCCCTCCCCCCAGCCGGCGTAGCCCGCGAACACGCGCCGGCGCTCGGTCGCCTCGCCCAGCTGCTCGAGTGGCACGTCCGGGCCGGGCAGCCCGATCCGGCCGGCCACGAGCACGCCCGCGGCGGCCGGATCGACGAACTCGGCGAGCACCACGATCGCACCGGGCTGCACCGGGCCGCCCACGTACACGGGGTCCTCCTCGTCGACCAGGGCGCCGAGCTGCGGCACCGCCTCCATCACGGTCGCGCTTGACGGGCGGTTCAGCACGAGGCCGAGCGCGCCCTCCTCGGTGTGCATCCCGATCAGCACCACCGAGCGCGTGAAATTCGGGTCCTGCAGCGTCGTCGACGCCAGCAGCAGGCGGCCGGCCAGCAATCCCGTCGTCATGTCGGGAGAGGCTACCCCCCGACCGACCCTCCCACCCGCCGTCCCCCCGCGGTGGGCTAGCATGCCCGCCGTTCTGCAGGCACGAGGAGGACCACCAGCTTTGCAAGCCGAGGAGCTTCAGGAGCGCATCGCCGCGTACCCGCTCTGGCACTACCAGTTCGAGTTCGAGGGCGGCATCCGCACGCCGCTCGTCGACCGCGCGCGGGTCAACCGCCAGCGCCAGCGGCGGCAGTACTTCTTCGAGCCGCTGCTGCGCCTGACGGGTGGCACGCTGGAGGGCCGCCGCGTGCTCGACCTGGGCTGCAGCTCCGGCTTCTGGGCGCTGCAGGCGATCGAGGCGGGCGCCGACTTCGTGCTCGGCCTCGACGGCCGCGACACCTACATCGAGCAGGCCAAGCTCGTGTTCGAGGCCAAGGGCATCGACCCCGCTCGCTACCGGTTCGACCAAGCCAACGTGTTCGAGTACGACCTGCAGGAGCGCTTCGACGTGGTGCTCTGCCTGGGGCTGCTCAACGTCGTCGCCAAGCCGGTCGCGCTGTTCGAGCTGATCTCGCGCTCGCAGGCGCCGCTCGTCGTGCTCGACACCGGCATCTCGCGTGCGCCGACGAAACTGTTCGAGCTCTCGCGCCTGCTCGAAACCAGGAACGCGATCGACTACGGCATGGTGCTCGTGCCGAGCCGGCGAGCCGTGATCGACCTCGCGGGCCAGTTCGGCTTCGACGCGCTGCCGCTCGCGCTGGACATCGCCGATTGGACGAGCATGGAGGACTACCGCCGCGGCGAGCGGCTCGCCTTCATGTGCGCGAACGGCGTGACGACGGGCGCGCTGGCGCTCGAGCCCGAGCCTCACCGCAACGCATGGGTGGCCGCCGCGCAGCGACGCCTGCGCCGCCGCGACCGGGGGCGCTGAATGGACGCCCAGGAGCTGCAGCGACGGATCGACGGCTTCTCGCGCTGGCACTACCGCTTCGACTTCGACGGCGGCATCTCCACGCCGATCGACGACAACGTCGACATGAACCGCCACGAACAGCGCCGCCGCTACTTCTTCGACGCGCTGCTGAGGCTGTGCGACGGCTCCTTGAAAGGGCTGCGCGTGCTGGACCTCGGCTGCAACGCCGGCTTCTGGTCGCTGCAGGCGGCAGAGGCCGGCGCCGATTTCGTCTGTGGCGTTGACGGCCGCCAGATGCATCTCGAACAGGCCCAGCTCGTGTTCGAGGCGAAGGGCATCGACCCGGCTCGCTATCGCTTCGAACAGGCCAACATCTTCGAGCACGACTTCCGCGAGCAGTTCGACGTCGTGCTCTGCCTGGGGCTGATGTACCACATCTCCAAGCCGGTCGAGCTGTTCGAGATCTTCGACGCCGTGGGCGCCGAGCTTGTGGTGATCGACACCTCCGTGTCGTTCGCGCCGGCGAGCCACTTCGAGGTCAGCCGCGATCGCAACATGGACGATCCGCGCAACGCGGTCGACTACGAGATCGTGCTCGTGCCGACGCGCGGCGCGCTGATCGAGCTCGCGGCCGAGTTCGGGTACGAGACCGTGCCGCTGGCACACAACATGACCGACTACACCGGCATGAGCGACTACCGCATCCGTCGTAGGCTGGCGTTCATCTGCGCGCGCACGCGCTCGCTCGCCGCGCTCCCGCGCGAGCAGCCGCCGCCGCTGGAACCGTGGTGGAACGCGCTGCTGAACCCGGCCCGGCGCGGCTGGCAGCGGGCGCGGAGCTAGACGCGAGCGCCGCGTTGCTGTACGTCGCCACCGCGCATTTCCGCTCGCCGCGCTGGGTGGAGATACAGACCCGCCATCTGCGAGAGCACATCGGCGCGCCGTTCCAGACCTGGGCATCGCTGGAGGGGATCGACTCCACCTGGGGCGTCCACTTCGATCGCGTCGTCGAGCAGCTGGGAAGCCACGCCGGCAAGCTCAACCACCTCGCGATGGAGATCGCCGAGCAGGCCGCCGAGGAGGACCTGCTGATGTTCCTCGACGGCGACGCCTTCCCGATCGCGCCGCTGGCCGGCTTCATCGAGGACGGTCTCGCGCGGGCGCCTCTGATCGCTGTGCGCCGTGCCGAGAACGTCGGCTCGCCCCAGCCCCACCCGTGCTTCTGTGTGACGACCGTCGGCACGTGGCGGGCGCTGCGTGGAGACTGGTCGGCGGGGCCGTTGTGGCCCGGCGGCCAGGGCTGGGACGTGAGCGATGTCGGCAGCCTGCTGATGCGCGAGCTGGAGCTGGCGGGGATGCCGTGGGAGCGGGTGCTGCGCTCCAACCGCCACAACCCCGACCCGCTCTACTTCGCCGTCTACGGCGACGTCGTCTACCACCATGGCGCCGGCTTCCGCAGCGAGAACCTCAGCGCGACGCACCGCGCGATGGCGCCCGGACTGGCGGAGCCGCCCGGGCCCGACGGTCCGGAGCAGGCGCGCGGATGGCTCGCGCGCCGCCGCGCCGCACGCTGGGAGCGAGCCAAGCGCGCCCAGCTCGACAGGCAGTCCGAGCGCATCTACGAACGCATCGCGCGCGGCGATGAGAGCTGGCTCTCGGAGCTGATCTAGGTGCTGCACATCGCCACCGCGCATCGCGGCACCGCGCGATGGATCGAGATCCAGGCCGAGCATCTGCGCAGGCACATCGCGGTGCCATTCATGGTGTGGGGCTCGCTCGCGGGCCTCGACGCCGCGCACGGCGCGAGCTTCGACCGCGTGATCGGCCAGAAAGGGCCCGAGCACGCCAAGCTGAACCACCTCGCCGTCGAGATCTCGCGCGAGGCCGACGAGGACGATCTGCTGATGTTCCTCGACCCCGACGCGTTCCCGATCGCCGACCCGATGCCGGTGATCGAGGGCGCGCTCGCGCGCGCGCCGCTGCTCGCCGTGCGGCGTGCGGAGAACTTCGAGCCGCAGCCCCATCCTTGCTTCTGCGTGACGAGCGTGGGCACGTGGCGGGCGCTCGCGGGCGACTGGTCCGACGGGTACCCGTTCGCCGGCGCGGACGGGCGGCGTGCCACGGCGCCCGGCGCGAACCTGCTGCGGCGGCTGGAGCTGAGCGGCACGCCGTGGGTGCAGTTGCTGCGCACGAACGGGCAGCGCCGCGACCCGCTGATGTTCGCGATCTACGGAGAGGTCGTCTACCACCACGGCGGGGCAGAGATCGCCGCCGCAGACCGGCCGCGCTCGCCGCGGCCGCTGCCGGCGCCTCCGTCCGGCGCGATCGCCGCTGCTACGCGCCGGTTCGACGCGCAGCGACTGCTGCTGTGGGAACGGCGCCTGCTGCGCCGCTCGGCGCGACGCTCCGAGCAGATCTTCCGCGCGATCGCCGCCGGGAGCCCCGATTGGCTCGCGCAGGTGCGGGACTAGACTTGGCGCTGTGAGCGATCCGGCGACGCCGTCCGAGCAGCGTTCGGATCACGGGCCCGAACAGCTCGAGGCGTCGGTGCTGGAGCAGATCGCGTCGGCCGCGAAAGCGAAGGCGCCGGACTTCTACATCGTCGGGCACCCCAAGTGCGGCACGACGGCGCTGTACGAGATGCTGCGCGCGCAGCCCGGCGTGTTCATGCCGGACCGCAAGGAACCGGGCTTCTTCTCCACCGACCTTCGCTACTCCGCCGCGCAGGCCGGCTCCGGCCGCGAGCCGGAATCCTACGCGGAGTACCTGTCCCTGTTCGCCGGCGCGGCGCCTGGCCAGCTCGCCGGCGAGGCGTCCACCAGCTACATCTGGTCGCGCACGGCGCCCTCGCTGATCGCGGCGGCTCGCCCGGACGCCCGCGTGATCGACATCGTCAGGGACCCCGCGGCGCTGCTGCGCTCGCTGCACATGCAGCTGCTGGAAAACCGATCGGAGGACGTCACCAGCCTGCGAGAGGCGTTGGAGCTGCAGGAGGAGCGACGGGCCGGGCGCTCGCTCACGAGGCTGGCGGCGAGGCGCCCGCAGGCGCTGATGTACACCGATCGCGTCCACTACGGCGAGCAGCTGCGGCGCTACCGCGAGTTCTTTGCGGCCGAGCAGGTGCTGGTGCTGGTGTACGACGACTTCCGCCGCGACAACGAGGGCACGATGCGGACCGTGCAGCGCTTCCTCGGCCTCGATGACACGCTTCCCTTCAAATCGAGCGAGGCCAACCCGACCACGCGCCGGCGCGTGGGCGTCGACGAGATGGTTCGCAGGGTGACGACCGGCGAGAGCCTCTCCGCGCGACTCGTGCGCGGCGCGGCCCGCACGGTGCCGCGCAGCGTGCGACGCGGCGCGCTGGCGCAGGTCGAGCGACGCGTGGTGTTCGCCAAGCCGCGGCCGCCTGATGAGGAGCTGATGCTCGAGCTGCGCCGCCGGTTCGCGGGGGAGGTGCGGGCGCTCAGCGAGTATCTCGGCCGGGACCTCGTCGCTGAGTGGGGATACGACGCGCTCTAGACTCGCCAGCCGATGGACGCGCCGAAGAGAACCGCTCCCCCAGACGCCTCCGCCGAGCCTGCGACGGTGCCCGCGCAACGCCCGTCGCGGCTGCCCGACTTCTTCCTCGCGGGCCATCCCAAGTGCGGCACGACGGCTCTCTACGACATGCTTCGCCGCCATCCGCAGGTGTTCATGCCGGAGGTCAAGGAGCCGCGCTGGTTCGCGCCGGACCTGCGCTCGCCGTACCGCAGCGGACCCGACGGGCAGTCGGGCTTCGAGAACTACCTCGCCCTGTTCGAGCCGGCGCTGCCGACGCAGCTGATCGGCGAGGGGTCGACCTGTTACGTCTGGTCGCGTCAGGCGGCCGGCCTGATCGCCGAAGCACAGCCGCAGGCGCGGATCGTCGTGATCCTGCGCGAGCCGGGGAGCCTGCTGCGCTCGCTGCACCTGCAGATGCTCCAGCACAAATCCGAGGAGGTGCCGAGCCTGCGTGAGGCGCTGGAGCTCGAAGCGCGGCGCCGCAACGGCGAACTGCTGACGGAGATCAACCGCGAGAAGCCGGCGTATCTGATGTACATGGACCGCGTTCGCTTCCTGGAGCAACTGCAGCGCCTGCACGGCGTGTTCGGGCGCGAGCAGGTGCTGGTGCTGATCTACGAGGACTTCCGCGCCGACAACGACGCCACGCTGAGGACCGTCCAGCGCTTTCTGGGCATCGAGGAGATCGGCGCCGTGGAGATCTCGCAGGCGAACCCCTCGGTGCAGCGCCGGGTGTGGCTGGACAACGCGCTGCACAGCGCCTTCTTCGGCGGGGGCCGCGCGACACGGTGGGCGCGGCGGGCGGCGAAGACCGTCATCCCGCAGGCGCTCAGCCGGCGCTCCTTCCAGCTGCTGCGCCGCAAGCTCGTGTTCACCGAGCCGAAGGGTCCTGACGCAGATCTGATGGGCGAGTTGCGCAGGCGCCTGGCGCCCGAAGTCACGGCCCTCTCGGAGTATCTCGGCCGCGACCTGGTCGCGCTGTGGGGCTACGACAGGCTGTAAGCTGCCCGACATGCCGAAGAAGCCGCAGGTAGGGGAGCCGGCGCCGGATTTCGAGCTGGCGGGCACGGACGGTTCCTTCAAGCTGTCCGATCACCGCGGCGAGCGCGTCGTGCTGCTGTTCTATCCCGGCGACAACACGATGGTGTGCACCAAACAGTTCTGCTCCTATCGCGACCGGGCGGAGGACTTCTCGGCTCTGAACGCGACCGCCGTGGGCATCTCCGCGCAGGATCTCGAGTCGCACGAGGCGTTCGTCACCAAGCACACGCTGAACGTGCCGCTGCTCGCCGACGTCGGCGGCGGCGTCGCGAAGCAGTACGGCGCGTGGGGGGGACCGCTCGGCACCAAGCGCGCGGTGATCGTGATCGACGAGCAGGGCGTCGTGCGCCACCGGCACGACCACCGGCTGGGGCTCGATTACCAGTCGGTGGACGAGCTCAAAGACGTGCTCGAGGCGCTGCCGGCTCCGGCAGCCAGCTGAGCGTCGAGCGAGGAGTCGCCGTCGCTGCGCGCATGTGCGGCGCGCGCGGCGTGCAGCTCCGCGATCTCCAGCTGCATGTTGTGCGGCTCCAGCGGAGCCCCGTCCACCCCCGGCGCGCGGCGATGCCAGCAGCCCTCGCTGTCGAGCTGCCAGGAGCACTGGTTGTCGGCGAAGGCGCGTTCCAGCGTGTCCAGCAGCTCCCCCTGCAGTTCGGGCTCGAGCACCGGCACGGCGAGCTCGACGCGATGGTCGAGGTTGCGCGGCATCAGGTCGGCTGAGGCGATGTAGAAGCTCTGCTCCTCGCCGCGCTGGAACGCGTAGATGCGCGAGTGCTCCAGCAGCCGCCCGACGATCGAGACCACGCGGATGTTCTCGGAGATGCCCGGCAGGCCGGGGCGCAGGCAGCAGATGCCGCGCACGTTCAGGTCGACCTGCACGCCCGCCTGCGAGGCGGCATACAACGCTCGGATGCAGCGCCCGTCGACGAGCGCGTTCATCTTCATCGCGATCCGCGCCGGCGTGCCCTCGGCGTGCGCGGCGATCGTGCGCTCGATTTCCGCGAGCAGCCCGTCGCGCAGCTGGTTGGGCGCGGTCAGCACGCGCCGGTAGTGCAGGGGGCGCCCGTAGCCGGTCAGGTAGTTGAACATGTCGGCGACGTCGGCGCCGATCTGCTCGTCGACCGTGAACAGGCCGAAGTCGGTGTAGAGCCGCGCGGTCGCCGAGTGGTAGTTGCCGGTGCCGATGTGCACGTAGTTGCGCACGCCCTCGCCCTCCCGGCGCACGACCAGCACGCACTTCGCGTGCGTCTTCGTCGCGGGCTGGCCATAGACGACGTGCACGCCGGCCTCCTCCAGCGCCTTCGCCCAGTGGATGTTCATGCGCTCGTCGAAGCGCGCCTGCAGCTCGACCAGCGCGACCGCCTGCTTGCCGCGCTCGGTCGCTTCGATCAGCGCCGGCACCAGCGGCGAGTCGTCGGAGGTGCGGTAGACCGTCTGCTTGATCGCAAGCACGTTCGGATCGGCGACGGCCTGCTCGACGAAGCGCTCGACCGAGGTCGCGAACGAGTCGTAGGGATGATGCACGAGCACGTCGGCTTCGCGCATCGCGCCCAGCACGTCGGGACGGCCGCCCTCGTGGCGCAGCAGCCGCGGGTGCGTGACGACGGGCAGCGGCTCGTCGCGCAGCTCGGCATGGCCCGGCAGCTTCACGATCTGCCACAGCGCGCCCATGTCGAGCAGGCCGTCGACTTCGTAGACCTCCTCGTCCTCGACCCCGAGCAGGCCCGTCAGCGCCGAGCGCAGCCGCTCGGAGATCTGTGCGCCGACCTCGACGCGCACGATCTCGCCGAAGCGTCGCCGCCGCAGCTCGTCCTCGACCGCCTGCAACAGGTCCGCGGCATCGTCGGAGACCTCGAGATCGGCGTCGCGGCTGACGCGGAACACGTCGCAGTCGGCTATCTCCATGCCGGGGAACAGCGCGCCGAGGTGCTGGGCGATCACGTCCTCCAGCGGCACGAGCAGCAGCGGGTCGCCGCTCGACTCCTGGCGCAGCGCGATGAAGCGCGGCAGGATCTCCGTCGGCACCTTCACGCGCGCGAACACGGTCTGGTCCGTGACGGGGTCGCGCACGAGCACCGCGAGGCTCAGCGACAGGTTCGAGATGTACGGGAACGGCCGGCCGGGAGCGACCGCCAGCGGCGTCAGGGCCGGGAAGATCGCCTTCTGGAAGTGGCGCGCGATCTCCTCCCG
>DASWSH010000188.1:0-21539 GCA_036402735.1 Solirubrobacteraceae bacterium | reverse complement strand
CGTCCCCGCCAGTCCTCCAACGGCGCCAGGCCGGCGAGGCCGATCGCGACATCGACCTGGCCATGACGCCACGCGCGGCCGAATGTGTCCGTGATCAGCACGCCGGGCAGCCGCTCGCCGCTGACGACGCCGAGCTCGAAGAGACGACGACGGAGCGCGCGCGCCGAGGCGTCGGCGTCGCGCGGGAGCAGCACAACCGTGTCGGCGTCGGATGCGTTCGACGCATCCACGCCGGCATTGGCGCACACGAAGCCGTGGCGGGTTCGCGCGATCAGCACACCGCGTTCGGCGCGCAGCAGCTGCCGCGACTCGTCCAGCACCACCTGCACCTGGCGGGGATCCCGGTCCTGCTCGGCCGCGAGCTCGCGCGCGCGGGCGCCGGGGATCACGGTGCTGAGCTCGACGAGAGCGCCCTCCGCCTTGGAGACCACCGTGTGCGCGATCACCAGGAGATGCTCTCCCGTCAGAGCTCGCCCGCCGAGGGCCGCGGCGATCAGCTCCGCGAGATCATCGCCCGGGCGCACCTCGGGCAGGCCAGGCAGCGCGCGTGCCGTCAGCGTCGCCAAGGCCGGCGCTAGGCGCGCGCCGCGGGCGCAGCCGCCTGCGATGGCGGCTGTGAAGAGGATGCCGTCGAGGACGCGCGGGTATCGCTGAAGGCCGCTCCGACGAGCACGGCGCGCGTGCGCTCGGCCCGGTCGCCCAGCTGACCGAGCCGCGCGCGCAGCACCGCCAGGTCGGCGCCGGTGTCGACGTCGAGCAGCAGCGAGGCCACCTCGCGCACGCGCACCTCTTGGTTCGCCGTGCGTGCCAGCTCGACATGGCGCTGGCGGCTGTCCGGGCCGAAGCTGGGCTCGATCGCGTCGGGCGGGCACAGCATCAGTCCGTTCGTGCCGCTGCCGTGCCGGTCCGGGAAGACCACGACGGCTGCTGGATCGGCGTCGTGCTCGGCCAGCAGCGTGTCGAGCTCGCGCGCGTCGATCGCGGGACAGTCGCCGGGCACGCACAGCACGCGCTGGAATCCTTCGCCGATCGCGCGCTCGATACCGATCAGCGCGGCCGCCGACTGGCCGCGCTCGTGCTCGTCGGCGATCACGATCGCGTCGCCGCCGCTGTGCAGCGCCGCCTCGCGCGCCTGCGGCTCGGCGGTCACGACGATCGTGCGTGCGATCGCCCGCGAAGCGGCAAGCGCCTGCAGCACGTCGCCGACCATCGCCTGCGCGAGCGCCAGGCGCTGCGCGTCGAGAAGGCTCGCGCCGAGCCGCTGCTTTGCGCGGCCGAAGCTCTTCACGGGCAGGATCGCGGCGGTCAGCACGGCTGCAGCCAGCCTAGATGCTTTCGGCGAACGCGACGGTCTCGCGCGCGACGCGCTCTCGCGCCGCCGCGTCGTCCATGCGCGTGTCGGCGATCCGCGCCGCGGGACGCCCAGCGGAGCGCGGCGCAGCGTGCAGCGGTTCGTCGGCGAGCATCCCGTCGAGCAGCCCGCCGTACAGCTCGAGGACGCCCTGCGCGCTGCACGGGTGCCCGGCGAACTCCATGAAGGCGGCTGTCGGCCCCTTCAGCACCTCACCGCCCACGATCGGGCTGACCGCCACGATCGGCGCGGGCGCGGCGGCCAGCGCCTCGCGCATGCCCGGCACCGCGAGCATCGGCCCGATCGAGACGAGCGGGTTCGAAGGGCCGATCACGATCACCCGGGCTGCCTCCAGCGCCGCCAGCACCTGCGCGCTCGGAGCGGCGCGCTCGGCGCCCCTCACCTCGAGCCCTGTGACCGGGCCTGCTGCGCGGTCGCGGATCATGAACTCCTGGAAGGGCCGCCAGCCGAGCGGCGTGCGCACCCACGTGCGCAGCTCGTCATCGCTGACCGGCAGCACCGTCGCGCCTACGCCGATCGCAGAGGCGAGCCGCGCCAGCGCGCCGGTCGCGGAGCACCCTGCGGCGAGCAGGCGCGCGCGCTCGATGCACCATGCGAGGTCGCGGTCGCCGAGGTTGAACCACACCTCGACGCCGAGCGCGCGCAGCGCGTCCATCACCTCGAAGCTGTCGCCGCGCAGGCCCCAGCCGCGCTCGTCGATCAGCCCGGCCAGCCAGAAGCAGACGAGGTCCGGGTCGGGCGAGACGTGCGCGCCGTAGATCTCGATGTCGTCGCCGGTGTTGACGATCGCGCACAGGCGCTCGGGACCGTAGGCAGCGGCGATGCCGGCCGCCAGCTTCGCGCCGCCTGTGCCGCCGGTGAGCAGCACGATCTCGGCGGCCTCGGCGCTCAATCCCAGAGTTGCTCGGGCAGGCCGCTGAGCTGGATGCCCGCATGTGCCTTGTAACGCGCGTTGACCGCGATCAGCATCGCGGTCAGCGACTCCGTGATGCGCGACATCTCGAGCCGTCCGCAGTCCACGCAGCGCAGCCCGTCGACGCGCTCGATCAACGCTGCCGCCTCGCGCTTGTCGGCGCGCGAGTCGCCGCACACCAGCACGTCCTGTTCGAGCGGGTGCTCGAGGTCGCTGAGCGAGGCTGCGCTCACGGTGTGCAGCGCCGAGACCACGCGCACGCCCTCCGGCGCCATCTCCGCAGCCTGCTGCGCGGCCGACCCCTGCCACACGCCCAGCATGCGCGTCGCCTTGCCGCTGACCGCGGCGGCGAGCGGCACCGTCGCGTCGATCAGCAGCTGTCCAGGGCGCAGCGCCTCTTTCAGGTTCGCGAGCGTCTCGGACTGGTTGCGGAACGGCACGCTCAGCACCACCACCTCTGCGCCCCCGGCAGCGCCGGGGTTGTCGCTGCCGTCGAACGTGCCGTCGGGTACCAGCTCGGCGGCGCGTGCGGCGGTCTGCGCGGCCCGCTCGGCTTCGCGCGAGCCGATCACGATCGGAATCCCGGTGCGAGCGAGCCGCAGCGCCAGCCCGAATCCGAGCGCGCCGGAGCCGCCGATGATCGCCACGGGGTCGGTCGAGCTGGGCAAGGCGGCCGAGTATAGGCGGGCAGGCGGGCTGCGCAGCCACGTCGCGCAGGCGCAGCTGAGCGGCTCCCGAGCGACGACCGCGACTAGGATCGTGGCGATGGCCGCGACACCCGAGCAGAGCACGCCGTCAGCTGTGCGCATCCGTGAGGTCGGACCGCGCGACGGGTTCCAGAACGAGCCCGAGGTGATCGCGACCGAGCGCAAGGTCGAGCTGATCGACGCGCTCGCGCGGACCGGTCTGCGACGGCTGGAGGTGACGAGCTTCGTGCGCGCGGACGTGATCCCGCAGTTGGCGGACGCCGGCGAGGTGCTGGCGCGCATCGACGTGCCGGAGCAGGTCGCGCTGAGCGTGCTGATACCCAACGAGCGCGGTCTCGACGCCGCGCTGGCGGCGCGCGAGCGCAAGACGAGCGGCCGGCCGGCCTTCGAGGAGGTGAACGTGTTCCTGTCCGCCTCCGAGACGCACAACCGAAACAACGTCAACCGCTCGATCGCCGAGTCGCTTGCGGGCGTGGAAGCGGTGCTGCGTCGCGCGCGTGCGGAGGGACTGCGCTGCGAGGGCGTGATCTCGACCTCGTTCGGCTGTCCCTACGAGGGGCACGTGCCGCCGGCGCGCGTGCTGGAGATCGCGGCGCGACTGATCGAGGCGGGCGCGCAGGAGATCGGCTTCGGCGACACGACCGGCATGGCAAACCCGCGGCAGGTGCGCGAGTTCTTCGGGCAGGCGCGCACGGCGCTGCCCGGCGCGGAGCTGACCGCGCATTTCCACAACACTCGGGGGCAGGGACTTGCCAATGCGCTGGCCGCGCTGGAGGCCGGAGTCGACTCGTTCGAGTCGAGCTTCGGCGAGCTCGGTGGCTGCCCGGTGCCGGCCGGAGCCACCGGCAACATCGCAACCGAGGACCTCGTCTCGATGCTCGATGAGATGGGCGTGCGGATGGGGATCGATCTGGCGGCGCTGCTCGCCTGCTCGCGGCGCGCGCAGGAGATCCTCGGTCGCCCGCTGGGCAGCCATACACTCGTCGCCGGGCCGGTCGAGTGGCACGCGGCGCCGCAGCGGTGAGCCGCCGGCGCTAGCTCGTCAGCGCGTGCTCGACGTCGCGCGCGTTCTCGCGCGCGGCCGCCACGCAGTACTCCTGCACCGCGATCTCCATCTCGAGCGTCGCGGCGAGCGCGGGACGCGCCGAGGCGTCGAGCACGCGCTTGGCGCGACCGACCGCGATATGGGAGTTGGCGAGCAGCTCGCCGACGAGCGCCTCGCACGCGTCGTCGAGCTGCTCGGGCTCGACCACGCGGTTGACGAGGCCGATCCGCTCCGCCTCCTCCGCGCCGATCAGGCGTGCGGTCATGACGAGCTCCTTGGCGCGACCGAGCCCCACCACCGCGGGCAGGCGCGTCGAGCCGCCGACGTCCGGGATGATGCCGAATTTGACCTCGGGCAGCCCCAGCTGGGCGTCGCTGGAGGCGATGCGCAGATCGCAGCCGAGCGCCACCTCGAGCGCGCCGCCGACGCAGGTGCGGTGGATCTGGCAGACGACGGGCTTGGCCATCTCTTCGCAGAGGTTCGCGCAGTCGAGGAAGACCTCGCGGAAGGGACGCAGCAGGCCCGGCGTGCCGTTCGAGGACATCAGCTCGTTCAGGTCGACTCCGGCCGAGAACACGGGCCCTTCGCCGCGCAGCACGACGCAGTGCACGGTCGGGTCGCCGGCCGCGTCGCGCAGCGCGGCAGCGAGCGCCCGCAGCAGCTCCTGGTTCATCGCATTGCGCTTCTCGGGACGGTTGAGCACGATGTGGCGGACCGCGCCTCGGTCCTCGGTGGCGACGATGCTCATGGCGGCTGCTCCTCTCGGCCGGGTGGGCGCCAAAGGTTACGGGTTCACTAGGCTCCAGGGCCGGAAGAGTCGAGCGCGACAGCGGAGGTTTCATGGCGGGGATCGAGCAGGTCGGGGTGCTGGGAGCGGGCCTGATGGGCCACGGCATCGCGCAGGTGGCGGCGCAGTCCGGTTACGAGGTCGTGCTGCGAGAGCTCGACGAGGCAACGCTCGCGAAGGGCATCGGCAAGATCGAGAAGCAGCTCGCGCGAGCGGTGGAGAAGGGCAAGTCCAGCCAGGAGGACGCCGACGCCGTACGCGCGCGCATCAAAGGCACAGTCGACTACGGCGACCTCGCCGGCTGCGACCTGGTGATCGAGGCGATCACCGAGAGCCTGTCGCTGAAGCTCGAGATGTGGAAGGAGCTGGATGCGATCGTGAAGCCCGCGGCGATCTTCGCGAGCAACACCTCCTCGCTGGCCGTGATCGACCAGGCCGCTGCGACCGGCCGGCCCTCGCAGTTCGTGGGGCTGCACTACTTCAACCCGGCACAGGTGATGAAGCTGGTCGAGGTCGTGCGCGCGCTCACCACGAGCGACGAGACGTTCGACGCGGCACTCGAGTTCGCGCGCTCGGAGGGCAAGCTTGCGATTCCGACGAAGGACAAGGCGGGCTTCATCGTCAACCGGCTGCTCGTCCCCTACATGCTCGACGCGATGCGCGCCTACGAAGAGGGGGTGGGATCGGCGGCCGAGATCGACGAGGCGATGAAGGCGGGCGCGGGGCACCCGATGGGCCCGCTGACGCTCGCCGACTTCGTCGGGCTCGACACGCTCGGCTCGATCTGCGACGTGCTGTTCGACGAGTTCCGCGAGCGCCGCTTCGCGCGCCCGCCGGCACTGCGCAAGATGCTCGCGGCCGGCTGGTACGGGCGCAAGTCGGGCATGGGCTGGTACGACTATTCAGGCGACGAGCCGCGGGAGAACTCCGCGGTCTAGATGCTGATGGTCGATCCCTCGAGCATCCGCGCCGCCGACGAGGACCGCGAGCGGGTCGCCAAGGAACTGCGCGAGCACATGCTCGCCGGCCGGTTGCGGCCGGAGGAGTTCGAGGAGCGCGTCGGCAAGGCCTACGACGCCGCCACGCGCGGCGAGCTCGAGGCGCTGCGGCGCGACCTGCCGGTCAGCGCGCAGGCGGTGCGGGCGGAGCTCGCGGGCCGCCGCGCGCACCTTCGCCGCCGCCTGCTGCAGGAGGCGGGCGGCGCCCTGATCGCATCGGCGGTGTGCGTGGCGATCTGGCTCGCGGCCGGCGCCGACGGCAGCTTCTGGCCCGGCTTCGTGATCTTCTTCAGCCTGCTGCCGCTGCTGCGCAACGCTTGGCTGCTGTTCGGGCCCGCGCCCGATCTCGAGCGGGTCGAACGGCGCCTGGAGCGCCGCCGCGAAGGCGATCGCGCCCGGCGCCGGCACCGCCACGGCCCGCCGCGCCCGCCGCGTCCGCCGGGCCTGCCGGGACCGCATCGATGAGCTCACTGCACGACGCTGCCGAGCGCGCTCTGGCGGGCGGGCCCGAGCATCATCGCGAGAAGGCGCTGGGCCAGGGCAAGCTGCCGGTGCGCGAGCGCGTCGCGCAGCTGCTGGACGCGGGCTCCTTCTCGGAGGAGGCGCTGCTGGCCAACTGGCAGGAGCAGGGCTTGGGCGCGGACGGCGTGGTGACGGGGGTCGGCGCGATCGACGGCAGGCCGGTGGCGCTGATGGCCAACGATCCGACCGTGAAGGCGGGGTCGTGGGGGCCGAAGACGGTGGAGAAGATCCTGCGCATCCAGGAACGGGCGCTGACGCTGGAGATCCCGATGGTCTATCTGGTCGACTCGGCAGGCGCGAGGATCACCGAGCAGGTGCAGATGTTCCCGGGCAGGCGGGGCGCCGGCCGGATCTTCCACAACCAGGTGAAGCTGTCGGGGCTGGTTCCGCAGGTGTGCGTGCTGTTCGGCCCGAGCGCGGCCGGCGGCGCTTACATCCCTGCCTTCTGCGACCTCGTGATCATGCGCGACGGCAACGCCTCGATGTACCTCGGCTCGCCGCGCATGGCGGAGATGGTGATCGGCGAGAAGGTCACGCTCGAGGAAATGGGCGGGGCGCGCATGCACACCGGCGTCTCGGGCTGCGCTCATCAGCTGGTGAGGAGCGATCAGGAGGGGCTCGAGCTTGCACGCAGGTACCTCTCCTACCTGCCCGGCAACTGGCGCGCCGAGCCGCCGCGCGCGCAGCCGGGCTCGCCGCCGGCGTCGGCCGGGGACATCGGCGAGCTGATTCCCGCCGACGAGAACAAGCCGTTCGACATGACGCAGCTGATCGACGGTCTCCTCGACGAGGGCTCGTTCCTGGAGATCCACCCGCGCTGGGCGAAGGAGCTGGTGGTGGGCTTCGCGCGTCTCGGCGGCGCTGCGGTCGGCATCGTCGCGAACCAGCCCAAGCACAAGGGTGGCGTGCTGTTCTCGGATTCGGCCGACAAGGCCGCTCGCTTCATCTGGAACTGCAACGCGTTCAACGTGCCACTGCTGTTCCTGGCCGATGTGCCGGGCTTCATGATCGGCACGCAGGTGGAGCGCCACGGCATCATTCGCCATGGCGCGAAGATGATCAGCGCGGTCAGCGAGGCGACCGTGCCGAAGATCTCGGTGATCGTGCGCAAGGCCTACGGCGCGGGCCTGTATGCGATGGCCGGACCGGCCTTCGATCCCGACTGCTGCATCGCGCTGCCCAGCGCCTCGATCGCCGTGATGGGCCCTCAGGCGGCGATCAACGCCGTCTACTACAACCAGCTGCAGGGGATCGAGGACGAGTCCGAGCGGGCGCGGGAGACCGAGCGCCTGCGCACGGAGTACGCGGCGGACATCGACATCCTTCACCTCGCCTCGGAGATGGTCATCGACGCTGTGATCGAGCCGCCGCTGCTGCGCGATGAGCTGATCCGCCGCTTTGCGCAGGCGGCGGGCAAGCGCCGTGACTGGCCGGCGAAGCGCAACCCGGTCACACCGGTCTGAACGCGCCTCTCCATTAGGCTCCGGCACAATGGACCAGGTCGAGCTCGCATACGCAGGGATCGCGCGTCAGGCGCAGCTGGTGGCTGCGGGCGAGGTCTCCGCGCGCGAGCTG
The DNA here is from genome assembly GCA_036402735.1 of Solirubrobacteraceae bacterium. GTDB lineage: Bacteria > Actinomycetota > Thermoleophilia > Solirubrobacterales > Solirubrobacteraceae > Palsa-744. Next base: position 13,620 of record DASWSH010000188.1, on the reverse strand, counting down.
CTCGAGCTCTACCTGGCGCGGATCGAGCGCTACGAGCCGCAGCTGAACGCGTTCCGGGTCGTGCTGGGCGAACGTGCGCGACTGGAAGCCGACCAGGCGGACTCGCGCCGTGCCGCGGGCGATACGCGGCCGCTGCTGGGCGTGCCGATCGCGATCAAGGACGACATGGACGTGGCCGGCGAGACGACGAACTGGGGCACGAACGCGACCGACGGCGTGCCGGCGCAGGCGGACGCGGAGGTCGTGCGCCGCTTGCGCGAAGCAGGGGCGGTGATGATCGGCAAGACCAACGTGCCGGAGCTGACGCTCTGGCCGTTCACCGAGACAGCGACCTTCGGAGCGACGCGCAATCCCTGGGACCTGCAGCGCGCGCCGGGCGGCTCGAGCGGCGGAAGCGGGGCGGCGGTCGCCGCCGGGCTGGTCGGCGCGGCACTCGGCTCCGACGGCGCCGGCTCGATCCGCATCCCCTCTGCATGGTGCGGGCTGTTCGGCCTGAAGCCGCAGCGCGGGCGTGTGTCGCTCGCGCCGAGGTCGCGCGCCTGGCACGGCCTGTCCGTCAACGGCGTGCTGACGCGCCGCGTCGCCGACACGGCCCTGTTCCACGATGCCGCCTCGGGAGCTACGGACGTCGATGCGGACAGCGCGCCGGCTCCGGCGGTTCCGTTCTCCCAGGCGGCGGCGACTGCGCCCGCGCGCCTGCGCATCGCCTACTCGCGGAAGTTCCCGCCCGGCGTGCTCGCGAAGCTGGACGCGGAGGCCGAGCGCGCGCTCGAGGAGACGGTGGAGCTGCTGCGATCGCTGGGCCACGAGCTCTCCGAGCAGGACCCGGAGTACGGGATGGACTCGCTGCCGGCGGTGCTGATCCGCTACCTGCGGGGAGGCCATGACGATGCCGAGACGCTGGCGCACCCGGAGCGCCTGGAACGGCGCACGCGCGGCTTCGCTCGCGTCGGCGGGCTGATCCCGGAGTCGCTGCTGGAGCGGTCGCTGGCGGGCGAGGAGGCGCTGCGCTCGCGGCTCGGCAGGGTGCTCGAGCAGCACGACGTGCTCCTCACGCCGGCGGTCGCGACCCTGCCGCCGGCGATCGGCAGGTTGCAGGGCCGCGGCGCGCTGTGGACGCTCAACACGGTCGGCGGGTGGGTGCCCTACAACGGGATCTGGAACGTCACCGGGCAGCCCGCGGCAGCGGTGCCCGCCGGCTTCTCCGAGAGCGGGCTGCCGCTGTCCGTGCAGCTCGTCGGCCGCCCCGCCGACGAGGCGACGCTGCTTTCGCTGGCGGGGCAGATGGAAGCGGCGCGGCCGTGGGCGGAGCATCGCCCGGCCGGCTTTTCGTGAGCGAGACCGAGCAGCTGCTCGAGCTGGCCTCGCGCGCCGCGCGGATGGCGGGAGGCCTGCTCGCAGAGCGCGCGGCGGCGGGAGCGGAGCGGAGCGTCACGAGCAAGAGCACGCCGACCGATCTTGTCAGCGAGGCGGATGTGGCGGCCGAGCACGCGCTGCGCGAGCTGCTCTCACGTGAGCGCCCGCAGGACGGCTTCCTGGGCGAGGAGGGCGGCGGCAGCGACGGGAGCAGCGGGCTGACCTGGGTGGTCGACCCGCTCGACGGCACCGTCAACTTCCTGTTCGGCATCCCGCAATGGTCGGTGAGCGTGGCTGTGCGCGACGCGCATGGGACGATCGCCGGCGCCGTCTACGACGCGAACCGCGACGAGCTCTTCACGGCACGACGCGACGGGCCGGCGCTGCTCACAACTGCGGCCGGTGCCGCGCAGGACCTTCGCGGCCGTACCGGCGACCCGCACGGCGAGGGCGGGGGGGAGGGTGTTCTCGCGAGTGCGATGGTCGCGACCGGGCTCGCCTACGACGCGTCGGTGCGGGCACTGCAGGCGACGCTGCTCGCCGAGCTGGCGCCGCGGGTGCGCGACATCCGCCGCTTCGGCAGCGCTGCCCTGGATCTGGCCTGGACGGCGGCCGGCCGCTATGACGCGTACTTCGAGCGCAGCGTGAAGGAGTGGGACGTCGCGGCCGGCGTGCTGATCTGCCAACGCGCCGGGCTCGAGCTGCGCGAGCTTGCGGAGGCTCCGGGGCTGCCGTGGGGAGTTCTCGTCGCGCGGCCGGCACTGGCGGACGCGCTCGGCGAGCTCGTCGGCGCCTGAGCGGGCGGCTCCGGCTAGGCGGCCCGCGCCGGCTCGTGTGCGGCCGGGACGGCGCCGGCGGTGAGGTCGAGGAGGATCGAGCGGATCGTGTCTACGCGCTCCTGGCCATAGCGCTCGACCCACTCGTCCTCGATTTCGCCGATGATGCGGAAGCCGGCACGCTGGGCCTCGCTGCCGCGCTCGGTGAGACGGATGATCTTCGCGCGCCCGTCGCTGGAGTCGGGGATGCGCTCGGCATAGCCGAGTAGTTCGAGGTCCGTGACCGCCTCGCCGACAGCCTGCTTGGTCATCTTCGCGGTGGAGGCGAGCTCGGTCAGGCGCATGCCGCCCGGAGGCAGGTTGCCGAACACGCAGCCGTGGGCGCCGCGGATGTCGGCATACCCGGCGGCTGACAGGCGGCTCTGCAGCTCGCCGACGAGTGCGTCCGCTCCGAGGAAGAGCAGCGCCACGAAATCTTCGCGCCGAGGAAACTGCATTTCGTCAGGTTGCATGATAAGGTTCCCTGATCAAGTTGCCTTACAAGGTTACCTGACGAATTGTATCCAGACGATCGGAGGTCGTCAATGACTCGGAAGTGGTGGACCCTCACGGCGGTGGTCGTCGCGACGTTCATGCTGCTGCTCGACATAACCGTGGTCAACACCGCGCTGCCGAAGATCGAGAGCGGCCTGGGGGCCAGCTTCGCGGATCTGCAGTGGGTGATCGACGCGTACGCGCTGGCGCTGGCAACAGTCGTCCTGACGGCGGGCGCTCTGGCCGACCGGTTCGGGCGAAGGCGCACGTTCGTGATCGGGCTCGGCATCTTCTCTGTGGCGTCGCTGGCGTGTGCGCTGGCACCGAATGCGGGGCTGCTGATCGCGGCGCGAGCCGTGCAGGGCCTCGGCGGCGCGGTCATGTTCGCGATCTCGCTGGCGTTGGTCGCGCAGGAGTTCCCGAGCGGTCGCGAGCGCGGTGCGGCGATGGCGGTCTACGGGGCGACGATCGGTGTGGCCGTCGCGACGGGCCCGCTGATCGGGGGCGCGTTGACCGAAGCACTCGGCTGGCAGTCGGTCTTCTACCTGAACGTGCCCCTGGGCCTCGCGGCGATCGGGATCTCGCTCTCGCAGGTCGCCGAGTCTCGCGACCCGCGGGCCCCACGCGCCGACTGGCCGGGGATGGTGACGTTCACAGGCGCGCTGTTCATGTTGGTGTTCGCGCTGCTGCGGGGCAACGCGGCGGGGTGGGGGAGCACGCTGATCGTGACGATGCTGGCGGGCGCGACCGGCCTGCTGGCGGCCTTCGTCGCAATTGAGCGGCGCTCGCGCGAGCCGATGCTGCCGCTCGAGCTGTTCCGCCGGCCGGCGTTCACGGGCGTGCAGCTGGCGGCCTTCGCGATCAGCGCGTCGCTGTTCGCGCTGTTCCTGTACCTGACGCTCTATCTCCAGCAGTTCCTCGGCGCTTCGCCGCTCGGTGCTGGTGCGCGCTATCTGCCGATGACGGTCGTGACGTTCATCATCGCCGGGCTGTCAGGGATCTGGGTCTCGCGCGTGATGGCGAGGGCGCAGCTCGGCGTCGGCTTGGCGCTCGTCGGGGCGGGCCTGCTGCTGATGTCGGGCACCTCCTCGAGCGACGGCTGGACGGCGCTGCTGCCGGGGTTCATCCTCGCCGGCGTCGGCACCGGGATCGTCAACACGGTGATCGCCGATGTCGCGCTGAGCGTCGTGCCGAAGGAGCGCAGCGGCATGGCGGCGGGGATCAACGACACGTTCCGCCAGGTGGGCGTGTCGGTCGGGATCGCGGTATGGGGCGCGCTGTTCACAGCGCATGGGGCCGCCACGGCGAACTCCTTCGGCGGTGCCGTTCACGGCCACGGCCGCCAACTCGTCGAAGCGGTCTCGGCGGGGCGGCTGGGCGATGCGCTCGCCTCGGCCCCGGCGGCGGCGCGCCCGGCGCTTGCGCACGCGGCGCGCGAAGGGTTCCTGTCCGGCCTCAACGAGGTGCTGCTGTTCGGCGGCGTGCTCGCGCTGGCCGGCGCGCTCGCGGCCGCGCTGCTCGTTCGCGAGCAGGAGATCGACCGCGCGCCGGCGGAGGTCTTCGCCTCGGCGACCGCGGCCTGATCGGGCGTAGGCTCGGGCTGCCGCGCCGCGGTGTTTGGCGTGGCAGTCCGAAGCGTCCGTGGTGGCCGTCTGCCCAGGCCACGGGTGCGGGCGGCCGACCCGTCGATGCGGCGGGTGGGAGTCGAACCCACACGCCCTTTCGGACAGAGCCTTTTGAGGGCTCCGCGTCTACCGTTCCGCCACCGCCGCGAGCTGCTCGACCGAGTCGAGCATACCCGGCGGCTCAGGCCGGCTGGGGTGGCGCGGAGGCGTAGAGCTCGGCAGGCGCGTTCGGATCGCGCCGCTCGAGCTCGACGTTCCAGCCCTGCCGGAAGCCGCGCATGGCGAATGCCACCAGCAGCATCTGCACCGGCACGATCAGCAGTGTCAGCAATCCGAGCACGCCGGCACTGATGGCCGGCTGCTCGAAGCCGAATTTGTCGCGTGCGAACCAGGCGGGCCCCGCGACCAGCGCAAAGATCGCAAGCAGCACCGCCAGCGCCGCAGCGACCGGCAGCACGCCGCGATTCCAGCGCGCCGCGTAGAACGCGAGCACGAGGTACGCGATCACGTAGCCGATCTGCACGGGGAGCATGCCCTGCAGCACGCTCCACCCGCCGATCGTCACGATCATCACGAGCGCTGCGCTGGCGAGCAGCAGCACGATCACCGTTGCACGCGTCGCCTGCACGACCGCCTTGTCGCGGTTGGGGTGCGTGATGATCACGCCTGGCCTCGGCTCCGATGCTGCGGGCGCGGACATGCTGTGAGTGAAGATACCCGTTGAAGCGGGGCCGCGTGCGGGCGATTGCCCTCGGAACGAGGGCGGGCGAGCCCGGGATGGGGGCCGTCGTGCCCGCAAGGAGCCGGTCGCGCGGGGGTACCCTTCCTCGCACGCGCGGGCGTGGCGGAACTGGTAGACGCGCCGGCCTTAGGAGCCGGTGGCTTGACGGCCTTGGGGGTTCGAGTCCCTCCGCCCGCATGTGGGACCTCGAGCAGCCGCCACACGGCTGCCGCCGGCTTCGCTCGCCGCCGCTCTCGGCGTGCAGGGCTCGGCGGCTCCTAGAACTGCGTATTCACCTCGGCCGCTTCTTCGAATGACTGCGTGATCGTTGCGCCGACGCTGATCGGTTCGGCGCTGCCGCCATCCGGTGTTATGGCGAGGACCTCAGGCGGTTCCCCTTCGAGGCGGTCGGGCGTCTGCGTGCCGTGCTTGCCCTTGTACTTCAGGGTCTGGGCAGCGAGCGCCTTGCCGGTCTTGAGCGGCACGACGATGCCGCCGGTGATCGTGAAGTGAGCGGTACCGCACGCGAATTCCATGAAGATGCCGTTGCCGGCCGCGCGCAGGGACAGTCCAGCGCGGTTTGCGGCTTTGCTGATCCAGCCGAGCTCTCCTTCGAGCTGTTTGGCTTCCAGTTCGCCTTGGAAACGGCCGCTCGTCGTGCAGATCTGTGCGTTCAGCTTGCAGTTTGTGAACCTCAGCACGGTGGCCGCGGCGGTCTTGGCGGTGCTGAAGGTCCCGCTGCCTTGCTCGCCCGCGCACGCCAGCACAGTGCCCTGGCCGGTTTCGAAGTTCACCGCTCTGCTGCTCTGGGTCGTGAACCCGGGGTGGACGATGCCCGATGTCCATTCGTACTTGCCGCCCTGTGCCTGGGCCGTGCAGCCCCGGTTCGCGAAGGCGCCGTGGTAGACCGTCTTCTTCCCCACCAGTTCGCCCGCAACCTTCATGCAGCGTCCGAGTTCGGGCGGGGACTCGAGCACGTGCGTCGTGCACGACCTGGTCGTCTGATGGCCGACGTTGTCGGTCGCCGAGCGCGTGACTGTCACCGTGCCCGCCTGAGCGGTGCTGATCGGAACCACCGCGGTCGGGTCGGTGGCGAGCCCGGACTCCGCGTCGGAGGCGCTCACCGTCGCCGAGACGCCGGCCTGGCCGACCGCCGCGTTCGCGGGACATTGGATTTCCACACTGGGGGCGGTCGCGTCGACGTGTACGGTGAGCGTGCCCGGCGCCGAGACGTTGCCGGCCCGGTCGGCCACGCTGCCGCTCGCTGTGTGCGCGCCGCTCGTTTCGAAGGTCTGCGCTGCCGGGAGCGACGCCGGGTCCACGCCGCTGCCCGGGCTGCCATCTGCCAGCGCGGGATCCCCGTTCGCGCTGAAGGTCACGGGCACGCTGTCCTTGTACCAGCCGCCGCCGCCGGCGTAGTCAGCCGCACGCGAGGCTTTCACGGTGGGCGCGTTCGGGGCCGTCCTGTCGACCACGACCGCAGTCGAGGCGGGCGAGTATTCGCTGGTGAGGGATGTGGAGGGGTCGGACCCCTGCACGCGGTACAGCCAGGTGCCTTCGTCCTCGCCGCCGCCTGAGAATTCGTAGCTCAGTGCGCCGATGTTGCTGGCGACGGTCGACCACGTGGCGCCGGCGGCATCGTGGTGCTGGAGCTTGTAGCTCAGCCCGAAGTACTGGAGCGGATCGGGGCCGCTCCAGCCGAGCGTGAAGCGGCCGTTCTTGTTCGGGCTCGCCCCAGCGGTCAGCGCCGGCGCGCCCGGGGTTGAGGATTCGACGTCGGTCGTGCACGACTTGGTCGTTTCAAAGCTGAGATTGGAAACGGCCGTGCGGGTGATCGTCTGTTCTCCGGTGTGGCTCGTGTCGATCGAAACCGTGCCGCTGGGGTCGGTTTGCAGTCCGGAGTACGGATCCGACGCCGTTACTGTCGCGCTGGCTTTGCTTCCTTCAAGAACCGCTGCCGGGCATGTGACTTGAAGGGTCGGCGGTGTGGCCTCGACCTGCACGGTCCGACACCCCGGCGCCGAGACGTTGCCCACTTTGTCTGCAACCGTGGCACACGCCGCATGGGAGCCGCTCGTGTCGATCGTCTGAGACGCCGGGATCGAGGACGGATCGATGCCGCTCCCCGGGCTGCCGTCGGACAGGTTCGCGTCGACGAATTTGCTGAACGACACTTCCACGGTGTCCTTGTACCAACCGCCGTTGCCCGCGTAGTCGGGAGCCCGGGAGACGCTGGTCGACGGAGGGAACGGCGGCGTCTCATCGACCACGACCGGGCTCGAGGCGGGCGAGTATCCGGTGGTTTGGCCGTGACTCGTGTCGGACCCCTGGACGCGGTAGGCCCAGGTGCCTTCTTCCTCGCCGGCGCCTGCGAACTGGTAGCTCAGTGCTCCGATGTTGCCGGCCACGGTCGACCATGTTGCGACGGCGGCGTTGTGGTGCTGCAGCGTGTAGCTCAGGCTGACGTACTGCAACGGGTCATCGCCGCTCCAGCCGAGCGTGAACAGGCCGTCGCCGTTCGGGCTCGCACCGGCGGTCAGTGCCGGCGCGCCCGGAGTCCGGTAGACGACCTGGGTCGTGCACGACTTGGTCGTTTTGTGGCCGACGTTGTCGACGGCGGTGCGCGTGACGGTCTGCGATCCCGTCTGCGCCGTGTCGATCGGAACCACTGCGCTGGGGTCGCTGGCGAGACCGGACTCACCGTCGGAGGCTGTGACCGTCGCGGTGACGCCCGCTTCACCGACCAGAGCGGTGGCCGGGCACTGGATTTCCAGGCTCGGCGCGGTCGCGTCCACCTGCACGACGAGCGTGGCTGGCGCGGAAACGTTGGCCGCCTTGTCGGCGACCGTGCCGCTGGCTGTGTGCGAGCCGCTCGTTGCGAACGTCTGCGGCGCGGTCAGCGAAGCCGCTTCGACGCCGCTGGGAGGGCTGCCGTCGGCCAGGACCGGATCGCCGTTGGCGGTGAAGGTCACCGTCACGCTGTCTGCGTACCAGCCGCCTTTGCCTGCGTAGTCGGGCGAGCGGTCGGCGCTCGCGGTCGGCGTGTTGGGCGCCGTGCGATCCACCTTGACCTGTCCGGATTCCGCCGAGTATTCGCTGTCGCCGGTTTCGTTGCTCTCCTTCACGCGATAGCTCCATGTCCCCTCAGCCTCCGGTTTGCCGGCCGTGAAGGCGTATTCGCGCGTCGAAAGTCCGCTGGCCACAGTGCTCCATCCGCCTTTGGCGTCCTGGTGTTGCAGCGTGAACCTCGCGCGCAGCGTCCCCGCCGGCTTCCAGCGCAGCGTGAACTGGCCCTGGTTGGGGGTCGCGCCCTGTGACAGATGCGGCGCGGCGGGCGTGCCCGGAAGCGGGATCTGGACGGTGATCAGGCGCCCGAGCTCCTTCTGGAGCCCGACGATGAGCCCTTTTTCGGCATTTTTGGTGCCGGGTCCGTACCAGACGACCTTGCTGTCGTCCTGCAACAGTTCGGCTGCACCGCCGTTGGCGATCGGTTCCGGCGTCGATGTGATCGCGTCCCACACGCCTTCGGCGATGAGCGGGATCGACGCATTCAGGAGCACGGGTTCGTCTTCCGTTTCCCCGTCCCATCCCCACAGCTGGTAGAGCGTGTCGGAGGAGTCGGGCGTGCCGGCGATCACCAGGTATTCGCCTTGCGCGTTCTTGCGGATCTGGCGGATGCTGAGGCCGGCGAGGTTCCACTCCAGCGGAGTGCCGAACGTCGCCTTGGTTCCCGGGGTTCCGTTCACGAGCGAGGAGAAGTCCGTGATGGGGATGACCAGCGCGAGGTTGCGGGTTGCCGTCGTCTCCAGCGGCGCGCGGAAGCTCACGTACGCTTCGGTGCTCGAGCCGGGCAGGAACTCCAGGCCCTGGATCTTGAACCCGTTGGCGCGCTCCCCCGCCTGACCGGACGCCGCGGAGGCGGCCAGTCCCAACGGGTTGCCGTTCGCTTCATCCCATTCGACCAGGTCCTCGCGCAGATGTGTGTAGCTGCCCAGGTACGTGAGTTCGGTACTCGCACCCGAGCCTGTGATCGTGGCCGCGAACACCGTGTCGCGGGCCGGCTTGACTTCTCCACCGTTGGTGTTGGCCATACCGCCGACCCAGTAGAGCGTGTTGCCTGCCCGCGCCGAGGAGTGGATGTTGACTTCCGTCGTCCCGAAGGGGAGTTTGCTGTTGAAGTCGAACGACTTGACAGGCGGTCCGGAGGTCCGGCCGCGATAGAGCTCGAGGACGTTTGATCCATCCCCGGCGACGAGCACGTAACCGCCGCCGACGTCGATCGAGCTGCCCGCGTCGGCGGCACCGGAGTAGTACCGGTCACTCGCGTCACCCTCGTATTCCGAAACACCGTAGCTGACCACCGTGCTCGTGAAGACGCCGTCGGGCGCTTCCACGGTGAGGGTGAGTTTGGAGATGCCGACACCGGCAGGTGTCACGTTCAGCGTCCGTGCACCGCCCGTCCCGGAAACGGTGATCCCGCTCACGGGGGCCACCGATTCCTTCGAGGATGTGACCGTCACGGTCAGTTCGCTGGTCGCGTAGCCTTCGACTCCGACGGTGATCGGCAGCGACCGGTTCGTGGGATCGCCGAGGGCCGCCGGCAGGCTGTTTTCGGCTGCCGCGATGCTCGGCGTCGGCGGCGGCGGCCCGCCCGAGCCGATCACGGTCCCCGGCGCGAAAGCCACGCCGCGGAAGGCCTCGTTGACGGGAGCTTGTGCGATTTCCACCGGGATCCCGCTGAGCGTGCCGTTCACGCCGCTGGAGTCCGAGATCCTGTACAGGGTTCCGGCCTTCCCGCTCGGACCGTTGCTCGTGCCGGCGCTGCTCGTCGCGTAGATCGTGACGGCGCCGCTGACGTCGTTGGCGGTCACCCCCGTCACTTCGGGTATTTCGACCAAGCCATGTTCGACCCATTTGCCGCCGGTCAGTGCGTACTTGATCACGGCGCCGCGTTTGTTGTCGGCGACGTAGATCGTGTCGGGCGCGGTGCCGAGGCCGAGCGTCAGCAGGCTGTAGGCAAACGGCTCTTCGGGCGATTTTTCGAAGGGCAGGTTGCTGAACGTCTGCCCTTTGGTCGTCGGCAGGCCGCTGCCCGCGGTGGCGATCGTGAGCCCCGCGGCTTTCACCGGATCGGCGGAGGTGTAGAGCTGGCTGCCCACCACCTCCACCTGGCGGACGTTCGTGCTGGTTTCGCTGAGCTGGGTACCCGTAGAGGCGCCGAGCGCAGCCGCGACGACGCCGCCGGTGGTTTTGGTGCCGTTGCCGCCGACCCAGATCGTTTTGCATTTGTCCGAGGTTGCGCTGCGCGCGTTGTTTTCGTTGGCGAAGTTCGTCAGCGCGGTGGTCGTGTCGATTTCCCCGTTGCCGTTGACGACGGCGACCGTGCGAGGGGCGGTTTTGGCGGCGCTTTCGGCGATTTTTTCGGTGCCGAGAGCAGCGGCATAGCCGACGGTCAGCAGGCACGCGCCGTTGCCCGACAGTGTCAGCTCGCCGTCGGAGACCGTCGAGCCGCCGTCGACCAGCGCCTTGTTCAAGCCGCTGGCGCTCGTCGGGAGAGCAAGCGTCGCAGCGAGGCCGCCCCTCGGTTCGAACTCGTTCAGCCAGACGCTCGCGGCGGAGGAGGACAGCCCTTCGACGCCGTTCCCATCGCGCTCGACGACCACGTCGCCGGGCGTGAGCGCCACGGCGCCGGCGGCCGTGGGGACGGCGAGCACCGCCGCGAGCGCCCCCAACACGGCCAGCCGCGCGCTCGCCGAGCCGCTCCGAGACCTCAGTGCCCCCCAGCCCACGGCTTTGCCCCCCCGAAGATGACGGCTCGGAACCCCGGGCCTGCAGGCCAGCGTAGAGCACAAGGCCACCCGGTTGTGAGCTGGAGACATAGGAGTTCACCATGCGGACATAGGCGCCGCGCATGAGGCCGCTCGTCCGCCAGGACCAGCGCGCGGGCGTGCCGCCGGGCTTTTAGCCCCCGGCGTCTGGCCGCCCGCGCCTCAGGGGACGTCGCGTGGCCGCGCCCGCCGCGCGCGCATCACACGGCGAGCGATGTACGCGACGAGCAGCAGCGCGATCGCGATCGCGAGGTAGGTGCTGTAGCGCGTCGCGTCGTTGTAGATGGTGTTTATGTGGTTCCCGGAGAAGTAGCCGACGCTGGTCCAGACGGCGACCCACAGAGCGGCGCCGATCGCGTTGAAGAGGAGGAATCGCGCCCAGTGCATGCCCGTCGTGCCGGCGATGATGCCGTTGGCCTGGCGGAGGCCCTCGATGAAGCGCGCGACGACGATGATCTTGCCGCCGTGACGTTCGAAGAAGTCGGTGGCCTTGTCGAGGCGCTCGGGCGTGAGGAACACGTACTTGCCCCAGCGCTCGACCAGACGGCGGCCGCCGAAATGGCCGATCGCGAACCCGATGTTGTCGCCGAGCAAAGCGCCGAGGAAGCCGAGCAGCGCGACGAGCGCGATGCTCAGGCGGCCGGTGCCCGCGTAGACGGCGCCAAGGATCAGGATCGTCTCGCCGGGAACCGGCACGCCGAAGTCCTCAACCAGCACGAACCCCGCGACTGCGAGGTAGCCGTAGTGGTCGAGCGTCGGCTCGAGGCTGTGCAGGACGCCGGGTAGGTGCTGGGTCGTGGCCGCGGCGATCATCGCCGGCGCTGCACTACCGGCGTAGTCCCTGGGCTGATCAGGCGCACCGCCAAGCAGTCTGCAGCAGGAACGCGATCTCCGTCGTGAGCCGGGCTCCTGCGGCTATCGGGGGCCGCTAGGCGAACTCGTCGTGACGGCGCACCCATCCCGGGTCGGCGGGGTCGCCGTCGCGGCCCTGCGGGACGAGGTCGAGGATGCGGTAGTACTCCATGATCGGTTCGAGCCCGCGCGCGGTGGTGGAGTAGGTGAGGCAGACCTCGTCGTTCTCGCGCGCGAACACGCTCAGGCCGGGCCTCTCGGCGAGGAAGTCGGCAATGTCCGCTCCGCAGTCCGCGGCGAAACGTACGACGAGCTCGGGCGGGTTCTCAGCGAAGGCGCCCACTTCCTCCCGGCTGCGCGAGCGTTCGAAGTCGAAGTTGAAGTCGCTCTCGTAGCTGGACGCCCAGTTGAAGTCCCAACCCATGCGCTCGCGGTAGGCGAGCAGCTTCTCGAGCGGAGCGCGCGAGACGCACATCATCGTCACGTCGCGGGCGGCGAGGTGGGGGAGCACGCCGTTGAAGCTGTCGGCGATGGACGAGCAGACGGGGCATCCCGCCTCGAAGCCGGGGCCGAACATGAAGTTGTAGATCGCGAGCTGCGAGCGCCCGTCGAACAGCTCCGCGAGCGTCTTCGGCCCGGCGGCCGTCTGGAAGGTGTACTCCTTCTCGACGGGCAGCCAGGGAAGCTCGCGGCGCTGCCGCGCCAGCTCGTCGCTCGTGCGAGTGAGCTCCTTCTCGCGCTCCAGCAGCTCGCCGCGGGCGGCGAGCCACTCCTCACGTGTTGCTGCGATCTTGGTAGCGGTCATCGATGCTGTCCTTTCTCTTTCACATCGGGGGGGTGAGTCCGGGTACGGCCGCCGGCGCGAGCAGGATCACGAGCCCGAAGGCGATGATCGCTGCGGCCAGCGGCACGTCGTGGGCAGCTCGCTCCGGAAGCAGCTTCTGAGCGAGCACCAGCAACGCGACAAGCGCCATCACGATCACGCTCATCGCGCTGACGGCGAGCAGCGCGAGCATCAGGCCGATGCTCGAGCCGACGCAGTCGATCCCGAACAGCAGGCCTGAGCCCCGGCTCTCGAGGCAGCGCCGGCGGAAGCGCCGCTTCAGCGGTGTGAGCTCGTAGAGCCCGGCGGCCACCACGACCGCGCCGGCGACTGTCGTGCTGTGCGGCCGGTAGACGGCGTAGGCGGCAAGGCCGAGGAGCGTCCAGACGCCGAGATAGGAGACCAGGAACAGCGGCACGACGCGCGCGTGCGGCTCGGCGCGGACCGCTCTCACCACCGCCGCGGCCGCTCCCGGCAGCATCATCGCCGCCATCATCGGTGCCCACAGGCCGAGGAAGAACGTGATCGAACCGAGCGACGTCTGGACGCCCATGTCCATCCCGCTCATCCGCGGCAATGTGAGCGCCCAGCACGCGCCGGCAACCGCGAGCGTCGTCAGCAGGGCGCCCGTCGTGAGCGGCCGTACGCGGGCCGCTCTCGCTGCTCGGTTCATAGGTCTTGCACCTCCTGCTGATCGAGTTCGTGCGCCGCCTCGGCGATGCGCTTGATCGCGGCGAGGCGGCGGTCCCAGCGCGCAGCGACACGCGCGATCGTCTGGGAGGCGGCGTCGAGACGCTCGGGGCTCACCGCGTAGAGGACCTCGCGGCCCTGCTTGCGGTTCTCGACAAGCCCCGCGCGGTCGAGCACGCGAAGATGCTTCGAGACGGCCTGGCGCGTGAACGGCACCTCGAGCGAGAGGCTCGAGGCGCTCGCCTCGCCTCCTGCCAGCAGCAGATCGAGCAGCGCACGGCGGCTCGGCTCGCCGACCGCCGTCCACAAGATGTCCTCCTGGATGACTGTCGCGGGCGTCATCGCTGTGGGACCGCGGAGACGCTCGGCGCGTACTCGGCGAGTTCGGCGATGTGCCGCTGCCAGCCCGTGCTGT
>DASWSH010000187.1:0-1818 GCA_036402735.1 Solirubrobacteraceae bacterium | reverse complement strand
GGCGGCACCAGGGAGAAGAGCGTCAGCAGGTCCTGCACGCTCCACCAGGCGGTGTCGAAGAAGAGGTTGGGGTGGTCGGCGGTGTGCCGCCAGATCCAGGCCAGGTCGCACACGCCCGCGTGCGCCAGGATGATCCGCGCGTTCGGGAAGCGACCCGCCAGGTCGAGCGCGTCTGCCCCGAGCGCCGGGATCCCGCGCCCCGCGTGCACGAGCACGGGCACACCGCGCTCGTTCGCCACAGCGAACAGCGGCTCGGTCTCTGGCTCCTCGAGCCGGAACTGCTCCGCGCGCGGATGCAGCTTGATGCCGCGCGCGCCCGCGTCGAGGCAGCGCTCCGCTTCGCGAGCCGCCTCTGCGCCGCCCACATGAGGGTTGAGCCGGCAGAACGGCACCAGCACGCCGTCGGCCGCGCGCGCCTCCTCCAGGATCCGGTCGTTCGCGGGCGGGTAGCCGTCCGGCTCGTGCATCGTGAAGACGGCCGCCCGCGCCCCGATCTCCCCGAGCGCGTCGAGCAGCTCCTCGGCCGAGCAGCGGAAGCCGTCCGGGTCGTTCGACCCGGTGTGGGTGTGCGCGTCGAACGATGCGATCGGCGGCAGCGACGCGACGACGGCGTCGCGCCAGGGGCGGAGGAGATCATCTGCGTACACGAGCGGCGTAATGTATGGCTCCGGGGAACGAGAGGAGCTGACTGGCGATGGCGAACGACCGGCTGACAGGGCTGGACACGTCTTTCCTGCACCTGGAGGACGACTCCGCGCACATGCACGTCGGCGCGGTGATGATCTTCGAGGGGGCGCCGCCCGAGCACGAGGATGTCGTGGAAGGCATCCGCAGCCGGCTGCACCTCGTGCCGCGCTACCGCCAGAGGCTCGCGTTCGTCCCGCTCGGCCAGGGCCGGCCGCGCTGGGTCGACGATCCGCACTTCAACCTCAACTACCACGTCCGCCACACGGCGCTGCCGGAGCCGGGCACCGAGGACCAGCTCAAGCGCCTCGCCGGCCGCGTGTTCTCGCAGCGCCTCGATCGCGACAAGCCGCTCTGGGAGATGTGGGTCGTCGAGGGGCTCGACGGCGGCGACCGCTTCGCCGTTCTGTCGAAGACCCACCATGCGCTGGTCGACGGCGTCTCCGGCATCGACATCATGAGCATCCTGTTCGACACGAAGCCGCAGCCGGACGCGCCGCCGCCGGCCGAGGAGAAGCGCTGGCTGCCGGCGCCCACCCCCTCGCGGGCGCAGCTGCTCGCGGAGGCGCTGTTCGAGCGCGCGACCGTACCCGCCGAGATCGCTCGCGGCGCCCGCGCGCTCGTTCGCGGGCCGCGCAGGATCGCGGGCGCGGCCCTCGGCAGCGCGGCCGGTGTCGGCTCGATGGTGCGCGCGGGCCTGAGCCCCGCCCCGAAGACGCCCTACAACGAGCGCATCGGGCCGCACCGGCGCTTCACGTGGGTGCGCATGCAGCTCGCCGACGTGAAGGCGATCAAGAACTCGCTCGGCGGAACCGTGAACGACGTGATGCTCGCCACGGTGGCCGGCGCGCTGGGGCGGCACCTGCGCCGTCGCGGCGTGGACGTTCGCGGCCTCGAGCTGAAGGCGATGGTGCCTGTGAGCGTGCGCAGCGAGGAGGCGCGCGGCGCGCTCGGCAACCAGGTGGCGGCGATGATGGCGCCGCTGCCCGTGGGGCTCGAGGATCCGGTCGAGCGGATGGAGCGGATCAGCGACTCGATGGCGCACCTCAAGTCGGGCGGCCAGGCGGTCGGCGCCCAGGTGCTCACGGAGCTGACCGGCTTCGCCCCGCCGAACATCATGAGCCAGGCCGCGCG
>DASWSH010000186.1:0-7159 GCA_036402735.1 Solirubrobacteraceae bacterium | reverse complement strand
ATGTCGCAGGTCCTGCTCGGCTCCGGGCTGCACGTCGGAGATCTCGATCGTCCGCTTGCGGATCTCGATCGGCCCCCAAGCGCCCGCTTTCGGCTCGATCAGTGCGAGCAGGCCGGCAAAGCGCTTCGCCAAGCCCTTGGGTTCGCCGCCCCCCAGGGCCACGGTGAGGCTGCCGCCGTCGACCTGCGCGCTGCCCCAGTCGATTTGCAGGGGCTCGCCTGCGCCGTTGCCCATACCGCTCCCATACCCGCGGCGCCGCGCCATGACACGGCCGAACGGACGGGTGGAGCCCGGGCCAGGGCGATGTGTCCGCATACCGCTCGCGGGTAGGCTTGCGGACATGAAGCTGCTCTTCGCGCCGTTCAGCATCATCGCGAGCCGCATCGCCGGGTTGACCGGTCGCAAGCTCGCCGACAGGATCTGGTCGCTGATCGACGACCGCCGGCCGCCGCAGCCCGACGAACCGGTGCCCAGCTGGGGCAAGTTCGCTGCGGCGCTGGTGATCCAGGGCGCGATCTTCCGGCTCGTCAGCGGCCTCGCCGATCAGGCCGCGCGACGCTGGTTCGCGCGGCTGACCGGCCGCTGGCCCGGCGAGAAGCCGGAGCCCGAGCAGGCCAAGGGCGGGGGCTCCGCCGAGTGAACGGAGCGTCCGCGGGGTACCCAAGGGCCATGTCAGCGTTCGAACGAATCGAGTCGAGCCCGCTGCTGCGCCCGTCCTCGGCCGGTCCTATCGGAGAGCGGAACTGGACGCCGCTGGAGCTTCGGCGCCTGGCGGCGGCTGAGCGCGAGCAGGCAGCGCGCTGGATCGAAGCGGCCGTGCTCGCCGAAGCAGCGATCCAAGGGAGTGCCGATGGAGGCCTCCGAGACGCTCTCGCCTGAGGATCGCGGCGAACAGCGAGCAGCCCGCGCTCGCGAGGGCGACACTGCCGAGGCGCAGCGCCGCGAGACGGGCCCGGAACGGCTCGACCGCAACCTCGAGGAGATGCAGGGGGAGCTGCGCATCGTCGTCACCGGCGTGCAGGTCCTGTTCGCGTTCCTGCTGATCGTGCCGTTCAACACCGGCTTTCAGCACGTCGGCGGATTCGAGCGCACGGTCTACTTCGTCACGCTCATCTGCGCTGCGATCGCAGCGGCCTGCACGATCGCGCCCTCGGCACAGCATCGCTTCCTGTTCCGCCACGACGACAAGCACCATCTCGTGTTCGCCTCGAACCGCATCGTGATCGCGGGACTCGCGTTCCTCGCCCTGTCGATGTGCGGCGCGCTGCTGCTGGTTGCGACGAAGCTGTTCGGGGTGACAGCGGGCTTGTTCACCGTCGCCGTGGGCGCGATCCCGTTCGCGGTGCTGTGGTTCGGGATGCCGCTGCTGCGCCGCTCGCGCCTGCACAGAGAGCCCGACGACGAGGGCTGAGGCGCACGGTCGCCCGGGTGCGGCGACGATGAGAGGCCCCGCTCCGCGGGGCCTCTCAGTCGATCCACTTCCATGAGGGGGGACTGCTTCGGCTGATGTCACGTCGCCGGCTGGTAGGGAGTCCAGCGGCGTCGCGCGGCCGAATCGGCCAACGTCGATCTTCCATTTCGGTGCAGGCTTCAATCCCAGACCGCGGGCGCATAGGGGCTCGAATTCCGCTCTCCTCCCGCCGCGCGTCGCGAGCCTTTGCAGACTAACCACCGCGGCGGACGGTTGTCAAACCGCGAGAGCGCGTGCCCCGCGCGGGGGCTCAAACGTGTTCGGCGGCGGCCAGCGCGCGGGTCAGTGACGCGCCGTTCTGCGGTCCCGGAAGCTCGGATCTGATGCGCCCGTCAGCGTCCAGCACGTAGGTCGTCGGCAGTCCGGGGAGCAGATATTTGTTGCCGATCGTGCCTTCGCCGTCGCGTACGTTGGGGAAGCTCCAGCGGTAGCGCCTGATGAATTCCTGCGCACCGGGCAACGCGTCGCGCCAGTTCACGCCGACGATGCGCCCGCGGCCGGCTGCGCTGCGCGAGAAGCGCTCGAGCGCAGCCGCCTCCTTCTCGCAGGGAACGCACCAGCTCGCCCAGAACACGACGACCGTGGACCGTCCGCCGGAACTGGCGTGCAGGGCCGCGAGCGTGGCGCGCGGCCCGATCAGCACCTGTTTCGGCAGCGCCGGCGCAGGACGGCCGGGCGCGGCGGTGCGGCTGCTCGAGAGTCCGAACACCGCGAGCGCGGCGATTGCGGCGGCGCTCAGAGCGACAGCCGCCAGCAGGCGCACGCGCCGGCTCATGTGGGTCGCTCAGCGTGCCGCCAGCAGCGGCACGTCATGCGCGATTTCCCGCGGCTGGAAGTTCGCCGAATAGAGCGTCAGCCGCTGGCCGCTGCCGGTGATGCCGTAGATCAGGCCGGAGTGGTTGATGAACTCCGGCTTCTGGACGTCCCGTTCGGAGCCCACCCCCCAGGCCTTCCACACCGCGGCGAGTTCGTGGGCGGAGCCGATCAGATACTGCATTTTGCCTGTGACCTCGTGGCGGGCGAGGAAGCTGGCGACCGCCTTCGGCGTGTCTCCCTTCGGATCGACCGAGACGACGATCACCTGAGCTTTCGCGGCGGTCTTCGCGCCCATCAGGCTCTGTGCGACGCCGAGGTTGGACGCGATCAGCGGGCACACGTCGGGGCAGTGGGTGTAGAGGAACGTGACGAGCACGGCCTTGCCGCGGTAGGAGGCGATGTTGACGCGCTGGCCGAGATAGTTGCGCAGCGTCAGCGGCGGCGCCGCGGTCGCCGGGTTCAGCTGCGCGGCGGCCTCGAATTGCTGATTGGCCGTCGTCCGCGGCGTGGAGGAGGTCGAGCCCGAGGAGCAGCCGGAGGCGAGTAGCGCGACCGCGCCGGCGACGACCACGAGCGCGGCCGGCCCCAGCAGCACCCGCAGGTCGAGTCCGCCCTTGCGCGTCACCGGGCGAACTTAGCAGCGAACGGCTCCGCGGGGCGCTGACTACGGGCACGGACGGCCGGATTTCCGGCCTCTTCGAGCATGCGCATTTTGCGAGCTGGAGGGCTTTCGCAAATTGCGTCCGTCGGCAACAAACACTGCACACCTGCCGCTGTAACGCATCTTGCAGGGAAATCTGTTAGCTTGCCCGCCGTTCGTGCCGAGTCTTCGACCCCAAGGGGTGGAGGAGCGGGGGACCCAATGCAGCCGAGGCTGCGGGGGCGAATCGCCACAGGTGTGGCGTAGCGTAGACGCTTTACGCGAGCCCGACAGCTAACCCCGTAGGCGCCAAATGGAATGGAGAAAGGACGCCTCGCATGTCGGGATGCCCGCGTGATCTTGCAGTTCTCGACCACTGGAGCGATTCGCTTCAGCGGTCTCGTGCTCGGCGCAGCCGGGCTGGTCGTGGCCGCGGGGGGCGTGCCGCATTCGCACCGGAGCCGGCCATCACGGCTCTGCTGGACCCCGGTAAGGCCATTGCCCGCGATCTCGCGGATGAAGAGACGTGGCAGCTGTCGCTGGGACGCTCGCGTGCGCGCCGGCGCGCCATCGAGCTGCAGTTCGTGCCGGCGAGCTCACGCGCGAAGCGCGTGTCGCTTGGCGCGCTGGCCGCGCTGACGGTCGGGCCGACCGCGAGCGTCGCCTCCGGGCAGAACACCTCGACGGCCGGAAACGCCGAACCGGCCACGACCACAGAACACGTGATCGTGCTCACCGCCGGCAGCGAAGGTCGCCAGGTGACGCTGCTCCAGCAGGCGCTCGGCAGCGTCGCGGTGGACGGCATCTTCGGCCCGGAAACCGAACAGGCAGTTCGCGACTTCCAGTCGCGCAACGGGCTCACCGCCGACGGCATCGCCGGGCCGCAGACGCTCGCCGCGCTGCGGGGCGGCTCGGGCAGCGGCCTGGCAGCCTCGATCGCGGCCGTCTCGCCCACCGAAGAGGCGGTCTCGACCTCGAGCGGAACGGCGCACAACGCCGCGAACGAAAACGCCGAATCGTCGGGCACCGGCGAAGGCGAATCGAGCGAAGGCTCGAGCGAAAGCGCGGTGAAGCGACTGCAGAGCGCGCTGAAGCTGCCCTCGGACGGCAGCTTCGGGCCGGAAACGGAGGCGTCGGTGCGACGCCTGCAGGCACGCCACGGCCTCGGCGTCGACGGTGTGGTCGGCCCCGCGACCTGGGCAGTGCTCGGCATCAGCGGGCAGCAGACGCTGACGCCGCCGGCGTCCGCGTTGCCGGTGGCGCACAGCTCACACCACCGCGCCACCGCGGCCTCGACGGCATCGAGCGCCGACAGCGGCAGCGAAGGCGGCGAAGCGAGCGGCAGCGCCGTTCAGCGACTGCAGAAAGCGCTGAAGATGTCGCCGGACGGCGAATTCGGTCCTGAAACCGAGGCCGCGGTTCGTCGCCTGCAGGAACGGCACGGCCTGAACCCCGACGGCGTGGTCGGCCCGGAAACGTGGGCGGTGCTCGGCATCCGCTCCGAGAGCACCCTCACGCCGTCGGCGTCCGTGCGTGCGGCGGCGCAATCGGGCGGCGGCGGGAGCAGCGGGAGCAGCTCGTCCTCAGGCGGCGGCTCCGGCCTGATCGGTCGCATGATCTCGGCGGGCGACGAAATCGCGACGCGGCCGTATGTGTGGGGCGGCGGCCACGGCTCGTTCGTGTCGGAAGGCTACGACTGCTCGGGCTCCGTCTCTTACGTGCTGCACGCCGCAGGGCTGCTCAGCTCACCGGAGGACTCCACGGCGCTCGAGTCCTACGGCGCGCCGGGGCCCGGTCGCGAAGTGACGATCTACGCGAACTCAGAACACACGTACATGGTGATCGCCGGCAAACGCTTCGACACGGTCGCGCTCGCGGAATCGGGCTCGCGCTGGTCGAGCTCGATGGGCTCGACGGGCGGCTACGTGGCGCGACACCCCGAAGGGATGTAGCTGACGCCGCGCCGCGGCGAATAGCACTCGGGCAGCACAACGGGCCCGGCCGGATCGCGACAGCGCCGGCCGGGCCCGTTTCGTTCACGTGCGCCTCCCTGACGGGGCCGGCCGTCACGACAGCGGCGGCCGGGCCCGCCTCGCCGACGCGCGCCTCCCTTGCCCGCGCGCACGACGATCCCGTCACAAGCCGCGCCTACGCTCCTCGGCCGTGCCGGCGACGGCTCACACATTCACGATCGACGCAGCGGCCGCCCGCCACGTCACCGTCGAGCTCGACGTTCGGCCCGGCCTGCCCGCGTTCATGATCGTCGGGCTCGCGGACGCTGCGGTGCGCGAGGCACGGGAGCGGATCCAGGCGGCGATCCGCAACAGCGGCTTCGAGTTCCCGCAGCGGCGGATCACCGCGAACCTGGCGCCCGGCGACATACCGAAGGCCGGCGCGGGGCTCGATCTGCCGATCGCATGCGCGATCCTCGCGGCGACCGGACAGGTGCCGGGCGAGGCGCTGTCGCGCATCGCGCTCTACGGCGAGCTGTCGCTCGACGGGCGCGTTCGCTCGGCGCGCGGCACGCTCGCGGTCGCCCAGGCCGCCAAGGAGCTGGGGCTGGCCGCGATCGCGCTGGGCGCGGCGCGTGCGCGGGAGGCGTCGCTCGTGCGGGGGCTCGCGGTGGTCGTGGTCGGCACGCTGGCGCGTGCTGCGGACGTGCTGAAAGGAGGCCGGGGCGACCCGCTGCCGCGATCCTTGCCGGCGCATCGCGCCGCGGCTGCGCGCGAGCGGATCGACCTGAGCGACGTGCGCGGGCGCCACGATGCCGTGGGTGCGCTCGTGCTCGCCGCGGCCGGTGGCCACAGCCTGCTGCTGAGCGGTCCGCCGGGCACCGGCAAGACGATGATCGCCCGGCGGCTGCCGACGATCCTGCCGCCGCTGACGCACGAGGAGGCGATCGAGGTGATGCGCGTGCGCAGCCTGCTGGGCGCGCCGGCGGAACGGCTGGCGCAGACGCGCCCGTTCCGCGCTCCGCACCACTCCGTGACGGCGGCGGGCCTGGTGGGCGGCGCGAGCGAGCGCCAGTTCGGCGAGGCGGTGCTCGCACATCGCGGTGTGTTGTTCCTCGACGAGCTGTCCGAGTTCTCCCATGCGGCGCTCGAGTCGCTGCGCCAGCCGCTCGAGGACGGGCGCGTGGCGATCGTGCGCGCGCGGCACGCGTCGGTGCATGCGACGCGGTTCATGCTGCTCGCCGCGACGAACCCCTGCGCGTGCGGCTACGCCGGCGAGCCGCGATGCAGCTGCTCGCCGGCGGAGCTGGCGCGCCACCGGCGGCGGCTGAGCGGGCCGCTGATCGACCGCATCGACCTGTCGGTGTCGCTGCGCGGCGGCAGCTCGGCGCTCGCAGGCGGGCCGGTGACGAGCTCGGCGCAGGCGGCCGCGAGGGTGCGGGCGGCGCGCGAGCTGCAGACGAGGCGCTTCGCGCGCGAGGGGATCTTCGTGAACGGAGAAATGGACGCGCGCCTGCTGGCACGCCACGTCCGCCTCGACGCGCGGGCGTCGAGCATGCTCGCGGGCGTGCGCCGCAGCGGCCTGCTGAGCGGCCGCGGCGAGCACCGCCTGCTGCGCGTGGCACGCACCGCGGCCGACCTCGAAGGCGGCGGGCGCGTCGGCGCGGAGCACCTCGGCACGGCGCTGGCCCTGCGACCGGAGCAGCAGAGCGGGAAGGTCGCCGCCTGAGCGCTGGGCAGACGACACCATCAGGGTCCAGCGGCCGCGCACCGCCGAGCGCCTGCGCGCCGTGCCGGCGGCGCGCATGGCTGCTCGCCGAGCTGAGCCCTCTGCTCGACTACCACGCCCGCGACAGCGAGCGGCTGCTCCGCACGCTCGCGCTGCCCGACGAGCAGCTGATCGCCGCGATCGGCGGGCGCCGG
Source organism: Solirubrobacteraceae bacterium (assembly GCA_036402735.1). GTDB lineage: Bacteria > Actinomycetota > Thermoleophilia > Solirubrobacterales > Solirubrobacteraceae > Palsa-744. The sequence continues at coordinate 357 of DASWSH010000186.1, read as the reverse complement.
CGCGCCGAGCTGGCGGCCCGGCACGCGGCTTGGCGCGCGACGGATCGAGCCACGCCTCCGTACCGCATCTGCCGGCACGATCCTGCCTACCCCTCCGGCCTGGGCGAGCGCGGCGCGCCGCAGCTGCTTCATCTGTCGAGCGCCGTCCCCGGCTTCGCGGAGCTGTTGGAGCGGCCCTGCGTCGCCGTGCTCGGCGCAGCGCGCGCGAGCGACTATGGCCGCGAGATGGCGCGCAGCCTTTCGCGTGGCCTGGCGGTCAGCGGCGTAACGGTCGTCGCCGCTTTGCGGGACGGCATCGCTGCAGCCGCGCACGAAGGAGCGCTGGAAGCGGGCTGCGCGTCGATCGCGGTGCTCGAG
>DASWSH010000185.1:0-2892 GCA_036402735.1 Solirubrobacteraceae bacterium | reverse complement strand
GAGCAGGATCGCCCAGCCCGCCGCGAAGCTGACGAGCTCGTTGAACGCATAGCGCGCGAAGACGGTCGAGCCGCCCCTCTCCTGGTGAAGCGACGCGCCCTCCACGTAGGTCATCGCGGTGACGGTGAAGACGACAGCCGCGACCAGGAAGACCAGCGGCGTGAGGCCCAGCGCGTGTCCGGCGATCACGCCGAGCGAGAAGTAGATCGCGCTGGCCAGCGAGGAGTAGACGATCGTGAAGAGGATCGGCGAGCCGATGCTGCGACGCGCGATGATGCGCGCGCTCGCCGCCAGCTCGGTGCTCACGCGCTCAGCCGCGCTCACGTGCGGGGGCGGGTCCAGGCCGTCGCTCTCCGGCGCCGGCCCGTTCGCGGGTCCCTGCCCGTCGCTCACGTGCCCCTGCCCCGGCGTACCTCCACGTACGTGCGCCCGATGCCGGCGGCGAGGAACAGCACGCCCAGCAGCAGCCGCCCGGAAAGCGCGGCGCCGGCGCTGAGCGCCTGCACGATCAGCGCCACTCCGATCGCTGCCATAAGCAGCGACAGGAGGAGGGTCCCTCCGCGATGAACGTCCCTGCCACGCATGTTCTCAGCCTGAGCTTAGTCCCGCATCAAGTCGGGAGGGCCGCGTCGGACCCTCCCGCCATGTACCCGACGAAGCTCAGGTGATCAGCGGGATTATCAGGATCGCGACGATGTTGGCGACCTTGATCATCGGGTTGATCGCGGGACCCGCGGTGTCCTTGAAGGGATCGCCGACCGTGTCGCCCGTCACCGAGGCTGCATGTGCGTCGGAGCCCTTGCCGCCGAACGAGCCGTCCTCGATCAGCTTCTTCGCGTTGTCCCACGCGCCGCCGCCCGCGGTCATCATCACGGCGAAGTAGAAGCCCACCACGATCACCCCGATCAAGAGGCCGCCGAGCGCCTGGATGTCGATCAGGCCGACGACCAGCGTCAGCACGATCGGCAGCAGCGAGGGCAGGATCATCTCGCGCTGGGCCGTCTTGGTGACGATGTCCACGCACGCCGCGTAGTCGGGCTCTTCGCTGTAGTCCATGATCCCGGGGTGCTCGCGGAACTGGCGGCGCACCTCCTCGACCACTGCGCCGCCGGCGCGGCCGACCGCCTCGATCGAGAGCGAGGCGAACAGGCAGACCATCAGGCCGCCGAGGAGCAGGCCGATCAGCACGGCCGGCTCGTTGATGCCGAACGAGACGTGCTGACCGTGCGCTTCCAGTTCTTTCTGGAAGCCCGCGAACAGCACCACCGCAGCCAGCACGGCCGAGCCGATCGCGTAACCCTTGGTGACGGCCTTGGTGGTGTTGCCGACCGCGTCCAGCCGGTCGGTCACCTTGCGCACGTCCTCGGGCAGGTCCGACATCTCCGCGATGCCACCGGCGTTGTCGGTGATCGGGCCGAACGCGTCGAGCGCCACGATCAGGCCCGTCAGCGACAGCAGCCCCATCACGGCGACGCCGATCCCGTAGATGCCGGTCACGCCGCCACCCGCGAGCTTCCAGGAGCCGAGCACACCGAGCACGATCACGAGCGCCGGCAGCGCCGTGGCCTGCAGGCCCGAGGAGAAGCCCTGGATGATGTTCGTGGCGTGTCCCGTGACGGAAGCGCGGGCCGTCTTGCGCACGGGGTTGAAGCGGGTGGAGGTGTAGTATTCCGTCAGTCCGAACAGGAGCGCGGTCACCGCGATCCCGATCAGCGAGCACAGGTACAGGTGCCACCAGGCCGGTGCATGTACGTGACCGCCCGGTTCGGCGAAGTTGAGATTGCGCATCAGCCAGTAGGTGATGGGAGCGAAGGCGGCGGCCGCGATCACCCCGGACACGACCAGCCCCTGCAGGAGCGCGCGCTCGACGTTGTCGGTGCGCGTGCGAACGGCGAACGTGCCGATGATCGAGGCGATGATCGCGACGCCGCCGATCACGAGCGGGTAGAGCGCCACTTTCGTCGCTTCTTCCGGCTGGAACGTGAGCACGCCGAGCAGGATCACCGCGACGGCCGTCACCGCGTAGGTCTCGAACAGGTCGGCCGCCATGCCGGCGCAGTCGCCGACGTTGTCGCCGACGTTGTCGGCGATCGTCGCCGGGTTGCGCGGGTCGTCCTCGGGAATGCCCGCCTCGACCTTGCCCACGAGGTCCGCGCCCACGTCGGCTGCCTTCGTGAAGATGCCGCCGCCGAGTCGCGCGAACACCGAGATCAGCGAGCCGCCGAAGCCGAGCCCGATCAGTGCGTCGACCGCGGTCTTGGGGCTGTCGTTGAAGATCGCGGTCAGCACGCCGTAGTAGCCCGCGACGCCGAGCAGCGCCAGGCCGACGACCAGCAGCCCTGTGATCGCGCCGCCGCGGAAGGCCGCGTTCAGGGCCGGCGAGACGCCCTGCCGGGCCGCCTCTGCCACGCGTGCGTTCGCGCGAACCGAGACGTTCATGCCGATGTAGCCGGTCGCCCCGGAGAGGATGCCGCCGATCGCGAAGCCTCCTGCCACGGCGATGTTCTGTACGAAGATCAGCGCCACGAACAGCACCACGCCGACCGCCGCGATCGTCGCGTACTGGCGGTTCAGATACGCCTGCGCGCCCTGCTGCACCGCTCCTGAGATGCTGCGCATGCGCTCGTTGCCGGGCGAGAGCGCCAGCAGGGAACGCGTGGTCAGCAGTCCGTATACAACTGCACAGGCTGCACAAACGAGGGCGACGACGACCCCATGGTTCGTCAGAAAGCTGCTCAACAGAAATCCTCCGCGGTCTATTTGGAGTGCCGCGCGAGGAGCGTCGCGCGCACGTTCGTCGTGCCTGAACGCTCGCTGGGAGCGGGTTCACGGCTCGGGACGCGGGCGCAGTCTAGCGTTCCGCGCGGTCGAATGCCGGGTCGCGGCCCGCGC
>DASWSH010000184.1:0-2241 GCA_036402735.1 Solirubrobacteraceae bacterium | reverse complement strand
GCGGTTCGGGCCGTCGACGCCGGTGTCGAAGGAGAAGACCTCGCTCCCGACCTTGCTGCCGGCGGGGCATGCTGAGGGCCCCTCGGCCATCAGCTCCGCATCCGATGCGGTGCAGAGCGGAACGGCGCGCCAGTCGAAGCGCGCGCCATGCGGCAACTGAACGTGGACGTGCTGCACGGGCGGAGGTTTCGCCGACGCGTCGCGGGCGTCGAAGAACTCGTCGTGGAAGACACGGCCGGAGGGCGCACCGGGCGTTTGCGTGGTGAAAGCATCGCTGTACTCCACGCGTGCCGTTGGCTCCGCGTTTGCCGTATCTGCCGCTACTGCGAGCGCCGCCGCGGCGAGCAGCGCGGTATGACCTGGCTTGTTCATGGGGCCTCCCGATCCCAGAGTGCTATTTGACTAGCACAGTACCACCTACCCGTCCGAGCTGTTCCGTACACTGTTAGGTAGATGGCACACTTCTTCGCCCCTGATCTAGAGCTGGAGCGCTCGAGCGACGTCCCGCTCGGCACTCAGCTCGCCTGGAAGCTGCGCGCCGCGATCGCGGGCGGGGCCCTAGGTCCGGGCGACCGCCTCCCGCCCGTGCGCGAGCTCGCGGCGGCTGCAGGGGTGAACGTGAACACGGCCCGCGCGGTCTATTCGCGGCTCGCAAAGCAGGGCGCGATCGTGTCCGAGCACGGCAGGGGTACCTTCGTGGCCGACGCGCCGGCCGGCCGCGCGGCACTGGCGGAGCTGATCGAGCGAGCCGCCCGCGACGCCCGCAGCCACGACGTCGACCCACGCGAGATGGCGGCCCTGCTGTACGCCCGCTTCGACGCGGGGGCCGCGGCGCCGGTCATCGACGACGAGAACGCAGAGGCGCGCCGCGCTCTCCGCATGGAGATCGAAGCACTTGAGCAGCAGCTGACCGCGCTGGAGCCCCTCGCCCCGGACGCACCACCCGAGCCGAACCGCGGCACGGCTGCAGGCGCGCGCCTCGTGACCCTGCGCGAGCTCGAGACCACCCGCGACAACCTGGCGAGGCGCATCGGCGACCGACGCCGCGAGCTGCGCGCAGCGCGAACAGCGGCGCGAAGTCCCGCCGCCCAGGCACCAAATAGCGAGCGCAGCGCCTGGCCGGAGCTACTGGCCCTGCAACCCCGCCCCGCGTAACGGCACAGCAGCGTGGCGACGGGCGGGTGTCTACCGGGAGCCAGGACCCGCCCGCAGCAACGCGCCAGCCCTCAGCCGATGGCAACCCGCGTCAGCTGCACGGCAGGGTGCTTGGCCACGAAAGCCGAACGATCGCACCCCACCTCCCGCTCGATCCACGCCCGCAACTCCGGGTCGTCGCTCGCAACCGTCTCGGACAGTCCGTGCCGGATCTGCGATCCCTCGACGCAGACCGGCGGCGTCCCGGCCTCGCGCAGCCGCGCGAGCAGGTCCGTGTCCTGGTACCAGACCCGGAAACGTGGGTCGAAGAACTCGCCTGGCTCGACCGCGAAGCGCTCGAGCGACTCGCGCGACACCGCAAAGCACCAGGCGGCGAAGTCGGTCCGCATCGTGCCGTCGATCGTGACCGGGAACGAGACGGAGGCGCCGGTGTCGAGCGCCTCGCGCAGCGGCGGCCACCAGCCGGGCAGCACCTCCACGTCGTCGTTCATCACGACGGCGTAGCGCCCGCGCGCGGCGCGTAGCCCTGAGTTCACGGGGCCGGTGAAGCCCTGCGGTGGCGCACCGTTGTCGACGAGCACGATCTCGTACGGCGCCTCGGGCGTGACTCGGTGTATCGCCGACACGCAGGCGCGGACACGTTCGCTCGCGGCGTCGAGCGTGGGGATCACGATCGTAAGCTCGGGCTCCTCCCCGGGCGCGCGCCGCGCGGCGCCCATGCGCGTGCCGGGTGCGACAAGTGTGCTGGCGCGCACCTGCTCGGCGCGCCCATCGAGCGCAAGGCACAGCGCGGCGAAGACGTGCTCGTCAGGCACTGCGGGCATGCTCAGCGCGTTCGCCCGCGCAACAGCCAATGCGTGCGCGGAAACCAGGTGCGTGCCCGGGGCGCCGACCGTCACGCTCGCGGCGGCGGCGAGGCCGCCGCGCGCAACCGCATCGACGAGCGGGGCGAGCCAGCCGTGCGCCACCTCGGGCGCACCGCGAAGCATCACGAGCACCTCTCCCCCGGCCTCGGCCGCGGCGCGCTCGACCGACTTGGCGAGGCCGGCGCGATGGTCCATCGAGATCACCTTCACGTCGCCCTCG
>DASWSH010000183.1:0-5561 GCA_036402735.1 Solirubrobacteraceae bacterium | reverse complement strand
TCTACGCAGAGCTGCCGGGCGTGCGGCGGCGCGTGGTCGCGCTCAGCGGCTCGCGCGCCGTACGCGTCACGCTGGCGCTGCAGCCCGCGCCGGCGCCGCTGCCGGTGCCGCCTGAAGGCGCCGCCGCGACGCCGCCGCCGTCCCCGGCGCAGCCGCCGCAGCTCGCCGTCGCGCTGGCACGGCTCGACGGCACGCCGCTCGGCGGCGCTCAGGTGCAGCTGCAGGCCCGCACCGTGTCCCGGCGCGGGCTGTCGGTCAGCCACGCCGCCGTGGCCGAAGGGGTCACCGATGCCGCGGGTCGATGGCTGACGTCGGCGAGCTTCGCACTCGGCGCGCCCGCGCCGCTGTGGGTCCGCGCCCTCTACGCGGGCGGCCCCGGCGGCGGCGCTGGGGTATCGACCGCCGTGCAGGTGGCGCCGCTGCCGGCGCCCGCCCCGCCTGCGCCTACGCAGTCGCCAGCGTCAGCGCCCACTTCCTGAGCAGCTCGCTCTCCCGCTCCGTCAGCCCCCTATGCGGGTCGGTCTGCACGAGCAGCGTGGGAGCGGCGCGCGTGAGCGCCCATTCGTGACAGGCGTCGTTGAGCGCATCGTCGAGCCAGGCCAGCGGGCGGTCTGTGGCGAAGGCTTCGATCGCCTCGAGCTTCCAGTGCGCGTTCGTGCGCCCCACGGAGCGCTCGAAGCGCAGGTATGGCAGCTCACGCGGCAGGCCGAGCAGCCGCGGCAGGTGTTCCTCGGCCTTCTCCTCCCAGCCGCTGGCCCAGACGAGCTCGAAAACCTGCTGCAAGTCGAGCAGGTGCGCGGCGGCCGTGGCCGAAAGAAAATGCGGTATGCCTTCGATCGAGTGCAGCGAGCCCTCGCTCGAGCCGCCGGACCAGGCTCCGCCCGGACCGGCGAAGAGCGAGATCACGCCGTCGATGTCGACCATCAGCAGCGGCCTGGACGGCGGCTGGCTCTCTCCGGGCACCGCCGCGGAGTGCGCGCTCAGCGCCGCAACGCCAACGGCGGCGGGCTCTGCGGGGCTCTTCGCGTGCGCTTTAGGTTGCATGAAGGTCGGTACGGGTACCCTCCGTGGGCGGTCGATCCGCCTACCCCCGCCTCGGCGGAGTAAAGCAACGAGCGGCTTCCTCCGATGGATGCCACCGTCGCTGACCCCCACACAACCCTCCCCCCACACCTCCTTATGACGATCGATCTCGGCATTCTCCTAGCCCTCGCCTGCGCCTTCGTGGCGAACCTGGGCTTCTTCTACAAGTACCGCGGCGCCAACTCGGTGCCGAAGGTGCAGGTGCTGCACCCCTTCCGCTCGGCGCGCTCGCTGTACTCGTCGAAGTGGTTCTGCCTGGGCATGCTCACGGCGACCGTGAGCTGGGGCCTGCATGTGGCAGCGCTGGCGCTGGCGCCGATGTCCGTGATCCAGGTCTCGCTCGCCGCCGGCGTCGTCTTCATCGCCGTGATGGCCGACAGGCTGTTCGGCTTCCAGGTCGGCCGCCGTCAGTGGCTCGGCCTGATCCTCACCGCCGCCGGCCTGGTGATGCTCGGCGTCACGCTGCCGCAGGTGCACGGCGCGCACTCCCACTTCTCAGATCCCGCGATGATCTCCTTCGAGGCCGGCCTGTTCGGGATCGGCGGCATGCTGATCATGGGCCCGCGCATGGGCGGCCCCGCAGAGCACCACGGCGTGATGCTCGGCGCCGCCTCGGGCATCCTGTTCGGCGTCTCCGACACCGCGATCAAGGCGCTGACCGGGATCACCGGCGCGCACGGGTTCATGGGGCTGCTGCTCAGCCCGTGGCTCGCGGTCGCCGTGGTCGCCTCGATCGTCGCCTTCTTCGCCTCCGCGCGCGGCCTTCAGGACGGGGACGCGGTCCCCGTGATCGCCGTCACCGGCACAGCCGCCAACATCGCCGGCATCGGCGGCGGCATCATCGTGTTCGGGGACCCGATGGCGGGCAGCGCGCTCGGTGTGACAGTGCAGGCGCTGGCGTTCGTGCTCGTGATCGTCGCCTCGGCGCTGATGCCGGCGCCGATCCGCTCCGCCGGCGTGCCGCAGACGGCCTAGCTGCCTTGCCGACCGCATCCCGCTGCGCAGTCGCTCGCTGCTAGCATCTGCGACCCAATGCCGACGACCTCACAGCTCGTGCGCAAGGGGCGCATAGCCCCCAAGAAGAAGGTCGCGACCCCCGGCCTGAAGTCGGGCAAGGGTCGCAAGAAGAAGGTCGCCGCGCCCCAGCGCCGCGGCGTGTGCACGCGCGTGTACACGACGACGCCGAAGAAGCCTAACTCCGCCCTGCGCAAGGTCGCGCGTGTGCGCATCTCCGGCTCGATGGAGGTCACCGCCTACATTCCCGGCGAGGGTCACAACCTGCAGGAGCACTCCGTCGTGCTCGTCCGCGGCGGCCGCGTCAAGGACCTGCCGGGTGTTCGCTACAAGGTCGTGCGCGGCACGCTCGACGCCGCCGGCGTGAGCGACCGCAAGAAGGCGCGCTCGCAGTACGGCGTGAAGAAAAAATAGATGCCGCGTAGAGCAGCTGCCCAGATCCGTCCAGTCGAGGCGGACCCGATCCACCGCTCCAAGCTCGTCCAGCAGGTCATCAACAAGGTGATGCTCGACGGCAAGAAGTCGACCGCCGAGCGCATCGTCTACGACGCGCTCGCCCTGATCGGCGAGCGCAGCGACAAAGACCCGATCGAGACGCTCGAGTCCTCGATCCGCACGCTCACGCCCACTCTCGAGGTGCGCTCCCGCCGTGTCGGCGGCGCCACCTACCAGGTGCCCGTCGAGGTGCCCGCCCGCCGCGCCCGCACGCTCGCCGTGCGCTGGCTCGTCGAGTTCGCCCGCCAGCGCCGCGAGAAGACGATGGCGCAGCGGCTGGCGAACGAGTTGATGGATGCTCAGTCCCAGCAGGGTGGCGCGTACAAGCGCAAGGACGACATCTATCGCATGGCGCAGGCCAATAAGGCCTTCGCCCACTACCGCTGGTAGTCAGCGGCGCGAGGACCGGCGCTGGCCGGCGTCCTCGATCGGTCGTGTGCGGAGCACACTTCCCTCGCTGCGTCCTTGGCCAGCTTGGTCCTCGCACCGCTGACCCCCGGCGATAAGGCGGCGCTGCCGGCCTGCTCGGTGCATGAGAGCCGACGTTGAGGGCAGGAGGAGCGCAACGTCCCTGTCGTGATCCTCTTGACTGCGGACACACAGGCGTCCACAACCACTTGAAAAAACTCCTTCGGTACCTAATATTTCGGTACCGAATGTCTTCTGCCGCAACGACAGCCAGGCCCGAGCCGCTGAAGATCGAGCGCCACGTGTGGGTCATCTCGGGCGTGGTGATCCTCGGCATGATCATGTCGATCCTCGACACGACGATCGTGAACGTCGCGCTCGAGCGGCTGAGCAGGGAACTGCACAGCCCGATCTCGCAGGTGCAGTGGGTCGTGACGGGTTATCTGCTCGCGCTGGGCGCGGTGATGCCGGCGACCGGCTGGGCGGCGCGCCGCTGGGGGGCCAAGCGGGTGTATCTCGTGTCGCTGGTGCTGTTCACGCTCGGCTCGGTCGCGTGCGGCTTGTCGAGCTCACTCGTCTCGCTGGTCGTGTTCCGCGTGCTGCAGGGCGTCGGCGGCGGCATGATCATGCCGCTGGCGCAGCTGATCATGGCCCAGGTCGCGGGCCCGAGGCGAATGGGCCGCGTGATGGCTGTCGTGTCGATGCCCGCGATGCTCGCGCCGATCTTCGGTCCCGTCGTCGGCGGGCTGATCCTGCAGAACCTGCACTGGTCGTGGATCTTCTTCGTGAACGCTCCGATCGGCGCCGTGGCACTGGTGCTCGGCTGGCGCATGCTGCCCGAGACTGACTCCGGCGAGGCCGGGCCGCTCGACCGTCTCGGGCTCGCGCTGCTGCCCACGGGCGCTGCCGCGACGATCTACGGAATCAGCGAAGTGGGCTCGGGCGCGGCGTTCGGCTCACCGGAAGTGCTGATCCCCGTCCTCGTCGGCGTGCTGCTGAGCGTGCTGTTCTGCTTGCACGCGCTGCGCATCGAGCATCCGCTGCTGGACATCCGCCTGTATGCCAACCGCGTCTTCGCGGGCGCGTCGCTGACGACCTTCGGGCTCGGCGCGGCGCTGTTCGGCGCGATGATCCTCGTGCCGCTCTACTACCAGAACGTGCGCGGCGCGAGCGTGATCGAAACGGGTCTGCTGAACGGGCCGCAGGGACTCGGCGCACTCGTGGCGATGCCGTTCGCCGGCCGCCTCACCGAGCGCTTCGGCGGTGGCCGCGTCGCGCTGGCCGGCGTCACGCTGCTGTCGCTGAGCACGCTGCCGCTGGCCTTCGTCGGCGCCCACACGTCGATCGTGCTGATCTCGCTGGTGCTGGTCGTGCGCGGCGTCAGCATCGGCATGTCTTTCATGCCCGCGATGACCGCGGCCTTCGCGGTGCTCCGGCCCGACCAGCTATCCGATGCGACGCCGCAGCTCAACGTGGTGATGCGGCTCGGCAGCGCGATCGGCGTCGCGGTGCTCGCCGTCGTGTTGCAGCGCGCCTCCGCGCACGCGCACTCCACAACCTCGCTCGCGCACGCCTTCGCCCACACCTACTGGTGGGGGCTCGGCATCGCGGTGCTCTCGCTCGTTCCCTGCCTGGTGCTGCTCAAAGCGGAGCGCCCCCGGCAGACCGCAGCGCTGGCCGCCTCCGAGGAGGAGCCGCTTCTGCGTGCCGAGAGCGCAATCGAGGCAGGAATCTGAGGGGTGACAATGGCGGCGACGGACACAGCGGCGCGGCAGGACGGCGGGCCAGAGCGGTCGCGAAGCGGCGACCCCGACAGCGGCGCTTCCGCCGGGCGCGGCCTCTCACCCGAGCTGACGGCGCTGGGGTCCGCGTTCAGGCATGTCTTCCGCACGCTCAGCAGGATGCGAGGGCGCGACACGCACCTGGTCGGCGGCGAGCTGAGCCATGCGCAGTTCGAGCTGCTGATCGAGCTGCACGACCGCGGCGAGCTCTCAGCGGGCGAGCTGGCGCTGGCCGCGCGCCTGTCACCGGCGACGGTGACGGGCATGCTCGACGGCCTTGCCGATTCGGGACACGTCGAGCGCTCCCGCTCGGAGACCGACCGGCGCGTGGTGCTCGCCCGCCTCACGCCGTTCGGGCTCGCTAGCGTGCAGGCCAAGCGCGCTGCCTGGCAGGAGCGCTGGGAGCAAGCGCTCGGCGAGGTGTCCGCACGCGATATCCGGGCGGCCACCAAGGTGCTCGAGCGGCTCGGCGAGATGTTCGAGCTGGAGGTCCCCGAGGCCTCATGCGAGGTGCCCTCCACAGGCCCCTCCGAACCCCCCGCAGAGGGCAGGAACCCTGTCTAGAAGCGCGAATCCCTCTGCTATAGTCGCCGAGGCGTCACGGGCAGGCGCAGATGTGTGTTCGCGTCCGTGAGTCGGTACTAAAGATGGAGTCCTCGAGCAGATAACGTCGCCGAACGGTCACCCATAGACCAGCAGCGCGCGTGGGCCCGAGGGGCCCATTTTTTTGCTCGCTTCCCGCAGAGAAACCGGATCCTGATCCCATGCCAAGACAATTTT
>DASWSH010000182.1:0-10246 GCA_036402735.1 Solirubrobacteraceae bacterium | reverse complement strand
AGCCGCGCGTGCGCTTCGAGGAGGGTCTCGACGAGACCGTGCAGTGGTACAGGGACAACGCTTGGTGGTGGGAGCCGATCCGCTCCGGCGAGTATCGCGACTACTACGTGCGCCAGTACGGACGCGCGCTCGGCTGACGCGCGCACAGCCGAACGACGGTGCCGACGCAGCGTCGGTGGGCGTCGGCACGTGACGACAATCGTCTGTAGACCTCTTGTCTGCCGTGGTCCAAGGTCCGCTCCGTGGACCTGCGCAAGCACTTCGGCGAGAACCTGAGACGCGAGCGCGAGGCCGCGGGTCTCACCCAGGAAGAGCTCGCCCACCGGGCCCGCCTGCACCGGACCACGATCAGCCTGCACGAGCGCGGTAAGCGCATGCCGGGCCTGGACACGATCGTCTGCCTCACCTGGGCGCTCGAGCTCGGCTCGCCGGACGAGCTGCTCGGGGGTGTGATGGCCTTCGCGCACACGCCGCCCTCGGCGCCGGACCGCCGCTAGTCTCGACTGGTGAGCACGAGCACGTTCGGAAGGCCGACCGCCGAGTGGTTCGAGAACGCCTTCGCCGGCGCGACCGCGGCGCAGCAGCGCGCGTGGCCCGCGATCGCCTCCGGGGAGCACGTGCTGCTGTCCGCCCCGACCGGCTCGGGCAAGACGCTCGCCGCCTTCCTCTCCGCGCTCGACCGGCTCAGCGATCCGGCCGAGTGCGGCCGCGGCACGCGTGTGCTCTACGTGAGCCCCTTGAAGGCGCTCGCCTATGACATCGAGCGCAACCTGCGCACGCCGATCCGCGGCATCGGCGCGGAGCACATCAGCGTCGGCATCCGCACGGGCGACACGCCGCAGAAGGAGCGCGCGGCGATGGCGCGCAAGCCGCCCGACATCCTCGTCACGACGCCGGAGTCGCTGTACCTGATCCTGACCTCGCAGGCGCGAGCGATGCTCAAGACCGTCGACACGGTGATCGTCGACGAGATCCACGCGGTCGCAGGGAGCAAGCGCGGCGCGCATCTCGCGATCACGCTCGAGCGGCTCGAGGCGCTGGTGCGCGAGGCCAACCCGGAGATCGGGCCGCAGGAGTCGGCCTTCCAGCGCGTCGGCCTCAGCGCGACGCAGAACCCGCTCGAGGAGATCGGCCGCTACCTCGTCGGCCCTCGCAGGGAGGTGACGATCCTCGACGCGGGCGTGCGCAAGCAGCTCGACCTGCGCATCGAGGTGCCCGTCGAGTCGATGACCGAGCCCGGCGGTCCGGTCGATCCGAACGCCGATCCGCTTGCCGGCGACGGACTCAGCCACGTCCCCGGCTCGGAGGCCACGCGCGCCTCGATCTGGCCGGCGATCTACCCCGAGCTGCTGAAGCTCGTCAAAGAGCACACCTCCACGATCGTGTTCGTCAACAACCGCCGCGCAGCGGAGCGCATCGCGCTGCGGCTCAACGAGCTGGCGAGCAAGGAGCTGGAGGACGAGGACGGCCAGCTCCCCGAGGGAGCGTCGCCCGTGGAGATCGCGCGCGCACACCACGGCTCGCTTGCGCGCGAGGAGCGCACGAAGGTCGAGGAGCTGCTCAAGTCGGGCAGCCTGCCATGCCTGGTCGCCACCTCCTCGCTCGAGCTGGGCATCGACATGGGCGCGGTCGACCTGGTGGCGCAGATCGAGTCGCCGAAGTCGGTCGCGCGCGGGCTGCAGCGCATCGGCCGCGCCGGACACGGCGTCGGCGAGGTCAGCCGCGGGCGCATCTTCCCCAAGTACCGCGGCGATCTGCTCGAGTGCGCGGTCGTCGTGCGGCGCATGCGCGAGGGCGCGATCGAGCCGACGGTCGTGCCGCGCAACGCGCTCGACGTGCTTGCCCAGCAGGTCGTCGCGATCGCCGTCTCCGCCGAGCCGGACGGCGTCACGGTCGAGGAGCTGCACGCGCTCGTCACGGCCACGCACTCCTACTCCGAGCTGCCGCGCGAGCTGCTCGAGAACGTGCTCGACATGCTCGACGGCCGCTACCCCTCCAAAGAGTTCGGCGAGCTGCGAGCGCGCGTTGTGTGGGACCGCCTCGCCGGTGTCGTGCGCGCCCGCAAGGGCTCGCGCCAGCTCGCGATCGCCAACGCGGGCACGATTCCCGACCGCGGGCTGTACTCGGTGACGCTGCCCGACGGCCGGCGCGTCGGAGAGCTCGACGAGGAGATGGTCTACGAGGCTCGCCCGGGCCAGGTGTTCCTGCTCGGCGCCTCCACGTGGCGCATCGAGGAGATCACGCGCGACCGCGTGATCGTCACGCCCGCGCCCGGCGCGCCCGGCGCGGTGCCGTTCTGGAAGGGCGACTCCGTGGGCCGGCCGAAGGAGCTGGGCGAAGCGATCGGCGCCTTCTCGCGCTGGGCCGTCGAGCAGGAGCCGCAGACGCTCGAGCGCGACTACGACCTCGACCGCCGTGCCGCGGTGAACCTGCTCACCTACCTGCAGGAGCAGCAGGCAGCCACACGCGTGCTGCCCAGCGAGCGCACGATCGTGCTCGAGCGCTTCCGCGACGAGATCGGCGACTGGCGCCTGTGCGTGCTCTCGCCCTACGGCGGACGCGTCCACGCCGCGTGGGGCCTCGCGCTGGCAGCCCGCATCAGCGAGCGCTTCGGCCTGGACTCGGACCCGATCTGGACCGACGACGGCATCATCATGCACCTGCCCGACCTCGATCCGGAGGAGGCGGAGTCCCTGCCCTCGGCGGCCGAGCTGCTGATGATCGAACCCGAGGAGGTCGAGCAGGCGGTGATCGGCGAGCTCGGCGGCTCCGCGCTGTTCGGCGCGCGCTTCCGCGAGAACGCAGCGCGCGCGCTGTTGATCCCGCGCGCCTATCCGGGCAAACGCACGCCGCTGTGGCAGCAGCGGCTGAAGGCGCAGAACCTGCTCGAGGTGGCGCGCCGCTACGACGACTTCCCGATCGTGCTGGAGACCTACAGGGAGTGCCTGCAGGACGTGCTGGACCTGCCCGGCCTCAAGCAGCTGCTGCACGGTCTGCAGACGCGCGAGATCTCGCTCGTCGAGGTCGAGACGCCGGTCGCCTCGCCCTTCGCCTCATCGCTGCTGTTCGACTACGTCGCCACGTACATGTACGAGGGAGACACGCCCTCGGCGGAGCGCCGCGCCGCCGCTCTGTCGCTCGACCGCGACCTGCTGCGCGAGCTGCTCGGCCAGGAGGAGCTGCGCGAGCTGATCGACCCGGATGCGCTTGCGCGCGTCGAGGACGACCTGCAGTGCCGCTCGGAGATGACGCGCGCGACCGGCCGCGACGGCCTGCACGACGTGCTGCGCCGCGTCGGCGACTTGGGCGAACAGGAGATGGCCGATCGCGTGTTCGAGGGCGTCGACGCGGCGGCGCTGATCGCGGGACTCGAGAGCGAACGCCGCGCGGTGCGCCTGCGCATCGGCGGCGAGCAGCGCTGGATCGCAGCCGACGAGGCGGGGCTGTACCGCGACGCGCTCGGCGCCGCCCCGCCCGGCGGCCTGCCCGAGGCGTTCCTGGCGGACGTGCCCGACGCGCTGCGCGAGCTGACCGCGCGCTTCGCCCGCACACACGGCCCGTTCTCCACCGCCGAGCTGCATGCCCGCTACGGCGTCGACGCCGCCGCCGTGCTGCGCGAGCTGGAGCGCGAGGGAGAGATCGTGCGCGGCGAGCTGAGACCCGGGGGCAGCGAGCGCGACTGGTGCGACGTGGAGGTCCTGCGCAGGCTGCGCCGTGCCTCGCTGGCAGCGCTGCGCAAGGAGATCGAGCCCGCCGACCAGCGCCGGCTCGCCGCCTTCCTGCCCTCCTGGCAGGGCGTCGACCGCCACACCTCGGCCGGCGCCGGCATCGACCGGCTGCGTGAGGTGCTGGTGCCGCTGCAGGGCCTCGCGCTGCCCGTCGAGAGCTGGGAGCGCGACGTGCTGCCCCGCCGCACCGGCGCCTACTCGCAGACCTGGCTGGACATGCTCTGCGCGAGCGGCGAGATCGTGTGGGTCGGCGCCGGGCCGATCGGCCGCTCCGGGCGCGTCGCCCTGTACTTCCGCGACGACGCCGCCGCGATCGGCCCACCGCCCTCACGCGGTGCCGCTGCGCCGCCGGCGGAGCGCGAGCACGAGCTGATCCGTGCACGGCTCGCCGAGGCGCCGCGCTTCTTCTCGGACCTGCTCGCGGAGCTCGACGCCTCTCCCGAGGCGCTGCGCGAGGCGCTGTGGGATCTGGTGTGGGCCGGCGAGGCGACCAACGATGCGTGGGCGCCGCTGCGCGCGCCGCGCCTCGCGCTGGCACGCGCCGAGGGGGGCACTGCGGGCCGGCCCGACGGCCGCACGTCGCCCGGTCGCGCGGACGCACGCGCGGCGCTGCGCCGCGCCGGACGCTCGCGCTTCGCCTCGCGCCGCAGCAGCGGTGCGCAGTCACAGGTGCAGGGGCGCTGGTCGCTGACCGCGAGCGTGTTCGGCGGCGAGCCCGATCGCTCCGCGGCGGCCGAGCGCAGGCGCGTGCTCGCCGAGCTGCTGCTGGAGCGCTACGGCATCGTCACGCGCGAGCAGGTGCTCGCCGAGGGCATCAAGGGCGGCTTCGCGATGCTGTACGAGACGATCGCGCGGCTGGAGACGCTCGGCGTGTGCCGCCGCGGCTACTTCATCGAGGGCATGGGCGGCGCACAGTTCGCGCTGCCGGGCGCCGTCGAGCGCCTGCGCGCGGCGCCCGCCGACCCGCTCGCAGGCGCGCGCACGACGGTGCTCGCCGCAGCAGACCCCGCCCAGCCGTACGGCGCCGCGCTGGCGTGGCCGAAGCGCGACGGCCAGGAGCGGCGCCCCGCGAGGGTCGCGGGCGCCTACGTGGTGCTCGTCGAGGAGCAGCCCGTGCTGTACCTGGAGCGCGGCGGCCGCGGTCTGATCACGCTGGCCGAGCCCGCCCGCCACGAGCTCGCCGGCGGCGAGGACACGATCGCGATCGCTCTGCGCGGGCTGGCGGATGCCGTGCGTGGCGGGCGCGTGCCGAAGGTCTCGCTCGAGCGCATCGACGGCGCTCCCGCGATCTCCTCCGCGCTGGCGGCCGCCCTGATCGAGCTGGGCTTCCACAGTGGCCCGCGCAGGCTCACGCTGAGCGCCTGACGCCCGACGCCCGACGCCTGACCGAGGCCTGACCGAGCGCGCGGCCGCCGTGTGCGGCCGAGCCGGGGCCTGAGGAGCGAGCGCGCGGGCGCTGCGCGCGACCGAACGGCGCCCGAGGAGCGAGCGCACACCTGCCGTGCGCGACCGAGCGGCGCCCGCCGCACGCCGGCCGCCTGGTCCGCGCGCCGGGCGCGCACGTGCTGCTGCCCCGAAGCTCGGATGCCGGATTTGCGGGCTCAGCAGGCGGTCCTTGCGAATCACCGCGTTGTCTCGCTCAGACAGTTGTCCGCAAGGGAAACACCTGTGGCGCAATTCGAACTATGGGGATAGATGTTGCCACCGAAATACCCGTCAATACGTCTTCAAAACCCACTATTTGGAAAAACGGGATGGGCCAAAGCACGAACGGAACGCAGCTCGCACCTCTGTATCGGCGGCTGCCGCACGGACCGAACGGGATGGAGCGCGAGGAAGTGGAACGCAACCAGCGCAGTCGCATCTACGGCGCGATGATCGAATCGGTCGCGCAGCGCGGCTATCAGAAGACGACCGTCGCGCACGTGATCGCGCTCGCGGGCGTGTCGCGGCGGGCGTTCTACGAACTGTTCCCGAACAAGGAACACTGCCTGCTCGGCACGTACGAGATCGTCGTGGCGCAGTACCGTAGGCGCGTGCTCGAAGCGTGGCTGACCGAGCGCGGCTGGGAAAACCGCCTGCACGCTTCCTGCAAGACGCTGCTGGACGACGCCGGGCGAGACCCGAAGGGCCCGCGCCTCGTGCTCGTGGATGCGCTCGGCATCGGCCAGAACGCGCGCGAGCGGATGCAGCTGGCGGGATCGACGTTCGAGCGGATCGTCGCAACCGCTCTGCAGCTGGCGCCGAAGGAGGTCGTGTTCCCGCAGCTCACCTCGCGCGCCGTGGTCGCGGGCGTGCGCCATGTCGCGTTCACGCGCATGCTGGAGGGCAGGCATCGCGAGCTGCTCGGCCTGACAGACGAAGTGCTCGACTGGATCGGGTCCTACCGGCTGCCGCCGGGCGGTCGCCTGCGCACACTCACGATCGCCCAGCCGGTGCGCCGTCCGCCCGCGCCCGCCGCGTTCCTGATACGCGAAGACAAGCGCGCACGCGTGCTCGGCTCCGTCGTGCATCTGACGCTCGACGAGGGCTACGCAGGCCTCAGCGATCCGCAGATCGCGCAGTTCGCGGGGGTCTCGACGGAGGCCTTCCATCGCCAGTTCGCCAACAAGGAAGAGTGCTTCTTGGCCGTGATCGACGAATTCGTGCGCGAAGCGATCGAGGCGGTGCGGCCGCAGATGACGAGCGCGGACAGCTGGGAGGAGGCCGTCTACAACACGATCGCCGCGTTCGTCGAGCATCTCGCTGCCCGACAGGCGCTGCTGCGCATCGCGTTCGTCGACCTGTTCGAAGTGGGCCCGGGCATGATCGGCCGCATGACGCGCGCCGTCGACGAGTTCACGACGATGCTGGCGGAGCGCGGGCCCACGCCGCACCGCGGACCGCTCATCGCACGCGAAGCCGTGACCGGCGCGCTGTGGGGGATCATCTCCACGTTCGTCAGCAGCAACAGGCTCGCGCGCGTGCCGGCGCTCGTCGATCACCTGACCTTCACCGTGCTCGCGCCATACATCGGCTCGAAGGCCACGATCGACGTGATCGCGGCCGCTCAGGATCGCCGCGGCACCGGCTGAGCGGCCGCGGCTCGCCGCTCGCGCGGGCCGGCTACGTCGCGGCGACTCTGCGAAGGTTCGCCGCGATGAGCGAGCGCAGACGACCGCGGCGCGTCGGCCACAAGGGCGCAGCCCACATCGAGACGGGCAACACGCTGGCGAGCTTCGACGCCGCGCGCCACCACGACGTCGACATGATCGAGCTGGACGTGCTCTCAGAGCGCCGCGACGGCAGCGGAGAGCTGCTGATCGCGCACGACTACGAGGACCTGCGCTCGCGTCCGCGGCTGACGCTCGAGGAAGCGCTCGCGCACCTCAGCTCCGAGCAGTTCGCTGCGCTGGAGTTCGACGTGGACGTGAAGCTGCCGGGCTACGAGCTGCGCGCGCTGGCGGCGCTACGCGAGCACGGCCTGATCGAGCGCACGCTGATCAGCGGGATGTTCCCGGCGGGACTCGCGCAGGTGCGCGCTGCCGAGCCACGCGTGCGCCTCGGCTGGTCGGTGCCGCGCGTACGGCGCGACTACACGACCGACATGCTCACCGCGATCCCGGCGCTGGCGTTTCTCACGGGCTACCGCGCGACGCTGCCAGGGCGTGCGCGCGCGGCGCTGCAGGCGGGACGCTTCGACGCGATCATGGCGCACTGGCGAGTGGTCACGAAGGCGCTGCTGCGGGCCGTGCGCGAAGGCGGCGGCGAGCTCTACGTGTGGACGGTCGACGACGCGCGCATGATCGAGCGGCTCACCGCGATGGGCGTGGACGGCATCATCACCAACGACCCGCGGCTGTTCGACCGCGCGCGCTGAGCGCGCGGCGGCTGCTCAGCCGATTACGCAGGTCGCGGCGCTGAAGCCGGGCGGGTCGGCGCCGGCGCGGCTGGAGTGGCCGGCCGAGGTTTCGCGTGTGCCGGATTGCAGCACGCGCGAGCCGCGCCGCCACTGGTAGTTGACGAAACCGCGCAACGTCGACGGCGCCCGCCCCGCCTTCGGCACGAGCAGGAAGCTGCGGCCACCCTGTCGCACCGAGCCGCCGTGGCCGACGACGACGAAGCTGGTCACGGTGCTCGACAGATCCGTCCACTTCTTCGTCACGCTGTTCGGGTACTGCAGGCGGAAGCTCATCCACATCGTGTCTCCCGCATGCCTGTCACCCGGCATCGAGCCGCGCACGCCGATCATGTTGCGCTGGTCGGCGGGATTGCACACGTCGATCGTCGCCCACAGTTCGCGCGAGCGCAGCAGCGCGCTCAGCAGCGTCGCTTCGCCCTTGCCTTTCGCGGCGGCGAGATCGAGCCGCGCCTGCGCGGCGGGGCCCGCGGACAGCAGCAGCAGCAAGCCGGTGCAGAGCACGGGGAGCGCCGCCGGCAGCAGCCGGCGCTGAGGGGAGGGCATGTTGTGAAGATACCTTCGGCGCATGAGGAGTTTCGTCCGTTGTGGTATTGACTTCAGCGATGGCAGCAAGCACCGATCAGGTCGTCCAGCTGCTTGGCGGTGTGCCGGTGTTCTCGACGCTCGAGCGGGCCGATCTGGAGCGCATCGCAGCGATGGCGGTGCCGCGCACATTCGAGCCCGGCCAGGCGGTGTTCCGCGAGGGCGACGCGAGCGACACCTGCTACGTGGTGCGCGAGGGGCATGCGCGCGCTGTGCGCACGCATGGCGACGGACGCACGATCACGCTCGCGACGTTCGGGCCCGGCGACATCTTCGGCGAGCTGGCGATGTTCGAGGACGAGCTGCGCTCGGCGACCGTCGAGGCGATCGAGACGACGAGCGTGGTGGGAGTGCTGGGGCCTGACATGAGGCGGCTGATGACCGAGCACGCCGAGATCTCGATGCGCCTGGTGATCGCGCTGGGGCGTCGCCTGCGCGAGACCAACGAGCGCCTCTCGCGCCAGTCCTTTCAGACCGTTCAGAGTCGCGTGGCGGTCGTGCTCGCAAACCTCGTGCGCGATGAGATCGAGGCGGGCAAGCCCGAAGCGGACGTGCTCGTCACCGCCACACAGGCCGATCTCGCACAGCTCGCGGGCTCCTCGCGCGAGTCCGCCAGCCGCTTCCTGGCGGTGCTCGAGCGGGCCGGCGTGATCTCGCAGGGCCGCGGACGCCTGGTCGTGCACAACCCCGCGGCGCTTCAGCAGTATGTCTTCTGAGGCGGCGCCGGGCCAACGGCCGGCGCGCCGCCCGGGCAGGGGGCAGGCGCGCGAGTTCTCCGCCGGCGGCGTGGTCGTGCGCGACGGGCAGGTCGTCGTGATCGTGCCGACGCGCCGCGCTGCCAACGGCGGGCGCGTGCTGGCGCTGCCGAAGGGCCACGTCGACCCCGGCGAGACGCCCGTGCAGGCGGCGCAGCGCGAGGTTCGCGAGGAGACGGGCGTGATCGGCGAGCCGGTCACCGAGCTTGGCGACACGCGCTACTGGTACCGCCGCGACGGGCGCACGATCGGCAAGTCCGTCTCTTTCTTCCTGTTCGACTACGCCGGCGGCGACATCGCCGACCACGACGACGAGGTCGAGGAGGTGCGCTGGCTGGAGCTCGATCGCGCGCGGCGCGAGCTGAGCCATGCAGCCGAGCGTGACATGGTCGCTGCGGCGATCGCCTATTTGGGCAAAGAGCGCTAGCCTGCCGTGCCGATGCAGGTCCTGAACTTCTACTCGACGATCTTCGCGGACGAGCTCAAGCGGGGTCGCAAGACCGCCACGATCAGGCTGGGCGACAAGTCGGGCAAGTACCGCAAGAACCAACTGGTGCTCGTCACGATCGGCTTCCAGTACTCGCCGCGGCAGCGCATCTTCGATGCCGTGATCGACCAGGTCGAGGTGATGAGGCTGGCCGACCTCTCGCCGCGCGACATCAAGCACGACAACCCCGAGTTCCGCCGTCACGAGGAGCTGATCGGGTTCCTCGAACAGATCTACGGCCGCGAGGTATCGGCCGAAGACGTGGTGACGGTCGTGCGCTTCTCGCAGATCCGCGACACGCCGTCGGGGATGACCGAGGCCATCAAGGGCTTCGGCGGCGCGCAGAACTGAAAACGCGCGAGACCGTGAGCACATGCGTGCTCACGTGGAACCTGTTCCACGGCCGTTCCGTGCCCGCAGCCGGACGGTCGCTGCGCTTGGAGTTCGCCTCGATGCTCGCGGGCTGGCGCTGGGATGTCGCGCTGCTGCAGGAGGTGCCGCCGTGGTGGACGGCGGATCTGGCGGCGGCGTGCGCGGCGCGCGGCGCTGCCGTGCTGACATCGCGCAACTCGGCGCTGCCGCTGCGCCATGCGCTCGCAGAGCGCTGGCCCGACGCGATCAAGTCCAACGGCGGCGGCGCCAACGTGATCCTGCTTCGCGACACGTCCGAGCGGCTTCGCTCCTCGCACGTGCGCCTGCGCGTGTGGCCGGAGCGACGGGTGGCGCAGGCGGTCTGGCTGCCGGACGGCAGCGTCGCGGTGAACTACCACGGCTCGGCGCGCGTGCCGCTCGC